>JAIYDD010000054.1 GCA_027487675.1 Acetobacteraceae bacterium | reverse complement strand
GGGCTCGGCCTGCCGGGCGGCGGCGGTGGCTCGGGCGGGGGGCTGTCGCTGCCGGGCGGCATCCCGGGGCTCGGCGGCCAGCGGGAGACGCCGGAGCAGAAGCGCGAATTCTGCCAGCGCGTCGCCGGCGCCGCGCTGCGCTGCGGGCCGACGCTCGACATGACGGCGCTCACCACCTGCCTGGTGCGCACCCTGCCGCCGCAGGATTCGCTGCGCGTGGCCCAGGTGGCGAACGGGGCGCGCGGCAACGCCGCTTCCCTGCTGTCGGAGTGCGGGATCGCGCGGTGAGGGGGGGGCGCGCCGGGTGGCGGGCCTTCTCGATGCGCGTGCCAACTCCCCGGGGGGCGCTCCGCGCCCCCCGATACCCCCCGGCCAGGGGCCAGTGGGCCGCTGGACCCCGGGTGTTGGCGTCAGGCGGGGTCGGTGGCGCCGGGGACCGGCTGCGTGCCGCCGGACACCACATCCACCGCCTGCCGCCGGTCCTCGCAGGCCTCCCGGATCGCGGCCAGCATGGCCCGCAGCGCCGCCGCGACATCCAGCGCCGGATCGCCCGTCCACCCCGCCAAGGCCTTCGGACGCTCCGCCGCGGCGGAAAGGCGCAGCACCACCTCCACCACTGCGCCCGCCTCCGCCGGCATCACGCGCATATCGCCCGCACAGCCCACGCCCGACGCCGCGGCCCAGCACAGATGCCCCGCCGGCGGATCGGCGACGAAGCGCAGATGCGCCGCGACGCCCTTCGCGCCGACGCCGCCGCCGATCGCCCGCACCCGGTCGGGCCCGTCCCTGAACGCTTCCCGGAAGGCGGGCTGCCAGCGCGGCAGGTTCAGCGGGTTGGCCAGGAAGCCAAAAACCTCCGCGACCGGCCGCCCCACCTCGATGCTGCCCCTGTGCTCGGCCATGCCAGCTGCTCCCCTCCGACGGGGGGCGAACGCCAGCACGCCGGCGCCGTTGCCCGCCGCGTCAGCGCCGGTTCGAGCCGGTCAGCGCGCCCACCGCCGCGCCGCCGGCGCCGCCGATCACCGCGCCCGTCAGCGCCGACCCGCCGGTCAGCGCGCCGATCGCGGCACCGCCCGCCGCGCCCACCGCCCCGCCGGTCACCGCCCGCTGCTGGCGGGAGGACAGGCCATCGCAGGCCGCCAGCGGCGCAACGATCGCCACCGCCAGCGCCACCCGAACCAGCCCGCGCGACCGGCCGGCCATGTTGCTGAGAGAGTGCATTGCGATCCCCTTTGACGCACTTGATGCACTGCGAATACAGCGCCCGGTTGTGGCGGAGAAAGGGCAGGCCGTTTCACGCTTGCGTGCTGCGTTTCGCGTGTTGCGCGAAGGTGTCGCGGCGCGCGCGGCCGGTTTCAGCGCTGACGGCTGCGGCCGCGCGGTGCTGCGACGGCGCCGGGCCGTCGAGCGCGCCATCGGGTGGCTCGACCACTGACGTCGCCTCGCTAGGGACCGGGAGAAGCTTTGCCGCAGCGCTCGCCTTCCTCTGTCTCGCCTCCATCCGTCTCATCACGCGAAGGCTCCGCCAGCCCTCCTTTCATTCCTTTCGTTTCCTGAGAACGTCCGGGTATAAAAGGTTTCGGCACGCGGCAGCGGATGTGACGACCGCTCCCCGGGGCTGCCGTCGGTTGGGCTGGGGGACGAGACCATGGCGCTGCTGGCCAGCTACAGCTTCGACGAAACCGGCGGCACCGTCGTCCATGACGGGGTGGGGAACCTCGACGGGGTGTTCACCGACGTCGGCCCGGCCTTCGTCGCCGGCGGCGTATCCGGCAATGCGCTCAGCCTGACGCGCGCGCAGCCAGGCTTCGTGAGCATGGGCGACGTGCTGCGGCTGGGCGACCTCTACACGATCTCGGTCTGGATCCGCACGACCTCGACGGAAGGCGATTACGTGCTGAGCAGGCACCTCGGCGAAATCAACAACGGCTACATCATCGGCGTGAACGTGGATGTCGGCAACAATGGCGCGCCGACGAAGGCGTGGGCCGCTTCCAGCACATACGGCCCGCATCCGGTCTCGACCACCACCGTCAATGATGGCGCGTGGCACATGCTGACCGCCGTGCGCGATCCGGATTTTCTGTATCTGTTCGTGGATGGACAGTTCGAGGCGCGGGTGCGGATAAGCGGGGCCCGCGGCGACCTCGACGGGATTCCCTTCGTCATCGGCTCGACCACGAACCCCGGCGGAACTCCCGGCCCATCGAGATACACCGGCCTGGTGGACGAGCTGCGCATCTACGACACCGCGCTCAGCGGTCCCGAGGTGGCGCAGCTCTACGCCGACCAGCCGCGCGAGGAGGTGCCGACCGCCTGGGCCGACAGGCTGGTGGGCACGGCCGGGGGCGAGAGCATCGACGGGCTGGACGGCGCCGACACGATCCGCGGCCTCGCCGGCAATGACGCACTGACCGGCAGCGGCGGCGATGACGGCCTCGATGGCGGAGAGGACGCGGACACGCTCAATGGTGGCGCCGGCAATGACCGGCTGGAAGGCGGGGCCGGGGCCGACAGCCTGGTCGGCGGCCTCGGCCTGGACCGCCTCGCCGGCGGCGAGGGCGCCGACACGCTGCGCGGCGGGGCGGAGGCCGACACGCTGATCGGCGGCGCCGGGGACGACACCTTCCTCCTGGACACCGTCGCGAACCTGGTGGTCGAGGAGGCCGACGGCGGCATCGACACGGCCGTGCGTCGCGGCGGCACCTACACGCTCGGTGCGCATATCGAGAATTTCCTCGTGCAGGGCAGCACTGGCACCGGCGGCACCGGTAACGCGATGGCCAACGTCATGACCGGGGGAGGGGGGGCGGACACGCTCTCCGGCCTCGGCGGCGCGGACCGGCTCGCCGGCAACGCCGGAGGCGACCTGCTGCGTGGCGGGGACGGGGCGGACACGATCGACGGCGGCGCCGGCGATGACCGCCTGGAGGGCGGCAACGACGCCGACAGCCTGGCCGGCGGGGCGGGCGCGGACACGCTGGCCGGCGGTGCGGGCACCGACACGCTGGTGGGCGGCGAGGGCAATGATGTCTACCTGGTGGACAGCATCGCGGACCTGGTGGTGGAACTGGAGGGCGGCGGCGTCGACACGGTGGTGCGGACCGCCGGCAGCTACACGCTCGGCGCCGGGATCGAGAATTTTCTCGTGCAGGGCAGCCTCGGGGCGCGCGGGACGGGAAATGCGCTGGCCAATGTGCTGACCGGCGGCGGCGGGGCCGATACGCTGTTGGGCGGCGGCGGAAACGATGTGCTGGTCGGCGGGGCGGGCGGGGATGCGCTGACCGGCGGCGCGGGCGCGGACCTGTTCCGCTTCGAGGCGCTGGGCGACAGCCCCGCGGGCCTTCCGGGACGCGACCGCATCGCCGATTTCAGCGTGATCGAGGGCGACCGGATCGATCTCTCGGCGATCGACGCGGATGCAACCCAGCCCGGCGACCAGGCCTTCGTGCTGGCCGCGGGGGCGCTCACCGGCCAGCCGGGCGAGATCGCCATCCTCGCCTTGGCCGGCAGCCTCAGCCTCGAGGCTGACGTCACCGGGGATGGGCTGGCGGATTTCGTGCTGACGCTGACAGGCACGCCGGTGCTGACCGCAGCCCAGTTCATTCTGTAGGGCGCCGCCGCGGGCCGCGCGGGCGCCTTGCCGGCCGCGGCAGGCTCTCAGCGCCGTCGCCCGCGCCCGCCTTTGGCCTGCTTCGGATCGTAGCCGCCGCCGCCCGGCCCGAGCGGCTTGGGCGCCCATTCCTCCTTGCGGCCGCGCCCGGGCTTGCCTGGCCCACGCGGGGATTCGGCCTGCAGCGGCCGTCCGGCCAGGTTGGGCTGCAGGCCGAGCTCCAGCGCCTCCAGCCGCTTGATCTCGTCGCGCAGCCGCGCCGCATCCTCGAACTCCAGGTCGGCGGCGGCGGCGCGCATCTTCTTCTCCAGCTCGGCGATGCTTGCGCCGATGTCCTTGCCGACAAACTGCGCCGTGCCGTCGCCCTCCACCGCGTCGACCGTGACGTAGTCCTGCTCGTAGACCGATTGCAGCACTTCGGAGATGTCGCGCTTGATCGAGGTGGGCGTGATCCCGTGCGCCTCGTTCCAGGCGATCTGCTTGGCGCGCCGCCGCGCCGTCTCCTCCAGCGCGCGCTTCAGGCTTTGCGTCATCACATCGGCATAGAGCACCACGCGCCCCTCGGCATTGCGCGCCGCGCGGCCGATGGTCTGCACCAGCGAGGTCGTGCTGCGCAGGAAGCCTTCCTTGTCCGCGTCCAGGATGGCGACGAGCGAGCATTCGGGGATGTCGAGCCCCTCGCGCAGCAGGTTGATGCCGATCAGCACGTCGAACAAGCCCTTGCGCAGGTCGCGGATGATCTCGATCCGCTCCAGCGTGTCCACGTCCGAATGCAGGTAGCGGCAGCGGATGCCGGCTTCCGTCATGTATTCGGTCAGGTCCTCGGCCATGCGCTTGGTCAGCGTGGTGACCAGCACGCGGCCGCCCTTGCCGATGACGGTGCGGCATTCGGCCAGCAGGTCGTCCACCTGGCCCTCGACCGGGCGGATCTCCGTGACGGGATCGACCAGGCCGGTCGGTCGGATCACCTGTTCGGCGAAGGCGCCGCCGGTGCGCTCCATCTCCCACGGGCCCGGGGTCGCGCTGACGAAGACGGTCAGCGGGCGATAGGCGTCCCACTCCTCGAACTTCAGCGGGCGGTTGTCGGTGCAGCTGGGCAGGCGGAAGCCGAACTCGTTCAGGATCGTCTTGCGCGCATAGTCGCCGCGATACATGCCGCCGATCTGCGGCACCGTCACGTGGCTCTCGTCCACGATCAGCAGCGCGGTCTCGGGCAGGTATTCGAACAGGGTGGGCGGCGGCTCGCCGGGCTTCCGGCCCGTGAGATACCGGCTGTAGTTCTCGATCCCCTTGCAGCTGCCGGTCGTCTCCAGCATCTCGATGTCGAAGGTGGTGCGCTGTTCCAGCCGCTGCGCCTCCAGCAGCTTGCCCTCGGCGTGCAGGTATTCCAGGCGCTGCTTCAGCTCCACCTTGATGTCGCGGATCGCCTGCTGCAGCGTCGGCCGCGGCGTGATGTAGTGGCTGTTGGCGTAGATGTTGACGCGATCGAGCTCGCCCGCGATCTCGCCGGTCAGCGGGTCGAATTCGCGCAGGGCCTCCACCTCGTCGCCGAACAGGCTGACGCGCCAGGCCCGGTCCTCCAGGTGGGACGGCCACACATCCACCGTCTCGCCGCGGATGCGGAAGGTGCCGCGCTGGAAGGCGGCGTCGTTGCGGCGGTACTGCTGCTCCACCAGGCCCTTCACCAGCACGTCGCGGTCGATCTTCCCGCCGCGTTCCAGCTTCACCACCATGCGCGAATAGTTCTCGACCGAGCCGATGCCGTAGATGCAGGACACCGAGGCGACGATGATCACGTCCGACCGTTCCAGCAGCGCCTGGGTCGCGGAATGGCGCATGCGGTCGATCTGCTCGTTGATCTGCGCGTCCTTCTCGATATAGGTGTCGGTGCGCGGGACATAGGCTTCCGGCTGGTAGTAGTCGTAGTAGGACACGAAATACTCGACGGCGTTGTCTGGGAAGAAGCTCTTCATCTCGCCGTAGAGCTGCGCGGCCAGCGTCTTGTTCGGCGCCAGGATCAGGCTCGGCCGCTGCACATGCTCGATCACCTTCGCCATGGTGAAGGTCTTGCCGCTCCCGGTGACGCCGAGCAGCACCTGGTCGCGCTCCGCCCTCTCCAGCCCCGCCACCAGGTCGCGGATGGCGTTGGGCTGGTCGCCATTCGGCTCGAAGGGCGAAACCACCTTCAGCGCGCGGCCGGAAGGCGGCGCCGGCCGCTTCTGCGGGTAGAACAGCACGGGCGTCGGGGCGATGACGTTCATGGCGCCCAATGTGGGCGGCCCCGGCCGCGGCGTCGAGGACCGCGCCGCGCCTGCCCCGCGGCAGCCGCTGCCCATCCGGCCTTCCGCCCCCGAGGCCCTCGCACGCGCCGCGTGACCGCCCGGCAAGGCGTTCCGCTCGCGGGGCTGTGAGCCGCCGTGCCGGGGGCGGGACGAACATCCGCCCGCCCATCCCGTTGAGGTCCCACGCGGCCGCAGGGCCGCACGTGACGACACACAGGGAAGGACAACGCAGCATGGCGCAGGCCAGCAGCACGATACGTCAACTCGCCCTCGCGACGGTCTTCGCCGCCTCGCTCGGCGGCGTCGCCTGGTCGCAGGGCGGCCAGCCGCCGGCGAATGCCGGCAGCGCTGCCCCCGGCACCGAGGCCCGGCAGGCCAACCCGACCCCGATGCCGGAGGGCTCGCGCGCCGCGCAGGGCACGGGCGCGGCGAACAATCTGCCGGGCGTCACCGCCCAGCAGGTCAACCCCTCCCCGATGGTGCCCGGCTCCCGCGCCGGCGACGCGCCCGGCATGGGCGGGGCGCGGGCGGATGGCCCGGCCGGCGCGCAGGGCGCGCCCTATCCCGGCCCGCGCGGCAGCGGGCTGGTGGTGGGCCAGGCTGCCGTGCCGGGCGCGGACCCGGCGCAGCCCGTGCAGCGCAACCTCTCCACCGGCACGCCGCGCCAGATGGGCCCGGGCGAGGCGACCAGCTCGGCAGCCCAGCAGGGCACCGGCCCGACCACGGCGCAGGGCGCCACCAACCCCGACCGCGGCATCCCCGGCGGCACCGGTGCCAACGCGCCCTCCGCCCAGCCGGATGTCGGCCGCGGCACGGCGCAGGTGCAGCCCCGGGCCGCCGACACGCCGGCCGGCGGCGCGACCACCGGCGCCACCACCGGCGCCACCACGGGCGAGACCACCGGCACCACCACGCCGGGCATCGCCGGCGAGGGCGGCGGCGCCGGCACCACGCCGCCGGCCGCGACCACCCGCCACACCGAGCCGCGCACCGCCGCCGCCCCGGTGCCGGGCGCCAATTCCTTCACCGAGGGCCAGGCCCGCGCCCGCATGGGCGATGCCGGCTTCAACGACGTGCAGGCCCTGCAGCTGGACGACCAGGGCATCTGGCGCGGCCGCGCCATGCGCGGCGGCCAGCAGACCGGCGTCGCACTCGACTTCCAGGGCAACGTCGTCGCCACCCCGTGACGCGGCCCCGACCCTTCGCACAGGAGATCCCACGCATGGCCACCCACAGCATCGCCCGCCTCTACGACACCTCCACCGCCGCCCATGCCGCGGTGCGGGACCTGGAACAGGCCGGCTTCGGCCACGACAACGTCAGCTACATGGGCCGCAGCCCCGATGACGGCGCCGGCGAGAGCGAGCCCGCGCGCGACAGCGCCGGCCGCCGCGGCGGCGAGTATCGCGGCGACACCGGCGCGGCCACCGGCGCCGGCACCGGCGCCACGCTCGGCACGGTGCTGGGCGGCGGCGCGGGCCTGCTGGCGGGCCTCGGCGCGCTGGCGATCCCGGGCGTCGGGCCGCTGGTCGCGGCCGGCTGGCTGGTGGCGGCGGCGGCCGGCGCCGGCGCGGGCGCGGCGGCCGGCGGGCTGCTCGGCGCGCTGGCCGGCGCCGGCCTGGGCGAGGAGAGCAGCGCCACCTATGCCGAGGGCGTTCGCCGCGGCGGCCACCTGGTGGTGGTGCGTGCGGAGGAAGCGCGGGTCGGCGAGGCCGAGGCGATCCTCGACCGCCACCACCCGGTCGACATGCAGGCCCGCACCGGCGACTGGCGCAAGGATGGCTGGACGGGTGCCGACGTCGCCGGCCCGGGTGCCGCCGGCACCGGCATGCCGGGGGTGGCGGGCGCCGGCGCCGGCGCGATCGGCGGCGGCATGGGGCTCGGCGCCGGCAGCGCGGCGGCGGCGCCGGGGCTGGGCGAGGATGCCTCCCGTCCCGCCACCACCGCCGGGCGCGGGCGGCCGGTCGACCCGGTCTGACGCCATGCGACGCGGCCGCGCGGGGGGCGAAGCGCCTTCCGCGCGGCAGGGCGCGCGGCGGCCTGCCGGGTGAGGGATTCGAACCCCCGACCTTCGGTTTACAAAACCGCTGCACTACCGCTGTGCTAACCCGGCGCAGGCGGCGCCTTGCGATCCGGCGCGATCGCCCGCGCGGTTTCGCCGCAGGGGCACGGGCCGGGCCACCAGCCGCCCGGGGGCGGCGCCTTCCTCTAGCGCCTGGCGGCACGCCGCTCAACGCCGCGATGCGGCTCGGCGCCCATCGCGGCCCCGGCGCCGACGATCCGCCCTCGCAAGAAGATGTCCTGCCCCCCGGGATCGCGGCCGCGCCTCGCGCGTCTTGGCGGCTTGCCGACCAGCATGGGGGATGACCCGGCATGGGCCTTGGCCTGCTCTCGCCCGCGCGCGCCGTCACCTGGCGTGGCATCGCGCTGGTGCTGCTCGTCGCGGCGCTCGCGCTCGGCGCCGGCGCCGCGCTGCGCTCGACCGAATACGACGAGACCTACACGCGCCTGGTGACCTCGCCAGAGCCGCGCCCGGCCTGGCCCGACGCCGTCTTCACCCCCGCCGAGGCCGCGCCCGTGCTCGCCGCCGTCGCCGGCCCGGCGGAGATCGCGCGGAACCTGCGGGAGACCGATGTCCACCCGCCGCTCTATTTCTGGCTCGCCGGCGCGCTGCGCGGGTCGGGGCCCGGTTCGGTCGAGGCGCTGCGGGCGCTGTCCGTGCTGCTGTCGCTCGGCGCCGTCGCGGCGGTGATGTCGGCGGCGGGCGCGGCGGGGCTGCCGCCGCTGGCGACCGGGCTGGCCACCGCGCTCGCCTACGGCTTCGCCTATACCGGCGGCGTCGCGCGCGGCTTCGCGCTGGCGCATCTGCTGCTCGGGATCGGGGTGCTCTGCGTCGTGCTGGCGTGGCGGCGGCGCGCGGCGGGGCTGGCGGGGCTCGGCGGGCTGGCGGCGGGGCTGGCTTCCTTCGCCAACTACCTGGCGGCCTTCCCGGCGGCGGCGCTGCTGGGCTGGCTGCTCGTCGCGCCCATGCCCTGGCGCGACCGGCTGCGGCTGGCCGCGGCGGCGGGGCTTCCCTTCCTGGCGGTGCAGGCCGCCAACCTCTCCTTCTTCCTGCCGCAGCGCGAGTCCCGCCCCGGGCAGTTCGAGCCCTTCGCGCCGCTGCCCGCCCTGGCGCTGCTCGGCCAGTTCAACGCCGCCAACATCTTCGGCGGCCTGCCGCTCTACCTGGACGGCGCGGCGCGGCTGGCGGCCGCGGCGGGGCTGGTGGCGCTGCTCGGTGCCGTGGCGCTGGCCGTCGCCTGGTGCTGGCGGATGCTCGGGCCCACGCGCTGGCTGTGGCTGGGCGGCTTCGCGGCGCCCTCGGCCGGGCTGCTGGTGCTGGCGGCGGCCAGCGGCAGCACGCCGATCGAGCTGCGCTACCTGGCCTTCGCCGTGCCCTTCGCCGCGGCGCTGCTGGCCGGCGCCGCGGCGGCGCTGGCGGAGCGGCGGCCCCGGCCGGCGCTGGCGGGGCTGGCGCTGGTGCTGGCCGTGCAGGCGGCGGGCAGCGCGGGCATGGCCCTGCATCCGGCGACGCGCCAGCCCTATCGCGATGCGCTGGCGGCCGTGGCGCCGCTGCTCGGCCCGGACACGCTGCTGCTGGTGCCGCACGGCAATGACGGCGTCGGCATCGTCGGCGCCGTGCTGGCCGAGGCGCCGCGCGACCAGCCCCTGCTGCTGCTGCGCCGGGCCGATGCCGCCGCCGCGCCCGCCCGCGCCGCCGGCCATGCGCGGCTGGTGCTGCTGGCCATCACCGACCGCGAGGGCGACGCGCAGGCGGATGCCGCGCGCGCCGCGCTGCGCGACGACCCGGCCTGGGTGGAGGCCGGCACCCCCTGGTCCGACCCTCGCCGCGGCTTCCGGGCCACGCTGTTCGAGGCAGCGCCGCCGCGCTGAGCCGCCGGGCGCGGCCCTGCCCGGCGGCCGACGGCCCTGGCCACCCCGCGCCGCCGTGCCACCCGCCTGCCCGGCCCGCATTCGCGCCCCGGCCGGCGCCGATCATCGTCCCGCCGGTCGCCTGCGCGCGCCGCGCCGGGCCGGCGAGGCCGCCGCCGCCCCCGCCCGCCGGCCGGCACGCCTGCCCCGCGCCGCGCCTCGCGACCGGCACGCCGACGGAGGTGAGGCCAGCGGCCGGGCGCCGCGCCTGCATCCGCCGCTGCGTCCCGGCGCAGGCAAGCCCCCGGCGCGATGCCTCCAGGGCTCCGCCAGGCCGCGGTCGGCCCGGCTGTCGTCAGCACAGCCCGGCCCGGCGTCGCCCGGCCCGGTGCTCCACGCCCTGTGTCCCGCGCGCCCTCGGCCTGCACATGCAGGACGGCCCCGCGCCCGGCCGCCGAAGCGCCGCTGCACACGGCGCCTCGCGTCAGGCATGGCCCGCCGTCCCGAAGGCGTCGTCATTGGTGGCGGGCACCACCGCGGCGAAGAGGCCCCGCGCCCGGCTGCCGAAGCGCCGCCGCACGCGGCGCTTCGCGTCAGGCGTGGCCCACCGTCCCGAAGGCGTCGTCATTGGTGGCGCGCACCACCGCGGCGAAGAGGCGCAGCGCCTCCGGCCCGCCGCGGTCGTTCAGCGTGCCGCGTTCCATCTCCTCCGCCAGCAGCTCGGCATGCTCGGCCAGCGTCTCGGCGGCGCGGCGCAGCGCCTCCCGCGACAGGACGAGCTGCAGCTCCTCGGGCAGGGTGTTCCAGCTTTCCGTTCGCATGGCGGTCCTGTCTCGGGCCGCCTTCCTGGCGATTGCGCCGCGGGTTGGCTTGCGGCCCGCCGAGACTGCGCCCGACCCCATTGCCGAAGCGTGAAGCCGGCGCCGCGCCGCGCCCCGTCGCGGGTCCCCGCCGCGGCGGCCGCTGCGGCCCGTCGCCCGCCCCTGGCCCGCCGATTGCTGGACCCGGCGGCAGGAGACCGCCCATGACCCCCCGCCGCCCGCTGCTCGCCCTGCCCGCCCTGCTGCTCGCGCGCCCCGCCGCCGCCCAGGCCGCCTGGCCCGCCGCCCGCCCCATCGAGGTCTTCGTCGGCTTCTCCGCCGGCGGCGGCGTCGACGTGATGGCGCGCGCCGTCGCCCCTTTTCTCGCCAACCTGCTGCCGGGCGCCCGCTTCGTGATCGTCAACCGCCCCGGCGCCGGCGGGCAGCTGGGGCACGAGGCCGCCGCCAACGCCGCGCCGGACGGCTTCGCGCTGGGCGCGACCACCATGCCCGGCCTCGTCTCCCACCCGATCGAGCGGGCGGTGCGCTATCGCCTTGCGGACCTGACCTACCTGGCGAACCTGGTGGACGACCCCTGCGCCCTGTTCGTCCGCCCCGAAAGCCCCTTCCGCAGCCTGGCCGACGTGGTGGCCGCCGGCCGCGCCGAGCCCGAGCGCGTGACCTATGGCCTGACCGGAATCGGCTCCGACGACCACCTGACCATGTTCCGCTTCGAATCGGCCACCGGCGCGCGGCTGACCCATGTGCCCTTCCCGGGCATCGGCCAGATGCTGCCGCAGGTCTTCTCCGGCCAGGTGGCCATCGCCGCGATGAACGTCAGCGAGGCGCTGCCCTTCCTGCGCGAAGGGCGGCTGCGCGGGCTGGGGCAGGCGGCGCCGGCGCGCTGGGCGAACATGCCCGACCTGGCCACCTATCGCGAACAGGGCATCGACGTGCTGGGCAGCGCGGCGCGCGGCTTCATCGCGCCGCCCGGCCTGCCGGCCGAGATCACCGGCCGCCTGCTTGCCGCCTTCGAAAGCCTGGCCGCCGACCCGGCCTGGCAGCGGGAGGCGGACCGGCTGGCCATGCCGCTGCGGCCGGTGCTCGGCGACGCGTTCCGCGCGCAGGCGATGGCGATGGAGACGGAATTGCGGGCGATGTGGGCGCAGCGGCCCTGGAACCAGGGATGACCGGGGCGACAGGGGGCGAGGCTCCGCCTCGCGCTCCGGCCGGGGCTCTGCCCCATAGGCGCCAACTTATCGCCCAACGGTGCGCGAGGTGGCCCGGGTGGAGGCGTTGCCTCCCCCGTCGAACGCCTTCGGCGTTCGACCCCCCCACAACCAGGGCTGCCGCCCTGGACCGGCGTCAGTAGAAAGAACAAGCAAATCAGGGGGGTTCCAAGGGGCCGCTGCCCCTTGGCGGGGTCGGACGCACTGCGTCCGACGGGGCAGGGCCCCTGGCGGAGCGCGAGGCGGAGCCTCGCATCTGCCGCCGCCGCGATTCCGCAAGGCCGCCAAGCCAAAGTTGGCGCCTATGGGGCCCTGCCCCGGCGCCCCGCCAAGGGCTTTTTGAGCCCTTGGAACCCTTTGTTTTTGGGGGCGCAGGCGGCCTGCGCGCGCCCCTTCGCTAGGCGAAGCGCGCCGCGACGCGGCCCAGAACGTCGAACTCCACCGCCACCTCGCAGGGGCCGTCCAGCCAGATCGGCGGGGTGACGGAGCCCAGGAACACCACCTGCCCGGCCCGGAGCCCGCCGAAGGCCGCGGCGGCGGGAGAGCCGGCGAGCCAGGACAGCGCCTCGAAGGGATGGCCGAGCAGGTCGGCGCCCACGCCCTCGCCGCGCAGCACGCCATCCACCGTGATCCGTCCGCGGATCGCGCCGAGATCGGCCCCCCGCCAGGCGCTGCCCGAAGGGCCGAGCACGGCGGCACGGTGGAAGACCTGGTCGGCGATCAGCGTCGGCGTGCCGAGCTCGGCCAGGTCGTCGTAGCGCTTCTCCACCACCTCGATGCCGCAGAACACCTCGGCCACCGCGGCGGCGGCGGCGGCGCGCGTGCAGGGGCCGGCCGGCAGGTCGGCGCCGAGCCGCAGCGCGACCTCGCACTCCACCCCCGGCGCCAGCAGCGCCGCGACCCGGAAGGCGGCCGGACCCGGGTGCAGGTTGGCCGCCTGCATGAAGCCGCCGGCCGGGCCTGCCAGGCCCAGATAGGCCTGCATCTGCCGCGTCGTCGCGCCGATCTTGAAGCCGGCGGGCGGCCAGGCGCCGAGGCTCGCCGCGATCTCGGCCTGCAGGGCATAGCCGGCGGCGACATCGGCCGGCGCCAGCGCGCCGAGCGGCGGCACGATGCGGCCGGCGCGGCGCGCGGCCAGGATCGCCTCGGCGGCTGGGCTGCTCATGCCTCGGTCTCCTCCTCGGGGTCGGGCTCGTCCGCGATATCCGTGTCCTCGGCGCCGCGGGCGATCTCGTACAGCGCCACGGCGGCGGCGGCAGCGACGTTCAGGCTCTCGACGCCGGGCGCGATCGGCAGGCGCACCAGCTCGTCGCAGGTCTCACGCTGCAGGCGGCGCAGGCCGGCATCCTCGGCGCCCAGCACGAGGGCCACGCGGCGGTCGCGTGGGGCGGCCTCCGCCAGCGTCTGCGTCGCCTCGCCGGCCAGCCCCAGCACCCAGAAGCCGGCGCGCTGCAGGGCGGCGATGGCGCGGGAGAGGTTCACCTCCCGCGCCACCGGCACCTGTTCCAGCGCGCCGGAGGCGGCGCGCGCCAGCGCCCCGGTCTCGGGCGGGGCGTGGCGGTCCTGCATGACGACGCAGGCCGCGCCGAAGGCGGCCGCCGAGCGCAGGATGGCGCCGACATTGCGCGGATCCGTCACCTGGTCGAGCAGCAGGACGGGGCCGGGGGAGGCGGCGATCGCGTCCTCCAGCGCGACGGGCGCCAGCGGCTCGGCCAGCAGCGCGGCGCCCTGGTGCACCGCCTCCTCGGTCAGGAAGGTCTGGAAGCGCTGGCGGTCGGCGCGCTCGGCCTGGACGCGCCAGGGCCTGGGCACGCGGCGGAGCAGCTCGGCCTCCGCATCCTCGGTCACCAGCAGGCGGCGCAGGCGGCGGCGCGGATTGGCGAGTGCCGCGGCCACCGCATGCAGCCCATGCAGCCAGAGGCTGTTCCCCGGGGTGGGTTCCTTCGCGGCCGGCGCGGCGCCGCGCGGCGGGGCAGGGGGGGCGGCGGGTTCGGCGGCACGGCCGGGTCGGGGGTCGCCCATGCCGCGGCGGTCGCGGCCGCCGGTGCGCGGCGCGGGCGCCTCG
>JAIYDD010000079.1 GCA_027487675.1 Acetobacteraceae bacterium | reverse complement strand
CGCGGCGGCAGGCGCGCTGGGCGGCGCGGCGGGCGCAGGCGCGGCGGGCGGCGCGGCGGGCGCAGGAGCGCCGGCACCCGCCCCGGCCCCGCCATCCAACCGGCCGGCATCGCGCCGGGAAGCCGCCTCGGCGGAGGGCGGCGCCACGGGCCGGGCCTCGGCGGAACGTGCCGGCGCGGGGGCGCCGGGCGCCTCGCCTTCCGGCGCCGCATCCGGCCGGGCCTCCGCCGCGGCCGTCGCCTCGGGCGGCCCCAGCCAGGCCAGCGTGCCGGCGCCGAGCGCCAGGAACACCAGCACCACCGCCCAGAAGACGCCGAGCGCCCGGAAGCCGCCAGCCGGCATCGCGTCCCCGGGCGCGTCCCCGCTCAGCGCTGAGCGCGCCGCTGCGGGGGGCCGCCGGCCTGTGCCAGGTTGCGCAGGAACTGCACGGCCTGCTGCAGCTGGTGGTCGGTTTCGGGCCGCGCCGGGTCGAAGGCGGCGGCGCCCTCGGCGGGCGCGCGCACCACGCGCTCCAGCACCCCGGCGGGCAGGTTCAAGGGCGGCAGCGGCGGCGGCGGCGCCGCCTGCTGCTGCGCCCGGCGCTCGCCGTCGTTGCGCAGCGCCCGCCGCAGGTCGGCCTCGCGGTCGCGCTGCGGCGCGGCGGGGTCGGGGCGGGTGGCCAGCACCTCGATGTCGGGCTCGATGCCGGTCGCCTGGATCGACCGGCCGGAGGGCGTGTAGTAGCGCGCCGTGGTCAGCCGGATCGCGCCCTGGCCGGGGATCGGCATCACCGTCTGCACGCTGCCCTTGCCGAAGCTCTTGACCCCCATCACGACAGCGCGGCGGTGGTCCTGCAGCGCGCCGGCCACGATCTCGCTGGCAGAGGCCGAGCCGCCATTGATCAGCACGACGATCGGCAGCCCGTCGGCGATGTCGCCCGGGCGCGCGTTCCAGCGCTGCGCATCCTCGCTGCGCCGGGCCCGCGTGCTGACGATCTCGCCCTGGCCGAGGAAGTCGTCGGCCACCTGCACCGCCTGGTCGAGCAGCCCGCCCGGGTTGTTGCGGAGATCGAGCACCAGCCCGCGCAGGTTGCCGCCCGCCTGCTGGCGCATCGTGGTCACCGCGCGGCGCAGCGCGCCCTCCGTCTGCTCGTTGAAGGCCGAGAGCCGGACATAGCCGATGTCGCTGCCTTCCAGCCGGAAGCGCGCGACCTGCGGGCGGATCACGTCGCGGGTCAGGCTGATCTCGATCGGCGCGCGCTCGCCCTCGCGCCGGATGGTCAGGCGGATCGCGGTGCCGCGCTCGCCGCGCATCTGCTCCACCGCTTCCTGCAGCGACAGGCCCTGGGTGGACTGGCCGTTCAGGTGGGTGATCAGGTCGCCGGGGCGCACCCCGGCGCGGGCGGCCGGCGTCTCGTCGATCGGCGAGATCACCTTGACGTAGCCGTTCTCCTGCGTGACCTCGATGCCGAGGCCGCCGAACTCGCCGCGCGTCTGCACCTGCATGTCGCGGAACGACCGCGGGTTCATGTAGCTGCTGTGCGGGTCGAGGCCCTGGAGCATGCCGTTGATCGCGTTCTCGATCACGTCGCGGTCGTTGACGGGCTCGACGTATTCGGCGCGGATCCGCTCGAACACGTCGCCGAACAGGTTGAGCAGGCGGTAGGTCTCGGCCCGCCCGCCATCCTGCGCCCAGGCATGGATGGTCGGCACCGCCACCACGGGCCCCACGACCGCGCCGGCGACGAAGGCCGCCGTCAGCGCGCCCCAGCGCGCGAAGCCGCCCGCCCGCCGCGGGGCGATGGGGGCCCCGGGCGGCTGCGGCGCCGCCCCGCGATCCCCGAAGACGGGGGTCACCCCGAGACTCGGCACCCGACCGTCACGCCCCGTCTTGCCGTCCATGCGCACCCGCTCCTCGGGAGGCAGCCGATCCTGGCCGCCGCCAGACATATTGCCCTTCGGCCGGTGACCCGACCGTTACCCGCGCGCGGCGAACCACGGGCGGGGATCCACCGGCTGCCCGTTCCGCCGCAACTCCACATAGAGGGAGCCGCCCGCTCCGCCAGGCCCGGCCCCACCGGAACCGCCGCCCAGCACGCCCACCGGTTCCCCGGCCAGCAGCCGCTGGCCGGCGGAGGCGTCCAGCCGCTCCAGCCCGGCCAGAACAAAATGGTATCCCCCGCCGCAGTCCACAATCAACAACAGCCCGAAGGAGCGGAAGGGCGCGGCATAGACCGCCCGCCCGGCGCAGGGCGAGACCACCCGCGCCCCGGCGGCGGCGGCATAGGTCAGCCCGCGATGCGGCCCGCCCGGCACCGCCTCTCCCCAGCCGGTGACCACGCGGCCGGCCACCGGCACCGCCCGCCCGGCCACCGCGCGCGGCGCGGCGGCGGCCGCTTCCTCGCGCGCGGGGGCGGGTGGCGCGCGGCGGTCGCGCGGCGCGGCGTCCTCCGCCTGGCGGCGCTCCCGCGCCTCCTCCGCCTGGCGGCGCTGCCTTGCCTCGGCCGCCTCGGCCAGGCGGCGCTCGCGCGCCTCCTCCGCCTCGCGGCGCGCCTCGGCGGCGGCGCGGGCGCCGGCATTCGCGCGCTCCTGCGCCTCCTGCCGGCGCTGCTCGCGCTCCAGGCGCTGCACCGCCTCGGCGAGGTCGCGGGCCTGGGCGGCGGCGGCCTGGGCCTGGGCGGCGGCGCGATCCCCGGCATCCTCCGCGACCTCGCGCCGGGCGCGGGCGGCGGCGAGTTCCGCCTCCAGCCCGGCCGCGGCGGCGCGCAGCCTCGCCTCCGCGGCGTCGCGCGCGGCGGCCTCGGCCAGGGCCCGCGCCTCGGCGCCCCGCGCCGCGGCCTCGGCCTCGCGCAGAAAGGCGGCCTCGGCCTCGAGCCGGCGGGCGATGCCGCGCAGCACCAGCGCGCCGCGCAGCGCATCCTCCGGCTCGGCGGGCACGGCGAGCACCGTCTCGGCCGGCCAGAGCGACAGGCGCAGCATCGCCGGCAGCAGCGGGCGCAGCGCCTCGGCGCGCGCGCGCAGCGCCGCCTCGGCCGCCGCGCGCCCCTGAGCGGCCTCCAGCGCGCGGGCCCGCGCGGCATCCGCCTCGGTCTCCGCCGCCTGCGCCCGCCGCGCCGCCTCGACGCGGCGATCGGCGAGCGCCACCTCCTCCTCCGCCCGGCGCCGCAGCTCGGCGGCGGCCTCCTCGGCCGCCCGGCGGCGCTCCACGGCAAGCCGCTCGGCCTCGCGCAGCTCGCGCGCGGGCTGGGCGAAGGCGGGGGCGGCGAGGCATCCGAGCAGAACCGGCAGAAGCAGCAGCAGGGCACGCCGCCCCCCGGCCCCGCCGGCCGCCGGCGGCGCCATGGGCAGGCCGGGCGCCGCGACCCGCGGCCCCGGCGGAGCCGCGTCGCGGCGACGCCCTGGCCCGCCCGGACCGCCGTCCCGGGCCCGCATCAGCAGGGAACCGAGCAGGCCGAGGGGGTCGCCGGGAAACGCCGCCCCCGGCCGGGGCGCCAGGGCGGCGCCCCATAGGCGCCAACTTTGGCTTGGCGGCCTTGCGGAATCGTGGCGGCGGCAGCAGCGAGGCTCCGCCTCGCGCTCCGCCAGGGGCCCTGCCCGTCGGACGCATGCGTCCGACCCCCGCCAAGGGGCAGCGGCCCCTTGTAACCCCCTTCGTTTATCTTTTCTCGTTGCTGATGCCGGTCCAGGGCGGCAGCCCTGGTTGTGGGGGGGTCGAACGCCGAAGGCGTTCGACGGGGGAGGCAACGCCTCCACCCGGGCCACCTCGCGCACCGTTG
>JAIYDD010000214.1 GCA_027487675.1 Acetobacteraceae bacterium | reverse complement strand
CTGCGGGGGCGGGACGGCGGCGTGCGGCTGCGGGGGCGGGACGGCGGCGGGCGGCTGCGGGGGCGGGCCGGCGGCCGGTGGCGCGGGCGCGGGCTGCGGTGGGGCCGCGGCAGCGGGCGACGGCGGGGTTGTGGCAGCAGGCGCCGGCGGCGGCGGGGGGGCGGGGACGGCAGCAGCCGTGGCAGGGGCCGGCGACGGCGCTGCCTGCGGCGAGGGCATCGTCGAGGGCGCCGGGGGCGGCGCCTCGGCGAGCGGCGCGGCGGGCGTCGCCGCGGCCGGCCCGGGCGTGGCGTCGGCAGGCGGCGATCCGGGCGCGACCGGCAGGGGCGGCGCGGGCGCGGCCTCCGCCGGCGGTGCCGCGCCGGGCGGGGCCTCGGCGGCGGGGGGCGCGGCGGCCTGGTCCGCATCCTGGGTGGGGGGCGGCGGCTCGGCGGGGGTCTCGGCGCCGCGGCCGCGCAGCCGGTCCCAGAACGACTTCAGGGCCATGGTCGAACCTCCCCGATCAGCCCGTCATCGTCGGCGGCCAGGATGCGCACCGGCGCCAGCTGCCCCGGCGCCGGCACCGCGCCGCGCAGCCGCACCGGGCAGAAATGTTGCGTGTGGCCGCGGCCGCCGGCCTCGACCAGCACCTGCTCCAGCTGGCCGAGGCGGCTGCCGTAGAGCCGGCGCGCGGCGGCGCGGCCGGCGGCGCGCAGGTCCGCGGCGCGCGCGCGCCGCACCGGCATCGGCAGCTGCGGCATCCGCGCCGCCGGCGTGCCGGCGCGGGCCGAGTAGGGGAAGACGTGCAGGAAGGCGAGGTTGCAGGCCTCGATGAGCGAGAGGCTGTCCGCGTGCTGCGCCTCCGTCTCCGTCGGGAAGCCGGCGATCAGGTCGGCGCCGAGCGCGACATCGGGGCGCAGCCGCCGGGCGCGGGCGCAGGCGGCCTCGGCCTGCGCGCGGGAATGGCGTCGCTTCATGCGCTTCAGGATCAGCCCGGCGCCGTGCTGGAGCGAAAGGTGCAGCTGCGGCATCAGCCGCGGCTCCTCGGCCAGCGCCTGCCACAGCGCCTCGTCCATCGCCGCGGGGTCGAGGGAGGAGAGGCGCAGCCGCGGCAGCTCCGGCACCTCGGCCAGCACCTGGCGGACCAGGGCGCCGAGCGCGGCCGCGCCGCCGATGTCCACGCCGTGGCTCGCGATGTCCACGCCGGTCAGCACCACCTCCCGGTAGCCCTGCGCGACCAGGGCACGCACCTGCGCGACGACGGCCTCGGCGGGGACGGAGCGGGAGGGGCCGCGGCCGAAGGGGATGATGCAGAAGCTGCAGCGGTGGTCGCAGCCCTGCTGCACCTGCACGAAGGCGCGCGCGCGGCCGGCGAGATGCGCCACCGGCATGGCGGGCACGCCGCGCGCGGCCATCACGTCCGGCACCGGGCGCGGGGTGCCGAGGTCGGCGAAGGCCGCCGGGTCCAGCTTCTCGGCATTGCCGATGACGCGCGCGACGCCGGGCAGCGCTTCCCACGCGGCGGGGGCGAGCTGGGCGGCGCAGCCGGTGACCAGGATGGGCGTGCCGGGGTTGTCGCGCGCGGCGCGGCGGATCGCCTGGCGGGCCTGCGCCTCGGCCTCCGCCGTGACGGCGCAGGTGTTGACGAGGATGGCGCGCGGCAGGCCGGCGGCGGCGGCCAGGCCGCGCATCGCCTCGGCTTCCAGGGCGTTGAGGCGGCAGCCGAAGCTCAGCAGCTCGATGCCCGGCGGGCCGGCGGCGGGGCCGGGCGAGGGCGCCTGCGCGGGAGGCGGGGTCTCGGCGCGCATCGTCAGGCGCGCCCGGTCATGCGAAGGCGGCGAGGTCGAGCGTGCCGATGAAGGCGGTGGCGACGGGGCCGGTCATCAGCACGTGGTCGTCGGCCTCGCGCCATTCCATCTCCAGCGGGCCGCCCGGCAGGATCACGGTGGCGCGGCGGGCGGCGAGGCCGCGGCGGGCGGCGTTGACCAGGGTGGCGCAGGCGCCCGAGCCGCAGGCGAGCGTCATGCCGGCGCCCCTTTCCCACATCACCAGGCGGATGCGCCCCGGCGCCTCGACCTGGGCGAAGCCGATATTGGCGCGGTCGGGGAAGAGCGGGTGGCGTTCGAGGGCCGGGCCGAGGGCCGGGATGTCGAGCGCGCCGAGGTCCTCCACGAAGAAGGTGGCGTGCGGGTTGCCCATGGAGCAGGCGGCGGGGTCGGCGACGGGCCCGAGCGAGAGCGGCAGGTGCAGCGTGTCGGCCTCCTCCGCCAGCGGCACGTCGCGCCAGGCCAGGCGCGGGGCGCCCATGTCGGCGCGCCAGAGGCCGCCTTCCAGGCGTTCCACCGGCAGGTCGCCTGCGATGGTGCGGATGGTGACGCGGTCGCGGCCGAGCTCGTCGGCGACCAGGCTGGCGATGCAGCGCGTGGCGTTGCCGCAGGCGCCGGCTTCGGAGCCGTCGGGGTTGCGGATGCGCATGAAGACGTCGGCGCCTGATGGCGGCGGCTCCATGACGATGAACTGGTCGCAGCCGATGCCGCGGTGGCGGTCGGCGATGGCGGCGGCCAGCGCCGGCGTCACGGGCAGCGGGGCGGCGCGCGCGTCGAGCACGACGAAATCGTTGCCGAGGCCATGCATCTTGCGGAAGGGGACCATCGGGGCGGGATATAGGGCGCGGCGGGGCGGGCCGGAACCCGGCCGGGGCGCCGGCGCGGCGCCGGCACTTTGGCACCTGAGCGATGTGACACTTTACTTTCGCTGCCTTCGGCGCCCGGGGTGCCGCCGCCCCGCAACGTGTCGGCCAAGCCATTGTCATGGAACGCGAAATTCCTGCCGGCCCTGTGTCACTTTGGCTTTTTGGCACTTTGTCGAGTTCGCGACGCCTGGAAGTTCGGACAAACCATGGACGGATGGGCAGGTTCAAGGAGCGCGAACCGCAACATGGCGGCTTTGTTCGCATTATGTTCCGTCACGCAGCCCCTGTCCAGTGCAGATCCCCGAGGCGCCAGCTGATCGGCGAAGGATGCACGGGGTGGCCCGGCCGAAGGCCTTGCCTTCTCCCTCCGACGCCTTCGGCGTTCGCCCCCCCCGCAACCAGGGCTGCCGCCCCGGACCGGCACCAGCAGAACGAACGGATCAACAAAGGGGGTCGCAAGGGGCCGTTGCCCCTTGGCGGGCCGCCGGGGCAGGGCCCCGGCCGGAGCGCGAGGTGGAGCCTCGCACCTCCCGCCGCCGCAATCCGCGGGGCTGCCAAGCCAAGGCCCGCGCGCATGGTGCCGATCCCCGATCGCCGCGCGGGACAGGCCGCCGCGGCGGGCGCATGCTTCGTCCCGCATGGACCCTGCCGGCCAGACCACGCTCCACCTGCTCTGCGGCCGGATCGCCGCGGCGAAGTCGACGCTCGCCGCCCGCCTCGCCGCGCGGCCGGGGACGCTGCTGGTCGCGCAGGATGAGTGGATGTCGCGCCTCTACCCGGGGCAGGTGCGGAGCATCGATGATTTCGGCCGCCTCTCCGCCCGGCTGCGGGAGGCGATGGGGCCGCACCTGGTGGCGATCCTGAGGCTCGGTGTCTCGGTGGTGCTGGATGTCCCGGCCAACACGCCCGCCTGGCGCGGCTGGATGCGCGGGCTGGCGGAGGCGGCCGCCGTCGCGCATCTGCTGCACCTGCTGGGCACGCCGGACGAGGTCTGCCGCGCAAGGCTGCGCCGGCGCAACGCGGAGGGCCTGCATCCCTACCGGGTGGAGGAGGCGGCGTACGATCTGTTCGCCCGCCACTTCGTCCCGCCCGTGCCGGAGGAAGGGATGCGGGTGCTGCGGCACGGCCCCTGACGGCGCGCGGCCGCGCTTGCGTCGGCGCCGGGCAGCGCCTATACGCCGCCCTCCCGCGCCGTGGCCCCGTGGACATGCCCGGCCGGACCAGCCCCCCCGCCGCATGGTGCGGCCCCTGCCCTCGGGCAGGGGGCAAGGTGGGGGGCCGCACCCGCCAGGGTGCTGCCGAGGAGGGCCAAATGTCCAAGATGAAGACGAAGTCGAGCGTGAAGAAGCGCTTCCGACTGACCGCGACCGGCAAGGTCAAGGCTGGCGCCGGCAACAAGCGCCACATGCTGACCGCCAAGACCACCACGATGAAGCGCCAGAACCGCGGCATGTTCGTGCTGGACAAGCAGGACGGCGACACGGTGAAGCAGTGGCTGCCCTACGGGCTGGATCGCTGAGCGGGAGGGTCTGAGCCATGGCACGCGTCAAGCGGGGCGTCACGAAGTCCGCCCGTCACAAGAAGGTCCTCAAGCTCGCCAAGGGCTATGTCGGCCGGTCCTCCACCGCCTATCGCCCCGCGCTGGAGCGGGTCGAGAAGGCGCTGCAATATGCCTACCGCGACCGTCGCAACAGGAAGCGCGACTTCCGCGGCCTGTGGATCCAGCGCATCAACGCGGCCGTCCGCGAGCACGGGCTGACCTATTCGCGCTTCATCGCCGGGCTGAAGGCGGCGGGCATCGAGATGGACCGCAAGGTGCTGGCGGCGCTCGCCTTCGAGGAGCCGGCGGGCTTTGCCGCCGTCGTCGAGAAGGCGAAGGGCGCCCTCCCCGCGCAGGCCTGAGACCCCTTCCGGGGATCGGGTTTTTCGAGAACAAGGGGGCCGCTCCCGGCTGGGGGCGGCCCTTTGCGTATCCGGAGCCGAAGATGACGGACGATCTCGCGACCCTCCGCGCCGAGACCGAGGCCGCGCTGGCCGCCGCGCCCGACCTGCGCGCGCTGGATGCGGTGCGCGTCGGCGTGCTCGGCAAGTCGGGCAGCCTCTCGGCGCTGCTGAAGGGGCTGGGCGCCGTGCCGGCCGAGGCGCGGAAGGAACGCGGCGCGGCGCTGAACCGGCTGAAGGGCGAGATCGAGGCGCTGCTGGAAGCCCGCCGCACCGCGCTGGACGCGGCGGAGCTGGACGCGCGGCTGAAGGCGGAGCGGGTGGACGTGTCTTTGCCGCCGCGGCCCTTCGCGCCGGGGACGGCGGCCGAGGGCGGCATCCATCCGATCAGCCGCACCATGGAGGAACTGACGGCGATCTTCGGCGCCATGGGCTTCCGGGTGGTGGAAGGCCCGGACATCGAGAGCGACTGGCACAATTTCGGCGCGCTCAACATCCCGGACCACCACCCGGCGCGGCAGGACCACGACACCTTCTACATGCCGGGCACCGACGAGGCCGGGCATCGGCGCGTGCTGCGGACGCAGACCTCGCCCTTGCAGATCAGGACCATGCTGGGCGAGGCGCCGCCGATCCGGATCATCGCGCCGGGGCGGACCTATCGCGCGGACCACGACGCCACCCATTCGCCGATGTTCCACCAGGTGGAGGGGCTGGTGATCGATCGCGGGATCACGCTCGGGCACCTCAAGGGCTGCCTGGTGGATTTCCTGCGGGCCTTCTTCGGGATTTCCGACCTGCCGGTGCGGTTCCGCTCCTCCTACTTCCCGTTCACCGAGCCCTCGATGGAGGTGGATATCGGGTGGAACCGGAAGACGGGGGAGCTCGGCGGGGGCGGCGACTGGCTGGAGATTTTGGGGAGCGGGATGGTGCACCCGAAGGTGCTGGCGAATTGCGGGCTCGACCCGCGGGAATGGCAGGGGTTTGCGTTCGGGATGGGGATCGAGCGGATCACCATGCTGAAGCACGGGATGCCGGACCTGCGGCCCTTCTACGAGAGCGATGTGCGCTGGCTCAGGCACTACGCGGCCGATCCGCTGGCGCCGGCTTCGCTGCATGAGGGGGTGTGATGGGCGCCCTCCCTGCCGGCTTTCTCCCTCTCCCCCCGCGGGGGGGAGAGCGCCAGCGCAGTGCGCTGTCGGGGGTGAGGGGGGCTTTGCCACCCCCGGCCCCCCCCTCACCCCGACGGGGCGCTGCCCCGGCGCTCTTTCCCCCTCCGGGGGGAGAGGGCTTTTGCTGCGTTCTCCGCGTGCGGAGCTGATCCGATGAAGTTCACCCTCTCCTGGCTGCGCGAGCATCTCGACACGGATGCCTCGCTCGACCGCATCGCCACCACGCTGTCTTCCATCGGCATCGAGGTGGAGGGGATCGAGGATCGCGCCGCCGCGCTGTCCGGCTTCCGCATCGCGCGCGTGATCGAGGCGGTGCAGCACCCCAACGCCGACCGGCTGCGGGCGCTGCGCGTCGATCTCGGCGACGGGCGCGAATACTCCGTGGTCTGCGGCGCGCCGAATGCGCGCACGGGGATGAAGGGCGTGGCCGCGCTGCCGGGGTCCTTCATCCCGGGCACCGGCATCACGCTGAAGGTCGGCGAGATCCGCGGCGTGAAGTCCGAGGCGATGATGCTGTCCTCGCGGGAGATGGGGCTCGGCGACGACCATTCGGGCATCGTGGACCTGCCGGAGGATGCGCCGGTCGGCGCGCGCTACGTGGAGTGGGCAGGGCTCGACGATCCGATCATCGAGATCAAGGTCACGCCGAACCGCGGCGATGCGCTGTCGGTGCGCGGCATCGCGCGCGACCTGGCGGCGGCGGGGCTCGGCACGCTGAGGCCGTGGGAGGCGGCGGCGGTGGCGCCGGCCTATCCCTCGCCGCTGCGCTGGGAGATCGAGGATCCGCGCGCCTGCACCTGGGTGCTGGGGCGGGCGGTGCGCGGCGTGAAGAACGGGCCTTCGCCGCAATGGCTGCAGGACCGGCTGGTGGCGATCGGGCTGCGCCCGATCAACGCGCTGGTCGATGTGACCAACTTCTTCACCTTCGCGGT
>JAIYDD010000220.1 GCA_027487675.1 Acetobacteraceae bacterium | reverse complement strand
GGCGGGGGGGAAGGGGGGGGGGGGGGGCGGGGGGGGGAAGGGGGGGGGCGGGGGCGCGCGGGGAAGGGGGTGGGCGCAGGCGCGCGGGGCAAAGGAGCGCGGCGGCGCCGCGATGCCCGGCCGGACCGGCTGCAGGAGGGGCCTACGGCATCCGCGGCGGCAGGATCAGCGCCACCTCCGGGAAGTAGCCGCGATAGCGGCCGGCATCGCGAGTGATCAGCTTCAGGTCCGCGGCGGCGGCGTGCGCGCCGATGAAGAAGTCCGGCAGCACACCCTGCCGGGCGCCGCCGCGGCGGCGGTAGTCCCGGAACGCGCGGCCGGCGCGGAACAGGGCTTCCCGGGGCATGGGCACCAGGCCGATCCGCAACTCGGCCAGGAAGGCCTCGCAATCGGCAAGGGTGTCGAAGCCGACGGCGAGTTCGGCGAAGACCACGTCGTTGATGGCCAGGGGTCCGGCCAGCGCCGCGGCGGAGAGCGCCTCTGCCGACCAGGCCGCCCACTCGGCGCCCGGGATGAACAGGTCGATGAGGACGTTGGTGTCGACCAGCGTCACCTCAGTCCTCGCCGCGCGTCATCCGCATGATCTCGTCCGTGGTCATGCCGGTCCAGCCGCCAGGGGGACGGTTGAGGAAGCGGGCGAAGCGGTCGGCGACGGCGGGCGCGCCATCGGCGCGCCGCAGGACGACGCGGCCATCCGCCTCCACGTCGAATTCCACGCGGCTGCCGGGGGTCAGCCCCAGAAGGTCACGGATCGGCTTGGGGATGGTGACCTGGCCCTTGACCGTGACGGGCATGCCCATGGGGGTATTACCCTTCCCGCTGATCGGTAATACCTAGGGGGCCTCGGGCCCGGCGGCAATGCGCAGGGCGTGGCGCCCGGGGTCCCGCCGACGCAGGGCCACATCCGCGGAGGCCAGCGCCCTCGACGGGTGCGGCACCGGCGGCATTCGTCGGCGCGACGACCGGGAGGGCCGACGCGCGACAAGGGGGACGCGGCGGGGCGAGGGGGTGGGCCGGATCAGCGGCCGCGGCGGGCCTCCACCCATTCGCGCAGCGCGGCGTTGAGGCGCGTCTGGTAGCCCGCACCGTCGCGGGCGAAGAAGTCGAGCAGGTCGGCATCCAGGCGCAGCGTCACCTGGCGCTTCACGGGGCGCCGGAAGCGGCCGCGCCCGGCGATGCGCAGGTCGGCGGTGTCGGGGATGTCGGTGGTGTCGGGGGCGTCCGTGGCGGCGGCGAGGCGTCGCGCCTCGGCGCGGAGCGCGGCCTGCGACGGCTTGCGCGGGGCGGCGGGTGGCGGGGGGTGAGTGTGCTTGCTCATAGGCCCTTCTTTCCTGCGGCGTGGCGCGGCGCGCCGAGATGATGCGGCCCGAGGGCGCGTCTGGGCCCGCGGGCTCGGTGTGGACGATGAGCAGCAGCGTCGGCAGGTCCGCGAAGGGCCGGCCGATGGTGCGCCAGCGATCGCCATCCGGGTGCGGATCGGGGAGGCTGAGCGCGAGGGGGTCGTCGAAGACCAGGGCGGCAAGGTCGAAGCTGACGCCGTGCTTGGCGCGATTGGCGGCGTGGGGAAGGAGCCTGGCCGCGAGGATCAGGGCGGGGGCGGCACCATGGGACGCAGCGCCGCCGCGAGCCCAGGAAGGTCGACCCGCACGACACGCCAGACGATGTCCAGCCTCACCTCGGCATAGTCGTGGACGAGCTTATGGCGCATCGCGATCACGGCGCCCCACGGGACCTCGGTCGTCCGGGACTGAAACTCCTTCGACACCCGGTTGGCCGCCTCGCCGATCACGGACACGCAGCGCAGGACGGCGGCCTGGTGCAGCTTGCTCGCGCGGAATGCCGCCTCGTCCATCCCGGCCACGAAGCTGATCGCGTCTTCCGCCGCCAGCAGCATGTCGAGGAGGAAGCCGGGATCACCCCTGTCGGGCCGCGCCATGGCGGATCAGCGCGAGAAGATCGGCGCCGCGTCGCCGAGGATGTTCGCGCGCCGGATGTAGTTCCGGCTCCCCTCGATCGCGGCACGGTCGATCAGGTCCACCGCACGGCCGAACTCCGCCTCCAGCGCATCCTTGAAGGCGGCGAAGCCGGCGAGGTCGAAGCGGGTGTCCTGGCCGAACTCCACCAGCAGGTCCACGTCGCTGCGCGCGGGGTCGAAATCCTCGCCCCTGGCCGCGGAGCCGAAGACCTCGAGCCGCGTGACGCCGTGGCGCAGGCAGAGCTCGGCGATGGCGTCGCGGTGGCGGAGGATCTCCGGGTGCATGGTTCAGCGCGAGCCCATTCGTTCCAAGCCATCAGGCCGGCGCGCAGCACCCTCGATGTTCAGGAACTCGCCTGCCATCTGAACAGCAGTCACCATCGCCCCTGGAACGTGGTCAAACCCACGCTCAAGCTCGTTCCACATATCTCTTCCAAGATCACGGAGCCGAGGAGAGGCAAGAGCAGACATGGCACGCAAAGAATGAAGCCACACCATGACCGCAGCGGCAAGCGGGTGCCTCCCCTGACTTTGATATTCTCGGATCAGTTCGCCCAATGAAACAGTGATATCGGGCTTCTGAATATTTGTCACAACGGGCAAAAGGAGGAGAATACCAAACTGTCTTTCGATGTTGTGCCGCATGTGCGTTGCCATACACACAAGAAAGCCGATTTCATCGGCATTCATGCTTCGCAAGCGCGTAACAAACTCGCTTAGCTCCTGCTCCTGGCGACCAACCGCCCACTTCTCGATGATGCGGCCGAGCATGTTCGTCCGCCCTACTCCGCCGCCGCCTTCGCCGCCTCCGCCGCCGCTTCCGCGGCCTTGGCGGCCTTCATCTGCTCGGCGCGGGCCTCGACCAGGCTGACGATGTGCTCGACCATCTCCTCGGTCTTGATCGTGTGGCTCTGCCGGCCGGCGCCGTAGACCATGTGCGTCCCCGCCCCGCCGCCGGTCAGGCCGATATCGGTCATCAGCGCCTCGCCCGGGCCGTTCACGACGCAGCCGATGATCGAGAGGCTGATCGGCTGGTCGAT
>JAIYDD010000084.1 GCA_027487675.1 Acetobacteraceae bacterium | reverse complement strand
TGAAGAAGGCAGCGGGAGGGCGCTGCCCTCCCGCACCCACCCGCCAGGAAACTGAGTTTCCTGGACCTTCCCCAAATTTAACGGGGTATATCAATAACTAAGGGGAGGTGCAGGAACATCTGGTTCCTGCCTGGGTGCTCGAGGGGCGGAGCCCCTCGACCTTTCCTTTTGCGTCCCAAGGCGAATTTCCGCAGCCTGTTAGGGCCCGCAACGCGAAGCGCCGGCCGGGCGAACCCGGCCGGCGCCATGCGGCCCCCGCATGCGTCAGGAGTGGAAGCCCATCGCCCCGCGCTCGCCGCAGGCCCAGCCATGGTGGTGCACCAGGCCGTCGTCATGCGCGTCGTCCTGCTTCGTCGACATCGCCGCGGCGATGTCGGGCGCGGCGGCCCGGCGATCGTCGTTGGCGGGGCGGAGCAGCTGGCCGACGGGGGGCGGCGGCTCCATCGCCCAGCCGTGGCTGTGGACGAGGCCGTCATCGTGCATCTCGTGCATCTCCTGCATCGCGGCGAGGGCGTGGTTGCGGTCCATGGCGGGTCTCCGGGGGAGGTTGTTCTTGGACGTTTCCGAAAGTCGTGGTCAGTGGGCGTGCGCGTGCTCGCCGTCGTGGAACTGCGCGGCTTCCGTGCTGGTCGCGAGCGCGGTGGTGCTGGCCGCACCGCCGGACGCCGCGGTGGCGACGGCGTCGAAGTAGCCGACGCCCACTTCGCGCTGGTGGCGGACGGCGGTGAAGCCCTCGGCCTCGGCGGCGAACTCGGCCTGCTGCAGCTCGCTGTAGGCGCCCATGCCGCGCTCGGCATAGCCGCGGGCCAGCTTGAACATCGAGAGGTTCAGGCTGTGGAAGCCGGCGAGCGTGACGAACTGGAACTTGTAGCCCATCGCGCCGATCTCGCGCTGGAATTGCGCCGCGGCCTCGACGCCCATCTTGCGCTGCCAGTTGAAGGACGGGCTGCAGTTGTAGGCCAGCATCTTGCCGGGGAATTCCTTGTGGATCGCCTCGGCGAAGTCGCGCGCGTCCTGCAGGTCGGGGTCGGAGGTCTCCCACCACAGCAGGTCGGCATAGGGCGCATAGGCCAGGCTGCGCGCGATGGCGTAGGCCTTGCCGGCGCCGGGCCTGATGCGGAAGAAGCCTTCCGGCGTGCGTTCGCCGGTCAGGAAGGGGCGGTCGCGCTCGTCGATGTCGGCGGTCAGCAGCTGCGCCGATTCCGCGTCGGTGCGGCAGAGCAGCACGGTCGGCACGCCCTCGACGTCGGCGGCCAGCCGCGCGGCGTTCAGCGTGCGGATGTGCTGCTGGATCGGCACCAGCACCTTGCCGCCGAGATGGCCGCACTTCTTCTCGGACGACAGCTGGTCCTCGAAGTGCACGCCGGCGGCGCCGGCCTCGATCATGTGGCGCATGAGTTCGTAGGCGTTCAGCGCGCCGCCGAAGCCGGCTTCCGCGTCGGCAATGATGGGGGCCATGTAGTGGGTGGCGTCCCCCTTGCCTTCCTGCACGGCGATCTGGTCGCAGCGGCGCAGCGCGTTGTTGATGCGGCGCACGACGTTCGGCACGCTGTCCACCGGGTAGAGCGACTGGTCGGGATACATCTCCCCGCCCGTGTTCGCGTCCGCCGCGACCTGCCAGCCGGAAAGGTAGATCGCCTTCAGCCCCGCCTTCACCTGCTGCACCGCCTGCATGCCGGTCAGCGCGCCGAGCGTGTTCACGAAGGGCTCGGTCTTCAGCAGCTGCCACAGGCGCCGCGCGCCCATGTCGGCCAGCGTGTGCTGGATGCGGAAGGACCCGGCGAGCTTCGCGACATCGGCCGGGCTGTAGTCGCGCCGGACGCCGTCGAAGCGGCCGGGCATCGGCGCGCCGCCGCCGAAGCCGGCGCCGCCATCGGGGGCGAAGAGGGGAGAGGTGGTCGGGCGGATCATAGCATTCCTCGCAAATATCCGGCCCCTCGCATCGGGGCCCTGCCGCCGCGGCGTTCTCCGTGGCGCCCGTCAATAATTCACATTGCGCTGCCGAAGTTCATCCCCGAAACTGCCTGTCAAGCGGCAAGACCGTCGAACACTTCACAGACTCGGCCCGCGCGGCTGTAAAGGGAGCAAAGGATGTCACGACCGTTGATCGGTCGCACGGTGCGCCGGCTGCGCATGGAGCGTGCCATGACCCAGCAGGCGCTGGCGGCGCGGCTCGGCATCTCGGCCAGCTACCTGAACCTGATCGAGCACGACCAGCGCGCGGTCACCGCCAGCCTGCTGATCAAGCTGGGCGAGACGCTGTCGGTCGATCTCGCCGCGCTGTCGGGTTCGCGCGAACGCCAGCTCGAAGCGGGGCTGCGGGAAGTGCTGGCCGATCCGCTGCTGGGGCTGGACCAGGCGCCGGAGCAGGAGATCGCGGCGATGGCGGCCTCCGCGCCCAATGTCGGCCGCGCGGTGCTGGCGCTCTATCGCGCCTGGCGCGTGGCGCGGGAGGATGCGTCGGGCATCGCCCTGCCCACCGGCCGGCGGCTGCTGCTGCCGACGGAGGAAGCGCGCGATTTCTTCCACGAACGCGCGAACCACTTCCCGGCCCTCGAATCCTTCGCCGAGCGCATCGGGGCGGAGCTGCGCGTCGCGCCGTCCGAGATGAACCACGCCATCGCCGAACGCCTGCGGCGGACGCATGGCGTGGCCGTCGCGGTCGGGCCGGTGGAAGGATCGCTCCGGCGCTACGATCCGAACCTGCGGCGGCTCGATCTTTCCGAAAGCCTGCCGCGCGAAAGCCGCGGCTTCCAGATGGCGTTCCAGCTGATGCTGCTGGAAGCGCGCGAGGCGGTGGAGCAGATCGTCGCACCCGCCGAGCCTTCCACGCCCGAAGCCGCGGCGCTGATCCGCATCGGCCTGCTGAACTATGCCGCGGCCGCGCTGCTGATGCCCTACGGCGCCTTCCTGGCCGCGACGCGCGAGCTGCGGCACGAGGTGGAGGCGCTGGCGGCGCGCTTCGGCGTCAGCTTCGAACAGGCGGCGCACCGGCTGTCCACCCTGCAGCGGGAAGGCGCGCGCGGCGTGCCGTTCTTCTTCCTGCGCGTCGATCCGGCCGGCAACGTGGACAAGCGGTTCAGCGCGGCGGGATTTCCCTTCGCGCGCTTCGGCGGGTCCTGCCCGAAATGGATCGTGCATCGCGCCTTCTCGCACCCCGGGGAGACGCAGGTGCAGGTGGCGCAACTGCCGGATGGCGCGACCTTCCTGACGTTTGCGCGCGCCATCGCCGCGCCGACCACGCGCTGGGGTGAACCCGCGCCGGTGCATGTGGTGGCGATGGGCTGCGACATCGCCCGCGCCGAGGAGGTGGTCTATGCGGACGGGCTGGAATTGCCGAAGGCCGCGGTCGGCATCGGGCTTTCCTGCCGGCTGTGCGACCGCACCGATTGCCGCTCGCGCGCCTTCCCCCCGCTGGAACACCGGCTGATGCTCGATCCGAACGAGGACAGCGCGGCGCCGTGGCGGTTCGAGAAGGCACGGAAGCGGCTTCCGGGCTGACGGAGGGGGATACGGGGGCGCTGCCCCCCCGCGCATTCCCGGCACGGCGCGCGGCCGGGCGCCGCGCACGCCGCGACGCGCCCGCGCGAAAAGCCCCGAAACCGCGGGTGATTTGTCGGCAACGGCGACGCGTCCTATCCAGGGGCCACGGCCCGCCCCAGGATACCCATGACCGCTTCCCGCCCGATCGCCCTGTTCGACATGAAGGCCCAGCAGGCGCTGATCCGCGCCGAGATCGACCGCCGGCTCGCCGCCGTGCTCGACAGCGGCGCCTTCATCAACGGCCCGGAGGTGCGGGAGCTGGAAGCCGCGCTGGCCGCCTTCGCCGGCTGCGCCCATGCCGTCGGCGTCTCCTCCGGCACGGATGCCTTGCAGATCGCGATGATGGGCGAGGGGATCGGCCGCGGCGACGCGGTCTTCCTGCCGGCCTTCACCTATACCGCGACGGCCGAGGTGCCGCTGGTGCTCGGCGCCACGCCGGTCTTCGTCGACGTGGACCCGGTGACCTTCAACATCGACCTCGCCGACCTCGAGCACCGCATCGCGCTGGTCGCGAAGGAAGGCCGGCTGCGCCCCCGCGCGGTGGTCGGCGTCGACCTGTTCGGCCTGCCCGCGGATTGGCCCGCGATCGAGGCGATCTGCGCCCGGCACGGCATGTTCGCCCTCGACGACGCGGCGCAGGCGTTTGGCGCGGCGCTGCACGGCCGGCGGCTCGGGCGGTGGGGGCATGCGACGGCGCTGAGCTTCTACCCGACCAAGACCCTCGGCTGCTACGGCGATGGCGGCGCGCTGCTGACCGATGACGCGGACCGCGCCGAGCTGTGGCGGTCCTTGCGCACGCATGGCGAGGGCAAGTCCCGCTACGAGGTGCTGCGCACCGGCATGAACGGCCGGCTCGACACCGTCCAGGCCGCGATCCTGCTGTGCAAGCTGCCCCTGCTGGAGGCGGAACTGGCGGCGCGCGCGAAGGTGGCGGCGATCTACGCGGACGCGCTCGGCGGCGCCGCGCTGCAGGTGCCGAGCTCGCTCCCCGGCGCCGACCACGCCTGGGGGCTCTACTCGATCCTGGTCGAGGACGACGCGGCCCGCGCCCGGGTGCAGGAAGCCGGGCGGGCGGCCGGCGTGCCGACCGCGATCTACTACCCGAAGCCGCTGCACCGGCAGCCGGCCTATGCGGCGGCACACCTGGGCGCCATCAGCCCCGGTCCCCTTGGCGGCCCGCCGCCGCTGCCGGTCAGCGAGATGCTGTGCGGCCGCATCATGTCGCTGCCGATGCACCCCTATCTGACGGAGGGCGAGGTGGCGCGGGTGGCGGAGGTGGTGCGCGGGGCGGCTTAGGGCTCGACGCCCCGGCTTCTCACCGCCCGAAGAAATGCGTCGTGCCGCCGGGCCCGATGGCCGTGCCGCCGCCGCGCCCATCCCCGAAGAAATGCGTCGTG
>JAIYDD010000072.1 GCA_027487675.1 Acetobacteraceae bacterium | reverse complement strand
CACCTCGCGCTCCACGCCGTAGTGGCGGGCGGTCAGCATGCACTCGGTCAGCAGCGCCTCCATGCCCTTGATCATGATGCTGCGGCACATCTTGACCGAGGAGGCGCCGCCGACGGTGTCGGAGAAGACCTCCGTCACCAGGCCGAGATCGGCGGCCAGCGGCTGGAAGCCGCGCGCCTGCGGGCCGCCCAGGAACATCGGGGCGCGCAGGCCGTGCGGCGGCACGCTGGTCATCACCGCGGCCTCCACATAGCGGCCGCCGGCGGCCTCGACCGCCGCTGCCGCCTCCCGCTTGGTGCCGGGGGAGACGCTGTTGACGTCCAGGAAGAAGGCGCCGTGCGCAAGCCCCGGCGCGGCGGCGCGCGCGGCGGCCAGCGCCGAGCCCGCGGTGACGGCGCAGATGACGAGATCGGCGCGCGACGCCGCATGCGCCGCCGAGGCCGCGGAGGGCGCCGGCGCGGCCGAGAGGTTGCGCGCGGCCTTGCTGGCGGGATCGCCGAACGCCGTGTCGAAGACGGCGACGGGCGCATGGCCGCGCGCGGCCAGGTCCCGCGCAAAGATGCTGCCGACCTCGCCGAAGCCGATGCAGGCGATGCGCATGGGTGTCAGTCGCTCCAATAGAGGCGCGTGGGGTTGGCCACCAGCACGCGGTGGCGCAGCGCGGCGTCGGGCACCGATTCCGACAGCAGGTCGACCAAATCGCCGTCGTTCGGCATGTCGCCGGCGATGTTCGGATGCGGCCAGTCGGTGCCCCACAGCACGCGGTCCGGCGCGAGATCGACCAGCGCGCGCGCGAAGGGCAGCGCATCGTGGAAGGGCGCGCCGGCACTGCTGACGCGTTCCGCGCCGCAGATCTTCACCCAGGCGAGCGGGTTGCGCATCAGGTCCAGCAGCTGACGGAAGGCGGGCTGTTCCACGCCGTCCTTCGCGCGCACGCGGCCCATATGGTCGATCACGAAGGGGATGCGGATGCCGCCGATCACGGGGGCGAGCGGCACGATGTCCTGCGCATCCAGGTGCAGCACGACATGCCAGCCGAGCGGTTGCACCTGCGCCAGCACGCGCTGGAAGAACGCCATGTCCGGCATGCCGCCCAGGTGCTTGACGAAGTTGAAGCGCACGCCGCGGATGCCGCCCGCGTGGAGCCGTGCGAGCTCGGCATCCGTCACGCCGGGATCCACCACGCAGACGCCGCGCATCGCGCCATCCGACCGCGCGATCGCGTCCAGCGTCACCGCCATGTCGCTGCCGTGGCAGGAGGCATGGACGATCACGGCGCGCGAGATGCCGAGGATGCGGTGCAGCCGCACCAGGTTCTCGTAGCCATTGTCGGGCGGCGTGTAGGCGCGGTCCGGCGCGTAGGGGAAGCGGTCGGCGGGGCCGAAGACGTGGCAATGCGCGTCGCAGGCGCCGGGCGGCGGGGTGACGCGCGGCGTGTGCGTGTCGGGGTCCGGGCCCTTGCAGGCGGGGATCATGCGGGTCAGCCCTGGCGCTCGATGCCGGCCTTGCCGATCACCTCCGCCCAGCGGGCGGTGTCGGCCGCCAGCAGCGTGGCGAGCGCTTCGGGCGTGCCGCCGCGCGGCTCCACGCCGACGGCCGTCAGCGCGTCGCGCAGCTCCGCCGTGGCGAGCGCCTCGTTCACCGCGCGGTTGACGGCGAGGATCGCCTCCGCCGGCGCGCCGGTGCGCGCGACCAGCGCGTTCCAGGACGCGACATCGTAGTCCGTCACGCCCTGTTCCATCAGCGTCGGCACGTTCGGCAGGTTTTGCGCGCGCGTCGCCGCGGTGACGGCCAGCACGCGCAGCGCGCCGGACTGGATCTGGCCCCAGACGGGGCCGGTGATCTCGAAGGCGGCATCCACGTCGCCGCGCAGCAGCGCGGTGGTGAGCTGCGGCGTGGCGGGGAAGACCACCGTCTCGGCGCGCGCATCGGCGCGGATCTTGAAGAGTTCCGCGGACAGGTTCTGCGTGCTGCCGACGCTGATCGAGCCGATGTTGAGCCGCCCCGGCTGCGCCTTCATCCGCGCGACCAGGTCGCGGATGTCGCGGATCGGCGAGTTCGGCGCGACCAGCACCGCGATCGGGAAGGCGCCCATCGTGACCACCGGCGCGAAGTCGCGCAGAGGGTCGAAGGGCAGGTTGCGGAACAGGCTGCGGCTGATCGCGGTGCCGTTGCTGGCGACGAGCAGCGTGAGGCCATCGGCGGGGGCTGCCATCAGCTGCTGCCCGGCGACGATGCCGCCGGCGCCCGGGCGGTTGTCGATCACCACCGGCTGGCCGAGCGCGGGCGCGATGCGCTGCGCGACGGCGCGCGCCGTGAGGTCGGCGACGCCGCCGGCCGCGAAGGGCACGACGATGCGCAGCGGGCGCGCGAAGATTTGTGCACGCGCGGAGAGTGCGGGCAGGGCGAGGGCGGCGCCGAGCAGGGCGCGGCGAGGGAGGCGGATCATGGCGCTACTCCACGCGGACATTGGCGGTGCGGATCAGCTCGCCCCAGCGGGCGCGTTCCGCCGCGATCAGGTCGCGGAACTGCTCCGGCGTGCCGGGAGACGGGTCGGCGCCCTCGGCCTCCAGCCGCGGGCGCATGCGGTCGCCGCGCAGGATGCGCGTGCACTCGGCATTCAGCCGATCGACGATGGGGCGCGGCGTGCCCGCCGGCGCGACGAAGCCGTACCATTGCGTGGCGTCGAAGCCGGGCACGCCCTGTTCGGCGATGGTGGGGATGTCGGGCGCGCTGGACAGCCGTTGCAGCGAGGAGACGCCCAGCGCACGGACCAGCCCGGACCGCACGGGCGGCAGCGCGGGCGGGCCGCCCGTCAGCGTCAGGTCGATGGTGCCGCCGATCAGGTCGTTCATCATCGGGCCGGTGCCGCGGTAGGGCACGTGCTCCATCTGGGTGCCGGTCGCCTGGTTGAAGGCGACCATGGCGATGTGCGCGGCGGAGCCGTTGCCGCCCGAGCCATAGGACAGCGCACCGGGGCTGCGCCGCGCATGGGCGACCAGCTCCTGCACGTTGCGCGCGGCGAGTTTGCGCGGGTTCACCACCAGGATGTTCGGCACCACCGCGACCAGCACGACCGGCTGGAAGGAGGTGACCGTGTCGAAGCTGAGGTTGCGATAGAGCGAGGGATTCACGGCGAGCGTGCCGATATGCCCCATCATGATGGTGTGGCCGTCCGGCGCCGCGCGGGCCACGACCTCGGAGCCCAGCGTGCCGCCGGCGCCGCCGCGATTCTCGACGACGAAGGGCTGGCCGAGGGCTTCCTGCAGCTCCGCCGCCATGGCGCGGGCGAGGATGTCCGTGGTGCCGCCGGGCGTGAAGGGCACGACGACGCGCACCGGCCGGTCCGGCCAGGTGCCTTGCGCGCGCGCGGTGCGCGGCGCGGCGAGGGCGAGCGCGGCGAGCGCGATCCGTCGGCGATGCAGCCGCATGGTCCTTGGTTCCTCCCGTGCGTGTTGGGCCGGCGCCGTCAGGCGATGCCGGCCGGCAATCCTTCCCAGACCTCGTCCAGGCTGAGCGGTCGCCGCAGCAATCCCTGCTGCGCGCAGAAGCGGATGGCCGTGGCGATGGCGGGTTCCAGCGCGGCGCGAGCAACCGGTAGCCTGCTGCCGGCCAGCGCGGTGCGGAACAGGTCCACCAGCGTGGCGAGGGTGTCGGGCTGCGCGCGCGCGAGATCGGCGCGCACCACGACCAGGTGGTTCACCGGCACGAAGCCATGTGCGGCGTGGAACGCGGCGCCGGCAGCGGCAGGGTCGGCGAAGACGGTGCGGAAGGCGGGATCGGTCGGCACCTCGTTGCCGAAGATGGCGGCGTCCAGCGTGCCGTCCTTCAGCATCGCCGCCATGTCGGCGCCCTTGGGCGCGCGCTGCGCGAAGGGCGGGTCGGCGTATTCGGCGACATGCGCGTCCTCGAAGGTCAGCCAGCGCACGGCATCCGCGGCGACGCCGTGGCTGTCGGCCAGCACGCCGCGCAGCCACATGCCTGTGGTCTGGCTGTAGGCGCGCACGCCGACGCGCTTGCCCGGCAGGTCGCGCGGTTCGCGCACCGGGCCGTCGACGCGGCAGAGCAGCGCGCCTTCCTGGAAGCGCGCGGCGAGCGTGACGGGCAGCAGCACGACCGGCTTGCCCCAGGCCTTGGCCATCAGGAAGGTGGCGATCGCCATCTCGCTGACGTCGAAGCGCGCTTCCCGCACCATCGGCGCGAAGGCGCGGCTGATGACGGGGATGTCCTCGCAGGCCAGGCGCAGCCCGGGCGCCGCCAGCGCGCCCGACAGCAGCGCCGCGGTGTGCGGATAGCGGCCGATTGCGGCGCGGAGCTCAGCCATCCGCATCCTCGTAGCGCAGGCCCTTCTTCGCCAGCGCGTCGCGCATGGCGTAGATGTCGAGGCCGAGCTCGCCGGCCTTGAGGCGCTTGCGCGTCGCGTCCTCCTTCGCCTCGCGCGCGGCGCTGGCGGCGAGAACGGCGTCGGCCTCGCCGCGCTTCACCACCACCACGCCGTCATCGTCGGCGACGATCAGGTCGCCGGGATCGACGATCTGGCCGGCGATGCTGACGGGCACGTTCACGCTGCCCAGCGTCTCCTTCACCGTGCCCTGGGCGGAGACGGCGCGCGACCAGACGGGGAAGTTCATGTCGTGCAGCGCCGCGACGTCGCGGCAGCCGGCCTCGATGACCAGGCCCGTCACGCCGCGTGCGGCGAGCGAGCAGGCGAGCAGTTCGCCGAAATAGCCGGCATCGGAGGGCGAGGTGGGCGCCACCACCAGCAGGTCGCCCGCGTGGCACTGCTCCACCGCGACATGCAGCATCCAGTTGTCGCAGGGCGGGATGGAGACGGTCACCGCCGTGCCGAGGGCGCGTGCCCGCGGAAAGATCGGGCGCATGTAGGACAGCAGCAGCCCCTTGCGGCCCTGCGCCTCGTGGATGGTGGCGACGCCGTAGGGGGCGAAGCGCGCGGCGAGATCGGGCGCGACGCGCGGCGGGCTGCGGCGGACGATGGCCATGTCAGGCCAGGGCTTCGACGACATGCGGGAAGACGGCGTGGTAGCCCTCGCCGTACTTGATCGCCTTCTCGGAATTGCGCGCGGCCTGCGCACCGCGCTGGAGCGCCACGCGGGTGTAGTATTCCCACAGGTGCTCCTGGCCTTCCGTGCACTCGATCGCGGCGCGCTTCTTCTCCCACACGCTGGTGATGTCGAGCAGCACGTCGGGCTTCCAGTCGCACTGTTCCGGCTGGTGCGGCTCGAACAGGAAGACCGGCGGCGCGCCGATCACCTTCTGGTGCGGGTTGTGGCCATGCGCCTGCGCGGTGATGCGCGCATGCTGCGCGAAATCCGTCACCGCCGGGTGGTCGTGGTTGTAGATGTCCTTCTCGGAATGCGTGAGCATGAAGCGCGGATGGATCGCGCGGAACACGTCCACCAGGCGGAACAGCTGATCCTGCGTCAGCGTGATCGGGTAGTCGCCGAGGTCCCAGAACTGGATGTCGTGCACGCCGAGCGCGGTGGCGGCGCGCTTCGCCTCCGCCTCACGCGCCTGCTTCACGCGATCGAGCGTCATGCCGGGCTGGCGCCACAACTTAGCGCTCTCCCCGCGCTCGCCGTAGGAGAGGCACACCACCGTCACTTCCCAGCCCTTCGCGGCGTGCAGCGCGATGGCGCCGCCGGCGCGCCAGACGAAATCGGCGGAATGCGCGCTGACGACGAGGGCGGTGGGGGCGGGCATGGCGGGACCTCTCCTGGACGGGCCGGGCTTGGCGCGCAGGTTAGGCGCGCTGGCGGGCGCGCGTCCTATCGCTTCTGCGGCGGGAGGTATCAGGCGGCGGCATATCCGCCTGCACATGCGGCGCGGCTTCCGCGACGAAGGCCGCGAGCGCGGCGACGAAGGCCGTGGTGGCGGCGGAGGGCGGCGGGTCGGCGGCGCGGATGATGCCGGCGGGCCGCGGCGGCGCCGGCACCGGCAGCGGCACCACTCGCAGCGCGCCGCGCAGCAGGTCGCCCACCATCATCGAACGCGGCATGATGGACAGGCAGTCGCTGGCCAGCAGCATCTCCCGGATGAAGCCGTAGGAGGAGGAGCGCAGCGGCACGTCGCGCGGCAGGCCGATCAGCGCGAGAAGATGGTCGATCTCCTGCCCCACCCGCTGGCTGACGGTGGGCAGCACCAGCTCGTGTCGCGCGAGCATCGCGGCGGTGACGGGGCCGCGCGCGGAGAGCAGCGGATGGCCGGCGCGGGCGAGGACGGAGATCGGTTCCTCCCACAGCGCCTCGCGCAGGAAGCCGTCGGGGATGGCGGGGGTGTAGAGGCGGCCGACGACGAGATCGATCTCGCGCGCGGCGAGCATCGGCAGCAATTCCTCGGTGCGGCCCTGTTCCAGGCGCACGCGCAGCCGGGGATGCGTGGCGCGCAGGCGGATCAACGCGCCGGGCAGCACGCCGACGGCCGCCACCGGCAGCACGCCGACCGCCACCGCGCCGCCTTCGGCGATGCCCAGCGCATCGAGCTCTTCCTCCGCGCGGCGCAGTTCGGCCAGCATGCGGCGCGCGAGGCGGATCACGACGATGCCGGCCTGGGTGGGACGCACGCCGCGCGCGTGGCGTTCAAACAGGCGTGCGCCGACGACGGTCTCCAGCTCGCGCAGGCTGCGCGACAGCGCGGGCTGCGTCAGGCCGAGCGCAGCGCCCGCCTTCAGCAGGCTGCCATGCGCATCCAGCGCATCCGCGAGCCGAAGCGCGGACAGCTTCAGCTTCTGGTCGAGGTAGCGGCGCGGCATGGCGCGCCGTCAGTAGCGCAGGCGGGCGTCGCGCGCGGCGGCCTCCGGCGCGCGATCGGCGGGTGGGCCGAAGCCGCCGCCGCCGGAGGTCTCGAGCCGCACGACATCGCCGTGGACCAAAGGCAGATTGTCGGTCTTGGGGGGGATCGGCGTCTCGGCGCCGTCGCGGCGCAGCACCAGCGCGCCCTTCGCGGCGGGGCCGCCGCCGGCGAGGCCGTAGGGCGCGTGGTCGAAGCGGTCCATGTTGGCGGTGAAGAAGCAGCGGGGGCTGTCGATGCGCCATTCGCGCACCAGGCCGAGCCCGCCGCGGAAGCGCCCGGGGCCGCCGCTGCCGTCGCGCAGGCCGTAGCGCAGCACGGTCAGCGGCAGCTGCGCCTCGATCATCTCGACGGGGATGTTGCTGTTGTTGTGCATGCCCGACGCATAGGCGTTGACGCCATCCTTCGCGGGATGCGCGCCGGAGCCGCCGATCTCGATCTCGACCAGGACTTCGCGCGCGTCGCTCTCCGCCACGGTCTGGAAGGTGGTGACGTAGCTGTTGCCGTAATAGGCGGCGGGGACCAGGTGCGGCACCGCCTGATGGAGCGCGCCCATCATCGCGTTCAGCAGCCGGTGCCCGACGGCGATGCGGTGCGCGACGGGCGCGGGGTGGCGGGCATTCACCACCAGGCCCTCGGGCGCGTGGACGGTGATGGGGCGGTAGCAGCCGGCGGACATGTGGAGCGACGGATCGGCGCAGCACATCAGCGCGAACATCACCGCGGCGTTGGTGCTGGCGAGCGTCGCGTTGATGGGGCCCGCGGCCTGCGGCGAGCAGCCGGAGAGATCCACATGCGCGGTGTCGCCGGCGATGGTGAGCCTGACATGCAGGCGGATGCGCTGGCCGATGGCGATGCCGTCATCGTCCAGGAAATCCTCGAATTCGTAGATGCCGTCGGGCATCCGGGCGAGGGCGGCGCGCATGCCGGCCTCGCTCATCGCCAGGATGCGGGTGCCGGCCTCGATCATCGCATCGGCGCCGAAGCGGCGCGCGACGCGCAGCACGGCGGCGGCGCCGACATCGAGGCTGGCGAGCTGCGACGACAGGTCGCCCAGCAGCAGGTCCGGCTTGCGCACATTCTGGCGGATCATCGCCCAGACCGCGTCGTTGCGGACGCCGCAGTCCAGCAGCTTCACGGGCGGGATGCGCAGGCCTTCCTGGAAGATCTCGGTGGCCTTGGCGGCGTAGCTGCCGGCCGCCAGCCCGCCGACATCGATGTGGTGGCAGAGCGCGCCGACGAAGCCGATGCGCGTGCCTTCGTGGAAGACGGCGCGGAAGGCCAGGATGTCCGGCAGGTGCTGGCCGCCGCAATAGGGGTCGTTGAAGATGACGACGTCGCCCTCGTTCCAGGCGGTGGGCGGGACGTGCTCGGCCAGCAGCGTGCGCAGCGCATGCGTCATGGAGTTGAGGTGGGAGGGGATCCGCGCGGATTGCGCCAGGTTCGCGCCGTCCGCGTCGAAGACGGCGGTCGAGTAGTCCAGCAATTCGCGCACGATGGTGCTGCGGCTGGTGCGCCAGATGGTGACGTCCATCTCGGCGGCGGCGGCGGTCAGCGCGTTGCGGATGACCTCGATCTCGATGGGGCCGAGGGTCATGCGTGCCTCCGCGCGATGATGGCGCCGTCGGGATGCAGGGACGCGGTCCAGAAGCGGCCGATGACGTGGGTGGCGAAGGCTTCCTCGATGATCGCGGGGCCCTGCACGCGGTCGCCGGCGCGCAGCGTGTCGCGCATCCAGACGGGCCAGTCGGCGGGCGCCCCATCCTGCCAGGCGCGGCGCGCGGCGGGGTGCGGCGCGGCTTCCGGGGCGTCGGGCGCGTGTTCCTCGGGCTTGTCGAGACGGCCGATGGCGGTGGCGCGGAGCGTGACGATCTCAACGGGCTCGCCTTCCGCGGCGTAGGAGAACCGGGCGCGGTGCGCGGCGTGGAACCGCGCGAGCAGGGCGGGAATGTCGGGGGCCTCGGGCCAGGGCACCAGCAGCTCGAAGGCCTGGCCGCGGTAGCGGAGGTCGGCGGCGATCTCCACCGCGCGGGCGTCGTCGGGGACGCCGTCCTCGGCGAGGCGCGCGGTGGCTTCGCTGCGCAGCGCGTCCAGTGCGGCGGCGATATCGGCGGCATGGGCGGGGTCGGCCTGCATCAGGCGCGAGCGCGCGATGTCCTGCGCGAGGTCGGAGAACAGGATGCCATAGGCCGAGAGCGTGCCGGGCTCGCGCGGAAAGATCACCTCGGCGATGCCGAGTTCGTCGGCGACATCGGAGGCGTGCAGGCCGCCGGCGCCGCCGAAGGAGAGCAAGGCGAAGTCGCGCGGGTCCAGCCCCTTCTCGAAGAGGGAAAGCCGCACGGCAGCCGCGAGCTGGGCGTTGGTGACGCGCAGCACGCCTTCCGCGGCTTCCTCGACGCTCAGCCCGAGGGGCGCGGCGATGCGCGCTGCCATCGCATCGCGCGCGGCGGCGAGTTCCAGCTTCATCGCGCCGCCGAGAAAAAAGTCGGGATCGAAGCGGCCGAGCACGGCGTTGGCGTCGGTGACGGTGGGCTCCGCGCCGCCGCGGCCATAGCAGACGGGGCCGGGGCGCGCGCCGGCGCTGCGGGGGCCCGCGGTGAGGCGGCCGGCGGCATCGACCGCGGCGATGGAGCCGCCGCCGGCGCCGATGGTGCGCATCTCCACCATCGGCAGGCGCACGGGCAGGCCGCCGACCTCGCCCTGCGTGACCAGGCCGATGCGGTGGCCCTGCACGACGGACACATCGAAGCTCGTACCGCCCATGTCCACCGCGACCAGGTTCGGGCGGTCCAGCCGGCGGGAGAGGCGCTCCGCCGCCAGCGCGCCGCCGGAGGGGCCGGAGAGCAGCAGCGAGGCCGGCTGTTCGGCGGCGCGCTTCAGGCTGCACATGCCGCCATTCGACTGCACCAGGAAGATGCGCGGGCTGAAGCCGTCCTCGCCGAGGCGCGCTTCCAGCTTCTCCAGGTAGCGCTGCACGACGGGCATCAGCAGCGCGTTCAGCACGGTGGTGGAGAGGCGTTCGTATTCGCGGATCTCCGGGCTGACGTCGGAGGAAAGGCTGACAGGCACACCGGGAAGCGCGGCGCGCACCGCATCGCGCAGTGCGCGTTCATGCGCGGGGTTGGCATAGGCGTGGAGAAGCCCGATGGCGATGGCTTCCGGCGCCAGCGCGCGAAGCTGCGCCAGCAGCGGCGCGGGGTCGGCGAGTGGGGTCTCGACGCTGCCATCGGCGCGCAGGCGTTCGGTGACGCCGAGGCGCAGGTCGCGCTCGATCAGGCAGGGGAAGGGATCGGGCGCCAGGCCGTAGATGTCGCGGCGGACATGGCGCGTGATCTCCAGCACGTCCTCGAAGCCCGCGGTGGTCAGCAGCACGCCGCGGGCGAGTTTCCTTTCCAGGACGGCGTTCGTCGCGATGGTGGTGCCGTGCAGCAGCAGGCCGACATCCGCCAGCGCGAAGCCGAAGCGCGCGGCGGCGTCGCGCACGCCGGTCAGCAGCCCCTCGGACGGATCGGCCGGCGTGGTGGGCGTCTTCCACGCGACGACGCGGCCGCGGCGCACGTCCAGGATCTGCAGGTCGGTGAAGGTGCCGCCGATATCCACGGCGATCCGCACGGGGCGCGATTCGGTCATGTGTCCGTCCGGTTCAGGCCATCACGCCGGGCAGCCACAGCGCGATCCCAGGGAAGACCAGCAGCAGCATCACGGCCAGCAGATAGGCGAGCAGGAAGGGCAGGACGCCCACGAAGACATCGGTGATCGGCCCGCCCTTCGGGCGCATGCCCTGCAGCACATACATCACCGTGCCGTCGGGCGGGCTGATCTGCGCGATCTCCACCATCATCGTGACGACCACGCCGAACCAGATCGGGTCGTAGCCCAGCGCCACGACGATGGGGAAGACCACGGGCACGGTGGTGATGATCATGGAGAAGCCCTCCATGAAGGTGCCGAGCGCGAAGTAGAGCGCGATGATCGCCAGCATGATCGCCCAGGGCGGCAGCGGCAGCTCGGCGATCAGCTGCGCGGTCGCCTGGGGGACGTTGATCGTGGTCAGGATGTAGTTCAGCAGATAGGCGCCGAAGATGATCAGGCCGAGGAGTGCGGTGTTGCGCGCGGTGGCTTCCGCGCTGGCGTGCAGCATGCGGAAGGACAGGCGGCGTTCCAGCGCGGCGAATACCATCGCGCCCGTCACGCCGAGCGCCGCGGCCTCGGTCGGCGTTGCCCAGCCGGCATAGATCGACCCCAGCACCAGCAGGATCAGCAGCAGCGTCGGCACCAGGTCGCGCAGCGCGCGCAGCTTTGCGCGCAGCGGCAGCTTCGCCGGCTTCTCCATCGGATGGCGCAGGCCATGCGCGAAGATCAGCAGCAGGAACAGGCCGGTCACCAGCAGCGCCGGCAGCAGGGCGGCGATGTAGAGCGCGCCGACCGAGGTTTCCGTGATCAGCCCGTAGATGATGAAGGTGATGCCCGGCGGGATCAGGTTGCCGAGCGCCCCGCCGGCGGCGAGCGAGCCCAGCACCCAGCGCTGGCTGTAGGCGGTGTTCTGGAAATAGGGCAGCGCGACGGAGCCCATCGTGGCGGCGGTCGCGACCGAGGAGCCGCTGATCGCGCTGAACACGGCGCAGGAGACGATGTTGGTGTGCAGCACGCCGCCCGGCAGCCGGTTGAGCCAGACGTTCAGCGCGCGGTACAGCCGTTCCGACAGGCCGGCGCGCAGCAGGATCTCGCCCATCAGCAGGAAGAGCGGCACGGCGACCAGCACGTAGTTGGAGGACGGCGCCCACAGCGTCTGCCCCGCGAAGGCCCACCAGGGGCGGTCGCTGAACAGGAAGCCGGT
>JAIYDD010000257.1 GCA_027487675.1 Acetobacteraceae bacterium | reverse complement strand
GCCGACCTGATCGGCTTCCACGGCCAGACCATCCTGCACCGCCCGCCGCGCCCGGGCTCCAACGCGCCGGGCCTTACCTGGCAGGTCGGCGACGCCGCCCGCCTGGCGCGGGAGACGGGAGTGAGCGTCGCGCACGACTTCCGCTCGGCCGACGTCGCCGCCGGCGGGCAGGGCGCGCCGCTGGTGCCGGTGGTGCACGCCGCCCTGGCGCGCGACCTGCCCAAGCCGCTGGCGGTGCTGAACCTGGGCGGCGTCGGCAACGTCACCTGGATCGGGGTGGATGGCACGCTGGTGGCCTTCGACACCGGCCCTGCCAACGGCCCGATCGACGACTGGGCGCGGCTTGCCACCGGCGAGCCCTATGACCGCGACGGCAGGCTGGCGCTGGCCGGCCAGCCCGATGGCGGCGTGCTGGCGCGGCTGATCGCCCATCCCTGGCTGGCCCTGCCGCCACCCAAGTCGCTCGACCGGCTGGATTTCCACCGGGCGCTGACCGAGGCCGGCGCGGGCGCGCTCTCGCCCGCCGACGGGGCGGCGACGCTGGTCGCCTTCTGCGCGGTCTGCGTCGCCGCGGCCGGGCGGCACTTCCCGGCGCGGCCTGTGCAATGGCTGGTCGCCGGCGGCGGGCGGCGCAACCCGGCGGTGATGCGGGCGCTGGCCTCGGCGCTGGCCGAGCCCGTCCGGCCGGTCGAGGTGGTCGGCTGGAACGGCGATGCGCTGGAAGCCCAGGCCTTCGGCGTGCTGGCGGCGCGGGTGGCGCGCGGCCTGCCGATCACCTTCCCCGGCACCACCGGGGCGCCGGCGCCGCTGGCCGGCGGGCGGCTGGTGGGGCCGCTGCTGTAGCGGCTTGCAGGACCGCGGCGGGGCGCGCCGGGCTTCCGGCCGGACCTGCGAAGGCAGCACGCGGCGACGCCCGGTGCCGCCGGTCCGCCGGGGCGGCGCCGCGGCGGGCTTGCCGGAGGCTGTCCCGCCCGAGCACCCTTGCGCCGGCCGGACCGGCGTCTCTTCGCCACGGGTGTCGCGGCGGCGCCGGTGCCGGCCCGCGGCAGGCTTGCCGCAGGCTGTCCCGCCCGAGCACCCGTGCGCGGGCCGGACCGGCGTCAGCGCCACCCCGCGCCGGCCGCGGCGGTCCGGCGAACCGCGCCGTTCGCCGCGTCCGGCTCCGGCCTGCGCGGGCGGGCCGATCGCGGGCCGGGCTACCGGCGCGCCGCCCGCAGCACGGCCAGCGCAAGCGCGGTCTTGACCAGCGTGCCGGGGATGAAGACCAGGAAGCCCAGATCGAAGGCCCGCGCCCAGCCGACGAAGCCCGCCAGCCAGGCGACGCCGGGGGCGAACAGCACCAGATGCGCGGCGAGCAGCACGCCGCCCGCCGCCAGCACGCCGCGGCCGCGGGCGAAGCCGGCCAGCCAGGCGGCCAGCACGAAGCCCAGCAGGAAGCCCGCGGTCGGACCCATCAGGACCGCGAGCCCGGCCTTGCCGCCGGCGAAGAAGGGCAGCCCCGCCGCGCCCTGCGCCAGATAGGCACCGACCGAGGCGATGCCCAGCGCCGGCCCGCCCAGCGCGCCGAGCAGCAGCACGACGAGGCTCTGCAGCGTCGCCGGCACCGGCCACATGGGCACCGTCACCTGCGCCGAGGCTGCCAGCAGCCAGGAACCGAGCAGGGCGAGCCCGGCGAAGCGGGCCGCCGCGCGCGAGCCGAGGATGCGCGCCGCGTCGCGCGGCGTGGGCAGGGCGATGGCCATCAGGGCGTCCTCCGGGATCGTCTCGGCGTCCCCCTTGCACCGGCGGGCGGCGAGCTGTCCAGCAGGGCCAGCAGCCGGCGCATGGCCGTCGGCATGGCGGCGCGGGCGGCGGCCGGCTCCATCCAGGCGAAGCCCGCGGGGGCGGCGCCGGCGGGCGCGGCGGCGCGCAGCAGGCCCATGCGCAGCTCGAAATGGGTGAAGCCGTGCTCCGCCTGGCCGGGCAGGGCGCGCCAGTCGAGGCCGGGGATCGGGGCCAGCGGCAGCGCCTGCGCCATGGTCCAGGCGGCATCCCGCCAGGGCGTGCCGGGGATTTCGAGCATGCCGCCCAGCAGGCCGCTGTCCGGCCGGCGGCGGACCAGGATGCGGCCTTCCGGGTCCTCGGCCAGGAAATGCATCCCGTGGCGGGTGGGGCGCGGCTTCTTCGCGGCCTTGCGCGGCAGTTCCTGCTGCAGGCCCGCCGCGCGGGCGGCGCAGGCCGGCATCCAGGGGCAGAGCGCGCAGGCCGGGCGGCGCGGGGTGCAGAGGGTGGCGCCCAGGTCGAACAGCGCCTGGCAGAAATCCCCCGGCCGGGCGCGGGCCGCGGGCTGCGCCATCCAGCCCTGGGCGAGCGCCGCCAGGCGCGGCTTCGCGGCGGGCAGCGGGGTTGCCTCGGCGAACAGGCGGGCGGCGACGCGCTCGACATTGCCGTCCACCGGCACGACGGGGCGCCCGAAGGCGATCGCGGCCACCGCGGCGGCCGTGTAGGGGCCGATGCCGGGGATGCCGCGCAGCGCCTCGACCGTGTCGGGGAAGGCGGGCAGCGCCGCCAGCGCTTTCGCCCCCGCATGCAGGTTGCGCGCCCGGGCATAGTAGCCGAGGCCCGCCCATTCCTCGGCCAGCGCCTCCCATGGCGCCGCGGCCAGCGAGGCCAGGTCGGGGAAGCGGTCCAGGAAGCGGGCATAGCGTGGCCCGACGGCCGCGACCGTGGTCTGCTGGAGCATGACCTCCGACAGCCAGACCCTGTATGGATCGGGGCGCGGCACTTGCGCGTCACGCCGCCAGGGCAGGTCGCGGGCCTGGCGGTCGTACCAGGCCAGCAGGGCGCTGGCGTCGGGCGCGGCGGCTGCTTCGGGCGTCTCGGCGCCGGCGGTCCGGGCGGCCTGGGTCTTGGGTGCGGGGGGCATCGGGCGTGGCGGATGATGGGGATGCGCGGCGATTCCGGACAGGCCCCCAGGCGCTGGGGGAACTGGTGCCGCGCCTGGCCCGCCCGGCCTTCAAGCGCCGCAGCCCGGCCGGCGCCCAGCTGATGGCGGATTGGCCGCTGGTGGTGGGGCCGAAGCTGGCCGCCGTGACCGCGCCGCTGCGGCTTTCGGCCGGCACGCTGACGCTGGCCTGCGCCGGCCCGGTCGCGATGGAATTGCAGCACCTGGCGCCGGAACTGGTGGCGCGCATCAACGCCCATCTCGGCCGCGCCACGGTGGAGCGGCTGCGCTTCGTCCAGCAGGCCCTGCCCGGCCCGCGCCCCGCCCCGGCACCGCCGCCGCCCGCCCCGCTGCCCGCCCCCGTCGCCGCGCGGATCGCCGAACTGCCGGAGGGGGAGCTTCGGGAAGCCCTGGAAACTCTGGCCCGCGGCGTCTATCGGAAGCGCTGAGGCCGCGGCCGCCCTCGTCCGGCCGGCCGCCCCGCCACGCTCCGGAGGTTCCATGACCGACCGCCGTTCCCTGCTCGCCCTAGGCGCCCTTGCCGCCCTCTCCCCCGGCCTGGCGCGCGCCCAGGGCCCGGCGCCATCCGCCGCGCCGGCCGACCCGCGGATGGCCGAGCGCGCGATCGGCCGGGCGGACGCGCCGACGACGGTGCTGGAATACTTCTCCCTCACCTGCGGCCATTGCGCCGCCTTCCACCGCGACACCCTGCCGCGGGTGAAGCGGGAGCTGGTGGAGACCGGCCGGATGCGCCTGGTCTGGCGCGACTTCCCGCTGGACCAGGCGGCGCTGCTGGCCGCGATGGTCGCCCGTGCCCTGCCGGCCGAGCGCTACGAGGGCTTCCTGTCCACCCTGTTCGCCACGCAGGACCGCTGGGCCTTCACCCGCGGCGCCGACCCGCGCACGGAACTGGCCCGCACCGCGGCGCTGGCCGGCATGCCGCGCGAGCAGTTCGACCAGGTGACCGCCGACCAGGACCTGGCGCGCGCCATCCTGGAGATGCGCCAGCGCGGCCAGCAGGAATTCGGCGTCAGCTCCACGCCGAGCTTCGTCATCGGCGGCCGGACGGTGGCCGGCAACATCGCCTTCGACCGCTTCGCCTCCCTGGTCGCCGAGGCGCGCTGACGGGGATGGAGGCGGCCCCGCCCGCCGCCCCGGACGGCACCGCCGGTCCGGGGCCGCAGGAGCCCGCCCGCGTGGCGGGGCCGCCGGCCGAGGACCGGCTGGTGGCGCATGACGCGGAGGCCGAGGCCCGCACCGCGGCGCAGGCGGAGGCCGCGCGCCATGCCCGGCTGACCCGGCTGCGCATCGCCGGCTTCAAATCCTTCGCCGAGCCGACGCTGGTCGAGGTGCTGCCCGGCCTGACCGGCATCGTCGGCCCGAATGGCTGCGGCAAGTCCAACATCGTGGAGGCGCTCCGCTGGGCGATGGGGGAGACCAACGCCCGGTCCATGCGCGGCGGCGAGATGGACGACGTCATCTTCGCGGGCACCGCGACCCGCCCGTCGCGCAACCTCGCCGAAGTCTCCCTGCTGCTCGAGGAAGCCGCGGGGCTGGCGCCGCCGCCGAACGCCGAGGCGCAGGAACTCGAGATCGTCCGCCGCATCGCCCGCGGCGAGGGCAGTTCCTTCCGCGTCAACGGGCGCGAACTGCGCGCGCGCGACGTGCAGACCATGTTCGCCGACATCGGATCGGGCGCGCGCTCCTCCGCCATGGTCAGCCAGGGCCGCGTCTCGGCGCTGATCCAGGCGAAGCCCGAGGAACGCCGCGCGGTGCTGGAGGAAGCCGCCGGCATCGCCGGCCTGCGCGCCCGCCGGCACGAGGCGGAACTGAAGCTGCGCCAGGCCGAAGCGAACCTCGCCCGCGCCGAGGACCTGCTCTCGGGCATGGAGGACACGCGCCAGGGCCTGCAGCGCCAGGCCCGCCAGGCGGCGCGCTACCGCAACCTTTCGGGCCTCGTGCGCCAGGCGGAGGTCGAGTGGCTGGCGATCCTCGCCGCCCGCGCCGCCACCGCCCGCAGCGCGGCGGAGGCGGCGCATGCGCTGGCCCGCGGCGCGCTCGCCCAGGCCGAGGCCGCCGCCGAGGCCACCGCCCGCCGTGCCTTCGCCGCCGACCGCGACCTGCCGGCGCCGCGCGAGGCCGAGGGCGCGGCGCGCACGGCCCTCGAACGCCGGCGCGTCGAGGCAGAGACGCTCGGCGAGGAGGAAGCCCGCGCCCGCGCCGCCCTCTCCGCCGCCGAAGCCCGCCGGGGCGCCGCCGCCCGCGATGCCGAGCACGCGGCGCGGCTGGCCGCCGATGCCGAGGCGGCGGTGGCGCGGCTGGAGGCGGAGGCAACTGCCCTGGCCGAGGCCGCCGCCACCCTGCCCGCCCGCGCCGAGTCCGCCGCGGCCGAGGAGGAGCAGGCCGCGGCCGCGGCAACTGCCGCCGCCGCCGCCGCCGAGGGCGCGACCGAGGCGGCCGCGGAAGCCGCCGCCCGCGCCGGCGCGCTGGCCGCCGCCG
>JAIYDD010000106.1 GCA_027487675.1 Acetobacteraceae bacterium | reverse complement strand
CCGGACGGTCAGGCCGGGATCGGCACCCGCGATGCCAGCGGATCCAGCAGCGCCTCGATCTGCGACGGCTCCTCCCAGGCCAGGCCCACCGTCACCACCGTGACGCGGCTGCGGAAGGCCGGCGGGATGCGCACCCAGTCCTTGCGGGTGGTGACCGGGATGGCGCGCAGCGCCTCGGCCTGGGCCAGCAGGTCGCGCAGCTCCGCCTCGTCATAAGGGTAGTGGTCGGCGAAGGCCTCGCGCCCCGCCAGGAAGGCGCCGGCTTCCTGGAGGGTGGCGAAGAACTTGCGCGGGTTGGCGATGCCGCAGAAGGCGAAGACCGGCTGGCCCGCCAGCATCGCCGCTTCCGGTCCGGGCACCAGGCGCGCGCGCAGCACGCGCAGCCGGGGCGGCAGCGCGGCCAGCGCGCCGGTCTCGTCGGGGCCGATCAGCACGGCGGCGTGGCTGCGCGCGGCGGCGGCGGCCACCGGCTCGCGCAGCGGGCCGGCCGGGATCACGCGGCCGTTGCCGAAGCCGAAGCTGCCGTCCACGACCAGCAGGGAGAGGTCCTTGGCCAGCCCCGGGTTCTGCAGCCCGTCATCCATCACGATGGCCTGCGCGCCGGCGGCCACCGCGGCCCGGCCGCCGGCGCCGCGGTCGGCGGAGACCCAGGTGGGGCGGAGGTCGGCCAGCAGCAGCGCCTCGTCGCCGACATCGGTGCTGTCGTGGCGGGCGGGGTCGACCCGGGCCGGGCCCTTGAGCTTGCCGCCATAGCCGCGCAGCAGGAAATGCGCGGCGATGCCGCGATTGGCCAGGCGGCGCCCGACATCCAGCGCCACGGTGGTCTTGCCGGCGCCGCCGGCGGTGGCGTTGCCGCAGCAGATCACCGGCACCGGCGCCTGCCATCCGGGCCGCGCCATGCGGCGCGCCGTGGCGCCGGCATAGATCGCGGAGAAGGGGGCCAGCAGCAGGGGCGCGATCCCCCCGCTGCCCGCCCAGAAGCCGGGTGCGCGCATCAGACCTCGATCGTCTCCTGGCCCGTTGGACGCCCGGGCGGCGCGGCCTGGGTCGCCCCAGGCCCTGCCGACCCCATCCGCACCACTCCGATCCCGGCGGCCGCCATGGAGGCCGCGCCCGCGGGGTCGGTTCCGCCGTCCCCCTCTCGCCCGGGGGGCGTGCCGCGCGCCCGGTCGCGCGGATCGGCGGGCAGCAGCCCGAGCAGCGCCGTGGCCACCAGATCCGGCAGGCCGGACTGGCCCGCCACGACCTGCGCCGCGGCGTCCGCCAGGCGCTTGGCCCGGGCAGGTTCCCCTAGCACGTCGGCGACGGCCGGCGCCAGCGCCTCGGGACCCGCCAGCCGGACGGCCCCGCCGGCCTCCAGCAGCAACGCCGTCGCCTCGCGGAAATTCGCGGTGTGCGGGCCGACCAGCACCGGGCAGCCGAGCCGCGCCGGCTCCAGCGGATTGTGCCCGCCATGCGGCACCAGCGAGCCGCCGACCAGGGCCACCCCCGCCAGCCGGTAGAACAAGCCGAGCTCGCCCAGCGTATCGGCCAGGTACAGCCCATCCCCGGTGCCGGGCAGCGCGCCCTGCGACCGCCTGGGCACCGGCGGTCCGTCGCCGCCCAGCGCCGCCGCCAGCGCCGCGCCGCGGTCCGGGTGGCGCGGCGCGATCACCGTCAGCAGGCCGGGGATGCGCCCCGCCAGCGCGCGATGCGCGGCCGCGGCCATCGCTTCCTCCCCCGGATGGGTGGAGGCCGCCAGGAACACCGGCCGGTCGCCGATCGCCGCCCGCAGCGCCGCCAGCGCCGGCTCCTCGGCCGGCAACGGCGGCGCGGCGAGCTTCAGGTCGCCCAGGCACCGCGCGCCCACGACGCCGAGCGTGACGAGCCGCGCCCGGTCCTCCTCCGACCGCGCCAGCACAACCCGGAAGCCGCCAAGCAGCGTCGCGGCGATGCGGGACATGCGCCGCCAGCGGGCGAAGCTGCGCGCGCCGATCCTGGCATTGACCAGCGCCATCGGCAGGCCGCGGCGCGCGGCGTCCGCCAGCAGGTTCGGCCAGAGCTCGCTTTCCACGAAGGCGGCGGCGTCCGGGCGCCAGCCGTCCAGGAAGCGCGCCACCCAGGCCGGCACGTCGAGCGGCACGAAGCGGTGCGTCACCCTCTCGCGCAGCGCCTCCGGCAGGCGGCGGGCGAGCAGCTCGGCCGAGGTGACGGTGCCGGTGGTGACCAGCAGGTGCAGGCCGGGGTCGCGCGCCGCCATCGCCTCGATGACCGGCAGGACGGAGAGGCTCTCGCCCACGCTCGCGGCATGGATCCAGAACAGGCGGCCCGGAGGGCGGGCCGCGCCCTCGCCCCGGCGTTCGCGCAGGCGGGACGGCCATTCCCTGCCGCGGCGCGCGCGCAGCGCCAGGTGCAGCGGCAGCAGCGGCGCCAGCAGCGTGGCCGCCACCCGCCAGGCGCCGAGCGCCAGGCTCATCCGGCCTCCGCCGGGGCGGCGCGGCCGCGCGGCGCATCCGGCGTCACCAAGCCGACGGCCGCATCGGCGGCGGCGCAGGCGGCGTCCAGCGCCGCGGCGATGGCGGGCAGCGCCGCCTGCGCTTCCTGCCGGCCGACCGCGATCGGCGCGCCGGCGGTCAGCACGGCGCGGCCGAAGGGCAGCGGCAGCATCATCCGGTCCCAGCTGCCGAGGATGCGGTGCCGGCTGGTCGCCGCGCCGATCGCCACCACCTTGGCGCCCGACAGCGCCGCCAGCTGCGCCACCCCCGCCGCCGCCTGCCGGCGCGGGCCGCGGGGCCCGTCCGGGGTGATCACCACCGGGTCGCCGGCGCGCAGCGCGCGCAGCATCTCGACCAGCGCCGGCGCCCCGCCGCGGCGCGACGAGCCGTAGATCATCGCCAGGCCGAAGCGCTCCACCGCCGCGCCGATGAAGCGCCCGTCGCGGTGCTGGCTGACCAGCACGCGCGGGGTCAGGCGCAGCAGGCCCGGCTCGGCCTGGCCGGCCAGGCCGCGCAGCGCGGCGACCATCGGCAGGCGCTCGTGCCAGAAGGCGAGGATCACGGGGCGGCCGGCCTGCACCTCGGCCAGCGCCGCCTCCGCCCCCAGCAGCCGCCAGCGCGAGGTGCGGATGACGAAGGCCAGGTAGAGGCCGACCAGCCTCGCCAGCGCCGCCTGGACCGCTGGGTGCCGGATCAGCCCGCGCATCTCGGCGGCGTGAGAAGGATCATGCGGCACGGCCTAGCACGGCCCGCGCATGTCGGAAATTGCGACGGGTCGGGGCAGGGCGCCACCGGCGCGGTGCCGGAAGCTCAGCGCCCCGGCCGCGCCAGCACCTGCCAGCGGCGGATCATCAGCCCCGCCACCAGGAACAGCCCCGCCGCCAGCCCCACCCAGATGCCGGGCGCGCCGAGCCCCGCCGGCAGCGCCAGCGCCACGCCGAGCGGCAGCCCCAGCCCCCAATAGCCCAGCCCCGCGAAGAGCATCGGCACCTGCGTGTCCTTCAGCCCGCGCAGCGCGCCCGCCGCCACCGCCTGCACGCCATCCGCCAGCTGGAAGACGCCGGCGATCACCAGCAGCAGCGCCGCCAGTGCCGCCGTCTCCGCCGCGCCGGGGTTGCGGGCATCGAGGAAGGCCCAGGCGATCGGCCCCGCGAAGGCCACCAGCACGGCCATCGACAGCGCCATGAAGCCGATGCCCATCGCCACCGCGACCCAGCCCGCCCGCCGCGCCGCCGCGGCATCCCCCGCGCCGGCCGCCAGCCCGACCCGCGCGGTGGCGGCCTGGCCCAACCCCATCGGCACCATGAAGGTGGCGGAGGCCACCTGCACCGCGATGGCATGCGCCGCCACCGGCAGCGCGCCCAGCCAGCCCATCGCCAGCGCCGCCGCGGCGAAGCTGCCGATCTCGAGCCACATGGCGCCTGCGATCGGCAGGCCGATCGACCACACCTCGCGCAGCCGCGGCGCGTCCAGCCGCCAGAAGCGCCCCAGGATGCGGAAGCGCCGGAGATGCCGGTCGCGCGCCACCAGCCACACCAGCCCCGCCAGCATGGCCAGGTTGCAGAGCGAGGAGGCGAGCCCCGCCCCCACCACCCCCATCGCCGGCAGCCCGAAGCCGCCATGGATCAGCCAGGCGTTCAGCGGCACGTTCAGCGCGACGCCGGCCAGCGAGACGGCCAGCGCCGCCCCCGGCCGCTGCTCGGCCGCCAGGAAGCCGCGCAGCACCACGAAGCCCAGGAAGCAGGGCAGCCCCCACATCAGCGCGCGCACATAGTCCTGCGCCAGCGCCGCCAGCGCCGGGTCCTGGCCGATGGCCAGCAGCAGCGCCTCGGTGTGCCAGAGCGCCAGCCAGATCGGCAGCGTGGCCAGCGCACAGGCCCAGACCGCGGCGCGCAGGTCGCGCCGCATCCCGCGCACGAAGCCCACGCCCCGCCCGCGGGTCTGCGCCAGCATCGGCGCCGCCGCCAGCGCCAGCCCGAAGGCCGGTGCGAGCAGCGCGAAGAACAGGTTGGCGCCGAGCGTCACCGCCGCCAGCTCCATCGTGCCGAGCCGGCCGACGAACAGCGTGTCCGTCAGCGTCAGCGCGAACTGGCTGAGGTTGGTCAGCACCAGCGGCCAGGCGAGCGCGAGCATCGCCCGCGCCTCGGCCCACCAGGGCGCGCGCGAAGCGGTGCCGCGCCCGGCGCCCGCGCCGGCGGCCGCCAGGGGGGCGTGTCCGTCCATCCGCCTGCCATAGCAGGAAAGCCGCGGCGGGATGCATGCGGGCGCGGCAGCCCCTGCCTCCCGCCCGCGCATGGGGCGCGCTACATCGTGAACGACGCCCCTTCCGGAGCCCCCCGATGCAGCGACGCAGCCTCCTCGCCGCCCCTGCGGCCGCGACCCTTGCCGCGACGGCGGCGGCGGGCCTCTCCGCGCTGGCGCCCGGCGCCGCCCGCGCGCAGGGGCGCATCGTCACCGAGGAATTCATCGTGCCGCTGCCGGGCGGCGCGGAGGCCTTCGCCCGCTCCAAGCGGCCGGAGGGCACCGCCGCCTCGCCCGGCCGCACGGTGGTCTTCGTGCAGGACGGGCGCTGGCCCGGCCACACCACCTTCGACCTGCCGCTGGTCGGGCAATCCTGGATGGACTACGTCGCCGCGCGCGGCTTCGACGCCTGGTGCCTGGACCTGCCCGGCTGGGGCCGCGCCAGCCGCCCCGCCGCCATGGGCCAACCGCCCGCCGCCAACCCGCCCCTGATGCGCGGGGAGGAAGCGCTGGGCGCGCTGGCGGCCGCGCTGGCCTTCGTGCGGGAGCGCCGGGGCGTGGCGCGGACCGGGCTGATCGGCTGGGGATGGGGCGCCGCGCTCGCCGCGCGGCTCGCCGCTGAGAACCCCAACCTGGTCGAGCGCCTGGTGCTGCACGGCCCGCACTGGCTGGCCGAGGGCGCCGCGCCCGTCGCCGGCGCCTACCGCACCACGACCCAGGCCGAAGCGCGGGAGGCCTGGCTGGGCGCGGCGCCGGAGGCCGCGCGCGCCGCGCTGATCCCGCCCGGCTGGTTCGAGCACTTCGCCGGCGTCACCTGGGCGACCGACCCCGACGGCCTGCGCCGCAACCCGGCCGTGCTGCGCATCCCGAACGGGCCGCTGGCCGATGCCGCGGAATTCTGGCTGGCCGGCCGGCCCTTCTTCGACCCGGCCCGCATCACCGCCCCCAGCCTGGTCGTCACCGGCGAATGGGACCGCGACGCGCCGCCCGCCATGGCCGTCGGGCTGTTCCAGCGCCTGAGCGCCAGCCCCGGCAAGCGCTGCGTGCTGCTGGGCGAGGGCACGCACGGCATGCTGCTGGAACGCGGCCGCGGGCTGCTCTACCAGGCCGTGCAGGTGTTTCTTGAAGAAGCCTCGGCCTGACATCTGCTTCACGCGTTTCGGTTGCCGGGCGCATCAGTCTTGCGCGCCCCGGTTCCCGGGCGGATCGTCCCCCGGCGCACCCGCGCGCACGGAGGAGAACCGACGCCATGCCGCACCCACGCCGCCTGCTGCCCGCGGCCCTGCTCGCCGCCGGCCTGTTCGCGCCGCCGGCCGCCCAGGCTCAGGACCCGTCCTTCCGGGTCAACAACCGCACCGGCAACGTGATCAACGAGGTCTACGTCTCGTCCTCGAACGACAACGCCTGGGGATCGGACCGGCTGGGCGCCAACGTGCTGTCGCCGGGACAGTCGCTCACCATCCGCCTGCCCCAGGCCCAGTGCATGAACGACATCCGCATCGTCTTCGCCAACGGCCAGACCCACGAACGCCGCCGCGTGGATACGTGCCAGATCACGGATTATGACATGCGGTGAGGGCTTGGGGGACGCCGGCGGCTCCTCGGGAGGGGCGCCGCCCCTCCCGAACCCACCCCGCCGGGGACCGCGGCGGTCCCCGGACCCCAGCCTTCAGTTTTTTGTCGTGGTCCGAGGAAGGGGCCCCGCGGGCGCGCCCTTGGTCCGCGTGCGACCGGCCCCCTCCTCAGACCACGACGAACCGACGACGGGTCCAGGGGCGTCACGCGCCTGGCCGGTGGGGTACGGGGAGGGCAGAGCCCTCCCCGGGCCACCAGCGCCCCCAGACATCTCGCCAGCGTTGACACAGCCGTGGCCCGGCGCATCACTGCCGGCGGGGCGGTGATGCCGCCGCGGGGAAGCGTCAGATGGCCAGTCACGACGATCACGACCAGACGAAGAAGCCGTTCGCGCTGCGCAGCCAGCGTTGGTTCGACGATCCCGCCGATCCTGGCATGACCTCGCTCTATTGCGAGCGCATGTTGAATTTCGGCATGACCTTCGAGGAGTTGCAGTCCGGCCGGCCGATCATCGGCATCAGCCAGACGGGCAGCGACATCTCTCCCTGCAACCGCCATCACACGATCCTGGCGCAGCGGGTGCGGGAGGGCATCCGGGATGCCGGTGGCGTGCCGCTGGAATTCCCGGTGCATCAGATCCAGGAGACGCTGAAGCGCCCGACGGCGGCGCTGGACCGCAACCTGCAGTATCTGAGCCTGGTCGAGATCCTGCATGGCTATCCGATGGATGGCGTGGTGCTGACCATCGGCTGCGACAAGACGCCGGGGGCTGCGCTGATGGCGGCGGCCACCGTCAACATCCCGGCGATCGCGCTGTCGGGCGGGCCGATGCTGGATGGCTGGCATGGCGGGCGGCTGGCGGGGTCCGGCACCATCGTGTGGGAGGCGCGGCGGCTGCTGGCGGCGGGCGAGATCACGCAGCGGCAATTCATGGAGATGGTGGCGGCGAGTTCGACGTCCTGGGGCCATTGCTCGACCATGGGCACGGCGCTGTCGATGAATTCGCTGGTCGAGGCGGTCGGCATGTCGCTGACCGGCTGCGCCGCGATTCCTGGGCCGCACAGGGAACGCGCGCAGATGGCCTATTGGTCCGGCCGGCGCATCGTGGAGATGGTGAAGGCCAATTTGCGCCCGTCCGACGTGATGACGAAGAAGGCCTTCGAGAACGCCGTGGCGGTCGCGTCCGCGATCGGCGCCTCGTCCAACTGCCCGCCGCACATGATCGCCATCGCGCGGCACATGGGCGTGGAGCACACGCTGGAGGACTGGCAGCGCGTCGGCGCCGACATCCCGCTGCTGGTCGATTGCCAGCCCGCGGGCCGCTTCCTGGGCGAGGCCTTCCACCGTGCCGGCGGCGTGCCGGCGGTGATGAAGGAATTGCTGGAGGCCGGCCGCCTGCATGGCGACGTGATGACCGTCACCGGGAAGACCGTTGCCGAGAACCTGGCGGAGATCCCGCTGAGCCGCGACCGCGATGTGATCCGCGCCTATGCGAAGCCGATGAAGGAGAAGGCCGGCTACCTGGTGCTGACCGGCAACATCTTCGACAACGCGGTGATCAAGGTCAGCGTGATCGACGCCGAGTTCCGCGCGCGCTTCTTCTCCGACGATCCGGACGTGTTCGAGGGCAAGGCCGCGGTGTTCGAGGGGCCGGAGGATTATCACGCGCGGATCGAGGACCCGGCGCTCGGCATCGACGAGAAGACGGTGCTGGTGATCCGCAATTGCGGGCCGGTGGGCTACCCGGGGTCCGCGGAGGTGGTGAACATGCAGCCGCCGGCGGCGCTGATCAAACAGGGCATCAAGGCGCTTCCGACGATGGGCGACGGGCGGCAGAGCGGGACATCGGGTTCGCCCTCGATCCTGAACGTGACGCCGGAGGCGGCGGTGGGCGGCGGGCTGGCGCTGCTGCGCCACGGCGACCGCATCCGCATTGATCTGAAGACGCGGCGCGTGGATGTGCTGATCGACGAGGCGGAGCTGGCGGCGCGGCGCGCGGCCTGGACGCCGCCGAAGCTGCTGAACAGGACGCCGTGGGAGGAGATCTACCGCGCGCATGTCGGCCAGCTCGGCACCGGCGCCTGCCTGGAGCCGGCGACGCTGTATCTGAACATCCTGGAGACGCGGGGCGAGAGCCGGCACAATCACTGACGCGCCCTCTCCCTCCCCCGCATTTGCGGGGGAGGGTCGGGGTGGGGGCCACGCGGCGCCGGGCCGTGCGGCGAAGGGGAGGGAACGACATATGCCAGGACGGCTTTCGGGCAAGCGCGCCTTCGTCACCGCCGCGGCGCAGGGCATCGGCCGTGCCGCGGCGCTGGCCTTCGCGCGAGAGGGCGCGGAGGTGGTCGCCACCGACCGCGATGCCGCGAAGCTGGCCGAGCTCGCCGCGCCCGGGCTGGCGACGCGCGCGCTGGACGTGCTGGACCCGGCGGCGATCGAGGCCGCGGTGGCCGAGGCCGGGCGCATCGACGTGCTGTTCAACTGCGCGGGCTTCGTCCACCAGAACAGCGTGCTGACCGCGACGGATGCCGAATGGGACTTCGCCTTCGACCTGAACGTGCGGTCCATGTCGCGGCTGTCGCGCGCGGTGCTGCCGGGGATGCTGGACCGCGGGCGGGGCAGCATCGTGAACATGTCCTCGGCCTGCTCCTCGGTGAAGGGCGCGCCGAACCGCTTCGTCTATGGCACCACCAAGGCCGCGGTGATCGGCCTGACCAAGTCCATCGCGACGGAATACGTGACGCGCGGCATCCGCTGCAACGCGATCTGCCCAGGCACCGTGGACACGCCGAGCCTCGGCGACCGGATCGCGGCGAATGCGGCCGCCGCCGGCGGGCTGGATGCGGCGCGCGCGGCCTTCGTCGCGCGCCAGGCGATGGGGCGGCTGGCGACGGCGGAGGAGATGGCGGCGCTGGCCGTCTATCTCGCCAGCGACGAGAGCGCCTTCGTCACCGGCCAGGCCATCGTCATCGATGGCGGCTGGGGATTGTGATGTGCCCTCAGACGCCGGGCGCGGCCTCCGGCCGCTTGGCTTCGCGCCGGCCGTTGTTCCGCCGTGCCATGCGGGCAGTCTGGGCGCGGCGCGCCTTCGCGCGCTCGGCCCGCTGATGGCGGGCCGCCAGTTCGCGCGGCGTGCGTGCGCTGCGCTTGCACGGTCGCGGGTGGGGCGGGCGTTCTGCGCTCGGCCTGTTGCCGGCGCGCGCCGTTGCGCCGCCGGCCGCCCCGGCTTCCCGTCCGCATCCTGAACCGCTAGGGATCATGTCATGAAGCTCCTCCGATACGGTCCGCCCGGCGCCGAGAAGCCCGGCATGCTCGACGCGTCGGGCACCATCCGCGACCTCTCCGGCGTCATCGCCGACCTGAAGGGGGACGCGCTGTCGCCGGCGGGCCTCGCGAAGCTCGCGGCGCTCGATCCGGCGTCGCTGCCGGCCGTGGCGGGGCAGCCGCGGCTCGGGCCGCCCGTCGCGGGGATGACCAACCTGGTCTGCATCGGCCTGAACTACGCCGACCACGCGGCCGAGACCGGCTCGCCGGTGCCGAAGGAACCGATCGTCTTCCTGAAGTCGCTCGGCGCGCTGTGCGGGCCGGACGACGACGTGATCATCCCGAAGAACTCGGTGAAGACCGACTGGGAAGTCGAGCTCTGCATCATCATCGGCACGCGCGCGACCTGCGTGTCGGAAGACCAGGCGCTGGACCATGTCGCGGGCTACGCCGTGGGCAACGACGTGTCCGAGCGCGAATGGCAGATCGAGCGCGGCGGGTCCTGGGACAAGGGCAAGGGCGCCGACACCTTCGGCCCCGTGGGCCCCTGGCTGGTGACGAAGGACGAGATCGCCGATCCGCAGGACCTGGCGATGTTCCTCGACGTCGACGGCAGGCGGATGCAGAACGGCTCGACGCGCACGATGATCTTCGGCGTGAAGACCATCGTCTCCTACGTCTCGCACATGATCACGCTGCACCCCGGCGACGTGATCTTCACCGGCACGCCGCCGGGCGTGGGGCTGGGCATGAAGCCCGCGCCGGTGTTCCTGAAGGCGGGGCAGACCATGCGGCTCGGCATCGCGGGGCTCGGCGAGCAGACGCAGCGCACGGTCGCCTACGAGGGCTGATGCGATGGCCGGCGGCCTGACGGTCCTGGTCTTCGACTTCCCGAACGGCGCCTTCGGTCCCGAGCGGACCGAGGCGCTGAAGCCGCTGGCCGAGGACATCGCCGGCCAGCCCGGGCTGCTGTGGAAGATCTGGACCGAGGAACCGGAGGCCGGCCGCGCCGGCGGCGTCTACCTGTTCGAAAGCCGCGCCGCGGCGGAAGCCTATCACGCGATGCATGCGAAGCGGCTCGCCGCGCGCGGCGTGACGGGGATCGAGGCGACCTATCGCGGCGTCAACGAGACACTGAGCCGGATCGACCGCGCGCCGATCCCGTAGGAGGCGGCGCTCAGTATCTCGCGGGCCAGGGCACCTGCCCGCGTTGACGGGCCAGTTCCTCGACCTGGCGCAGCATCTCCCGCTTGTCCGGCGTGCGGCGTCGGCCGGAATTGCGCATCGCCTCGACCGGATGCAGCACGACGCCGGCTTCCAGCTTGCGACGGATCTGCGCGGCGCGCTCCTCGGGCGTGATGCGGCTCGTCATGGTGCCTCGTGGCCGTCTGGCGGGCGGAACAGGCTGAGGTCGGCCGGGCGGCCGGTTTCCTCCGTCGTCCGTCGCTCGATGTAGTCAGCGTCCAACGCCTCGGCAAGCAGAAGCAGGTTGGCCAGCTGTGCCTCAAGCTCGGCGTCCCGGCGACCCGAAGCCTCCTACTGGCCGATGCGGTCGATGATCAACTCCTCGATCGGGGCGGCGAGCAGATCGCCCCCTGGCAGGACGAGGACCCGCAGCCGCGCCCTGTCCCCGCGCTCGTCGTAGTGGCGGGCGGAGACGCAATCGACGGCGATCGGAAGCTCCGCATGGTACCAGCCGCCCAATCGCTTCCCGGCACGATCTTCCCGCCGAAACCCGACCTCCGCCGGCGCGCAGCCGAGCGCCACGTCATCGGCCGCCACCACGTCCAGGTCGCCGGTGGTGACCGCGCCCATCGTGTCGAACTCGACGACCGCACCGCCGACCAGGATCGGCGGCGGCTTGCCGTCGGCGACCATCCTGGCCGAGGCGCGTGCCAGCAGGTCGAGCGCCGCCAGGAATTCCGCGCGATAGCCCGGCGCGCTCACATCGTCGCGCCCAGCACCCAGGGCGCGAATTCCGCGCCGCCGAAATCGTAGCTCTCGCTCTTCGTCCGCTCGCCGCCGGCGACGCGCAGGATCAGCTGGAAGATGCGCTCGCCGCATTCGGCGACGCTTTCCTCGCCGGTCAGGATCGTGCCGCAGTTCACGTCCATGTCCTCGGACATGCGCTCGTACATCGGCGAGTTGGTGGCCAGCTTGATCGACGGCGCGGGCTTCATGCCGAAGACGCTGCCGCGGCCCGTCGTGAAGCACATCAGGTTGGCACCGCCCGCCACCTGGCCCGTCGCCCCCACCGGGTCGTAGCCGGGCGTGTCCATGAAGACGAAGCCCTTCGCCGTCACCGGCTCGGCATAGTCATAGACCGCGGTCAGGTTCGTGGTGCCCGCCTTGGCCATGGCGCCGAGCGACTTCTCCAGGATCGTCGACAGCCCGCCGGCCTTGTTGCCGGGGCTGGGGTTGGCGTTCATCTCGGCGCCCTCGCGCGCCGTGTAGGCTTCCCACCAGCGCATCTTCGCGACCAGCTTCTCGCCCACCTCGCGCGACGTGGCGCGGCGCGTCAGCAGGTGCTCGGCGCCATAGGTCTCGGGCGTCTCGCTCAGGATCACGGTGCCGCCGTGCCGCACCACCAGGTCGGACGCCGCGCCCAGCGCCGGGTTCGCGGTGATGCCCGAATAGCCGTCCGACCCGCCGCATTGCAGCGCGACGATCAGCTCGCTCGCCGGCACCGGTTCGCGCGCCACGCGGTTCGCCTCGTCCAGCACCTCGCGCACGAAGGCGATGCCGGCCTCGACCGTCTTCCGCGTGCCGCCCATCTCCTGGATGTCCATGCTGCGCAGGCGTCCGGCGAGCTTCTGCTCCTCCAGCATCGGCCCGAGCTGGTTCACCTCGCAGCCCAGGCCGATGGCGATGACGTGGGAGAAATTCACGTGCCGCGCGAAGCCCGCCAGCGTCCGGCGCAGCAGCCGCAGCGGCTCGCCCATCGTCATGCCGCAGCCGGTCTTGTGGGTCAGCGCCACCACGCCGTCCACCTTCGGCCAGGCGGCCAGCGGATCCTGGCCGGTGATCGGGTTGCGCTTGAAGGCATCGGCGATCAGCTCCGCGACATGCGCCGAGCAGTTCACCGAGGTGACGATGCCGATGTAGTTGCGCGTCGCGACCCGGCCATCGGCGCGGCGCAGCCCCATGAAGGTCGCGGCGGGCGTGACCAGCGGCGTCGGGCGCGCATCGACGCCCCAGGCATAGTCCTTGTCGAAATCGCCCATCGCGCAGTTGTGGGTGTGCACCCAGTCGCCCGGCGCGATCGCGTCCGTCGCGAAGCCGATGATCTGGCCGTAGCGGCGGATCGGCTCGCCCGGCGCATGGGCGCGCACCGCCACCTTGTGGCCGGGCGGCACGCGCCGCGCGCCGACGGCCACCCCGTTCCCCACCGGCGCGCCCGGCGGCAGGCCGATGCGGGCGATCACCACGCCATCCTCGGGCGACAGGCGGATCACGGGCGGCAGCGTGGCGGCATCCATGGCGGCGGTTTCCTCTCCCTGTGCGAGCTTACGCCGCCAGGCGATGCACCGCGACCCCCTCCTGCCGCGCCGCCAGCGACGCGACATGGGCGTGGTGGGTGAACAGGATCACCTGCACCGCCGGCCCCAGCCGCCGCAGCAGCGCCAGCGCGGCGGCGGCGCGTTCGTCGTCGAAGCTGGCCAGCAGGTCGTCGGCGATGAAGGGCAGGGGCTCGGTGCCCTCCGCATGCGTCTCCAGCGCGGCCACGCGCAGCGCGAGGTAGAGCTGGTCACGCGTGCCCTCGCTCAGCGCCTCCATCGGGCAGGCGGTGCCGTCGGCGCGCAGCGCGCGCAGCAGCGGGCGGCCCTGCTCGTCCTCGTCGATCGACAGCCGCGCATAGCGCCCGCCGGTCAGCAGCGCGAAATGCGCGGCCGCGGCGCGCAGCATCGGGCCCTGGCGGTCCTGGCGCAGCCGCTCGATCCCGGCCTTCAGCAGGGTGCGCGCCAGGTGCAGCCGGGCATAGCGCGCCGCCGCGTCCTCGGCCTCGGCCAGGGCCTGCTGGGCATCCTGCGCGAAGCCCGCCGCGTCGCGCCCGGCGCTGAGCGAAGCGAGCCGGGCGCGCGCCGCCTCCCGCTCCCCGCCCAGCGCCGGGCGGCGGTCGGCGATCCCGGCGCGGCGCAGGGCGATCGCATCCAGGCGTGCCGCGGCGCCGTCCGGGTCGAAGCCCGCCGCCTCCGCGCGCAGCGCGGCCTCGTCGAGGCCATCGCCCTGGGCGAGCAGCGCCGCTTCCTGCCGCGCGATGTCGGCGCGCAGCTCCTCCCGCCGTGCCGCCTGCGCGACGGCGGCTTCCAGCGCCGCGCGGTCCGCGGTGCCGGCGGCTTCGTGCAGCCGGGCCAGCTCCGCCTCCGCCCGCGCCGCGGCGTCGCGCGCGGCCTGCATCGCCGCCTGGTGTTCCGCGATGCGCGCGCCGAGCGCCGCATGCGTCGCCTCCGCGGCCCGCGCCGCCTCGAGCCGCGCGAGCAGCCGCGCCGCGGTGACCGCCGGCGCCTCCCCGTCGCGCGCATCGTCCAGCTGCGCCGCGAGCGAGGCGGCCTGCGCGCCAAAGCCATCGAGGGCGGCCCGCATCTCCGCCACCCGCGCCTCGTCCGCCGCCCAGGCCGTCGCGGCTTCCGCGATGGCGCCCCAGGCGGCCAGCGCCGTCTCCACCTCCTCGACCGCGGCATCGGGTGCCAGGCCCAGCTCCGCCAGCGCGCGGCCCCAGCCTTCCGCGCCCGATGCCAGCGCGGCGGCGGCGGTCTCCGCGGCGTCGCGCGCGGCGGCTTCCTCCTCCGCTGCCTTGGTGGCCGCGTCGCGCAGCTTCTGGTGGGCGGCGGACGCGGCCTCCGCGGCGGTGCAGGCCTCGGCGGCGGCGGCGATCAGCGGCGCCAGCGCCGCGCCGGCGGGCGGCGCGGGCAGCAGGGCGCGCAGCGCGGCGCAGGCGGCGTCGCGGCGCGCGGCAATCTCGTCGCGGCGGCGCGCCAGCGTCTCGGCCTGGTCCAGCAGCTCGATCACCTTGGCGCGCGCCTCGACCCATTGGCGCATCGCGGCGGGAGCGGCGGGCAGCAGGCCGGCGGGGGCCCAGAGCCCGGCCCAGGCCGCCTCCGCCGCCAGCGCCGCCGCTACGGCCTGCGCCACCCCTGCCAGCGCCGCCGCGTGCTGATCGCGCAGCACCGCGCGCCGCGCCGATTTCGCGGCATAGTCGTTGACCCGCTGCGCATCGTCGGCGCGGGCATCGGCCAGCCGGTCGGCGGCCGCGGCGAGGTCCTCGAAGGCATCCGGCAGGCCGGGCGGCTCGGGCATCGTGCCGGCTTCCAGTGCGCGACGCAGCGCGACCCAGGCGGCGTCGCGCCGGGCCCGGGCCTCGGCGATGCGGTCGCGTGTCGGCACCTCCTCGCCGCGCGACAGATGCGCGAGGTCCTGGTCGAGCGCCAGGATCGTGGCCGCGGTCTCCGCCGCGGCGCGGCGCGCGTCCTGCAGCGCGCCACGCGCGGCCTCCATCCGGCAGGCCGCGTCCTCCGCCAGGGCGGGCAGCGGCAGGCGGCAGGCGCGCAGCGCGGCGGCATCGCCCCGCCAGAGATCGAGCACGGCGAGCGCTTGGTCGGCGCGCCGGGCGGCGGCGTCGCGCTCCGCCTCGGCACGCGCGAGGTCGCGGTCGAGGGGGCCTTCGCCCCGCGCCTCCTCCAGCGCGCGCTTCAGCGGCGCGAGGCCGGCGGGGGCGGCGCTGGCGGCCAGCGCGGCGGTGGCGCGTTCATGCCGCCGCGTGGCAGCGCGAAGCGAATCCTCGGCCGCGCCGAGCCTTGCGTGCAGCGCCGTGCGCCCGCGCAGCAGGCGCTGCGCCGCTTCCCGCGCGGCGGGCCGCGGCAGGGCCTGGCGCGCGGCGTCGGCCGAGGGCTGCGCTTCGGCATCCGCCGGCCCGGTCACCCGCGCGGCGTCCGCCGGCCCGGTCGCCCGCGCGGCTTCCGCCAGCCCGGTCACCCGCGCCGCCTCCGCCGCGACACGGTCGCGATGCGCCGCGGCCTTGCGGCGCACCTCCGGCAGGTCGCGCGCCGCGGCCAGCGCCGTCACGCGCGCCTCGGCCAGCCGGTCGAGCGCCGCCGAGGCCGCCAGCGCCGCCGCGTCGCGGGGCAGGGCCGCGCGCTCCGCCTCCAGCCGCGCCACCATCGCCGCGTCCCGCGCCGCATCCTCGCCCGCCTTGCCCAGCGCCGCGCCCAGCCGCGCCAGCGTCGCCGCGGCATCCGCGGGCAGGGCGGGGGCGTCGGCCAGCGGCGCGAATTCCGCCCGCAGCGCGGCAAGCTGCGCCAGCAGCGGCGCGACGGCGCGGCCGCGGCGCAGGCGCAGCTCCTCCACCCGCAGCGCCGCGTCCTCCGTCGCCAGGGCCGCCAGCTCGGCCTCGGCGCGTTCCAGCGCAGCCTCGGCCTCGGTCCATTCGGCGGGGCGGACGGCGTTGTCCTCCATCGCGCGCTTCGCGGCTTCCCAGCGCTGCGCGGCATCCGCCAGGCGGCGCTTGCCGTGCCGCGTGCCGTGCAGCTCGCCCGCCTGGCGGTCGATGCGGTCCAGCGCCTTGCGCAGATGCGGCAGGCCCATGCCGGCGATGATCGCCTCCCCCGCCGCGCCGCCGCCCTCGATCAACGACTGGCCGCCGCGGCGCAGGGTCTGGCCGTTCAGGCCGAAGGCGGTCTCGAACAGCTCCCGCCCCGCGCCGCCCAGGAAGCGCGCCAGCGCGGCTTCCGGCACCGGCGCCTCGGCGGCGTCCAGCAGCGTGTCCTTGCGCCCCTTGCGGCGCTGCAAGGCGAGCCGCGCGCCGTCGCGGCCCAGCACCTCGAAGCCGATGCGCAGTTCGTCGGTCCTGTGCAGGAAGGCGTAGGGCGTCAGGTGCGGGAAGCCGAACAGCGCATCGCCCACGGCGGCCAGCGCGGTGGACTTCCCCGCCTCGTTCGCGCCCAGCACGACATGCAGCCCGGCGTCTTCGGGAAACCGCAGCCGCAGGTCGGTCAGGTGCCCGTAGCGCAGCAGGTCGAGGGCGAGCAGCCTCATCCGCCGGCCTCCGCGGCCAGCGCGGCGGCGGCCGCCGCCCAGGCCTCCTCCGCCAGCCCGCCGAGGGTCAGCGCGTCGAGCGAGCCCTTGACCGGCCCGGGCAGCCGCCCGCGCAGCGCGGCCAACTCGGCGCGCAGCGCATCCGCCACCGCCGGATCCTCGAGCGCCGCGAAGAAGGCGGCGCGCAGCGGATCGAGCGCCTCGGCCGCGACGCGCGCGGGCGGGGCGGTGCGCAGCACCACCTTCTCGATCCAGAGCCGCCCGTCCGCCTCGATCGCGGCATTCGCGGCCATCGCCGCGATCTCCTCCGCCCTGTCGGGCAGGGCGGCGTGCAGCTTCGTCTCGCCGCGCAGCGTCAGGCGCGCGAGCAGGGTGCGGCCTTCCGCGCCTTCCAGCGCGGCGCGCACGGCCTCCGCGATGCGGGCTTCCAGCGCGGCCTCGTCGGCGCCGCCGGCGTCCACCTCCGGCGCCGCCCAGCGCAGCACGTCGAGGCTGCGGTGTTCCGCCGCCACCACGGCGCCGCCTTCCATCGTCACCAGCGTCGCGCCCTTCGGCCCCGTCTCCTTCGCGTGGCGGCCCTGCAGATTGCCGGGGAAGACGATCCAGGGCCGTTCGTGCAGCACGCGGCGCTGGTGGATGTGGCCGAGCGCCCAGTAGTCGTAGCCCTTCAGCCGCAGCCGGTCCGGGCTGCAGGGCGCATAGGTCGCGTGCTCGCCGCCGGCGTCGTCGGCCGAGCTGTGCAGCACGCCGATGTTGATCCAGCCGGGGACCGGGTCCGGGTAGCGTTCCGACAGGTCCTCCGGCACCTCGCGGTCGGCGAAGGACTGGCCGTGCAGCGCCACGCGCAGCTCCGGCAGGCGGAAGGTCTTCGGGGCGCGGGCCGGGAACTCGAACAGGTTCGGCATCGAAGGCAGGCGGCGGGTGATGACCGAGGCGGCGTCGTGGTTGCCGCGCAGCAGGTAGCAGGGCCGGCCGAGCCGCTTCACCTGCTCGGCGAAGAACAGCCCCGTCGAGAAATCCTTCCAGTCGCCATCGTAGAGATCGCCGGCGATGACCAGGAAGGCGACGTCCTCGGCGATGGCGAGGTCGACCAGCGCGGCGAAGGCGCGGCGCGTGCAGCCGCGCAGCTCGGCGTCCAGGCGGTCGTCGCCGGCGCGGCCCAGCAGGCCGGCCAGCGGGCTGTCCAGGTGGATGTCGGCCGCGTGCAGGAATTTTCGTGCCGGGGTCGATTCGGTCGCGCTCACCCGGCCAGCATGCCCCAGCCCTCGCCGCCCCGCCACCGCGCGCCCGGGATTCCGCCGCCGCCGCGCGCGGGCTAGCCTGAACGGCCGGAGGAGGGTGCATGGCCGAGGCGGCGCGGGAGCAGGGCAGGGCGGCGCGCGCCTGGGTGCGGCTGCCCTCCGGCCGGCGGCTGGACCTGCTGGCGCCCACCCCCTTCGACTGGACCGACGAGGATTTGGCGATCGGCCTGTCGCGGACCTTCCGCTGGGGCGGGCATTCGGTCTGGCCGCAGCCGCTGTCGGTCGCGCAGCATTCGCTGGCGGTGCTGGCGCTGCGCCGCGCCGCGGGGCGCGCGGGGCTGAACCGCGCGGCCCGCCCCGCGGCCACGCGCGACGCGCTGCGCCGGGAACTGCTGCACGACGCGGAGGAGGGGCTGACGAACTTCGACTGCATCTCCCCCCTCAAGCCCTTCCTCGGCCAGGGCTTCTTCGAATTGCAGCAGCGGCTTTCGGCGGCCATCGCCACGCGCTACGCCCTGCCGGCCTGGACCGAGGCGGAACGGCGCCTGCACAAGCGGCTCGACATCGCCATGGCGGCGGCGGAGGCGGTGCATGTCGCCGGCTGGTCGCGGGAGGAGGTGCGCGGGACGCTCGGCATCCGCGCCGCGGTGATGGAGGCCGACCCGCTGGCCGCCCTGCATGGCGAGGAGCCCTGGCGCCCCTGGCCGCCCGACCGCGCCGCCGAGCGCTTCCTGGCGGCGCTGCGCGGGCTGGTCTGACGCGGGGCGAATGCGGAGGGGCCGGCGCGGAGCAGGCCGCCCCCTGCGCCATGGGCGGGTGAAGGTGGGGGTGGCGCGCGCGGCGCTGGCCGGAAGGTGTTGCGAGACGAGGGGGACAGCCTGGCGCTCCGTCAGCCCCCCTCACCCCGACCCTTCCCCCCGACGGGCGGAGAGGGGGAGAACATCTCCGACGGCGCTTCTCGTTCCGCATGGGCAGTTGCCCTGGGTCCCGACGGCGCCAGGGTTTCCGGGGCGCCGCGCCGGGGCTAGCGTGTCTCCCCCATGCAACCCGAACCTCCCTTCTGGCAGCGCAAGAGCCTCGGCGAGATGACCCGCGCGGAGTGGGAATCGCTCTGCGACGGCTGCGGCCGCTGCTGCCTGCACAAGCTGCGCGACGAGGACACCGACGAGCTGGCCTGGACCGAGGTGGCCTGCCGGCTGCTGGACACGCAGACGGGCCGCTGCAGCGACTACGCCAACCGCCGCGCCCGCGTGCCCGATTGCGTGAAGCTGACGCCGAAGCGCGTCGCCGCGATCGACTGGCTGCCGCCATCCTGCGCCTATCGCCTGCTGGCCGAGGGACAGGACCTGCCCTGGTGGCACCCGCTGGTCTCCGGCGATCCGGAGACGGTGGTGCAGGCCGGCATTTCCGTGCGCGGCCGGGTGGTGGCCGAGCGCGAGGCCGGCGCGCTGGCCGACCATGTGGTGGCCTGGCCCGGCCGCATCCCGCGCCGCGCCCGCCCGCCTGCCAACGACACCCGACAGGACCCGAGGAGACCGACCCCATGAAGGACGCGCTGTTCGGCGGCATCAACGCCGCCGCGCTGACGGCGATGACGCCCGACCTGACGCCGGACCTCGACCGCTTCGCAGCGCATTGCCGCTGGCTGCTGGCGAATGGCTGCAACGGGCTCGGCATCCTCGGTACGACCGGGGAGGCGACCAGCTTCGGCTTCGCCGAGCGCCACGCGATCCTGGAAGGCGTGGTGGCGCGCGGCGTCCCCGCCACTTCGCTGATGCCGGGCACCGGCACCGCGTCGCTGATGGACACGGTGGAGCTGACGAAGCATGCGAAGGCGCAGGGCTGCCGCGGCGTGCTGGTGCTGCCGCCCTTCTACTACAAGGCGCCGTCGGATGACGGGCTGTTCGCCTGGTTCAGCGAGGTGGTGCAGCGCGTGGGCGGCGGCATCGCGATCTACCTCTATCACTTCCCGCAGCAGAGCGCGGTGCCGTTCAGCCTGGCGCTGATCGAGCGGCTGCTGAAGGCCTATCCGGGCACGATCCGCGGCGTGAAGGACAGCTCGGGCGACTATGCGAACATGAAGGCGATGGTCGATGCCTTCGCGCGTGACGGGTTCGAGGTCTATTCGGGCTCCGACGAGTTCGTGCAGCGGATTCTCGCCGATGGCGGCGCGGGCTGCATCACGGCCGCGGCGAACGTGAACGCCCGCTTCGGCGCGGTGGTCTACCGCGAGCGCACGGGGGCCGCGGCGGACGCCGCGCAGGCGGTGCTGAACGCGACGCGCAAGGCGGCGACGTCGGTGCCGCTGATCTCCGGCCTGCGGGAGATCATGGCGCGCAGCACGGGCGACGATGCCTGGCGCGCGATCCGCCCGCCGCATCTGCCGCTGGATGCCGCGCAGGGGCAGAAGGCGTGGGACGCGATGCAGGCCGCCGGCGCGCTGCCGCTGCCGGGGCTGGGGCTGAAGGCGGCCGCGGAGTGACGCATCGGATGACCGCAGGGCGGAGCCGCGGACGGGCCGGAGGCTTGCCGACGGCCCGTGCGCGGCGAGCACCGGAGGTCTGAATCCGATGCGCGAACGCGAGCCATTCCGCTGCCGCCCGCCGGCGGTGCCGACCGTGCAGAGCGACGACGCCCATGTCCGCGTCACGCGCTGGGATTTCGAACCCGGCGCGGAGACCGGCTGGCACCGGCACGGCATGGTCTATGTCGTCGTGCCCGTCACCGACGGCACGCTGCTGCTGGAGTTGCCGGGCGGCGCGACGGCGACGGCGGAGCTGAAGGCCGGCGCCAGCTACGCCCGCGCCGCCGGCGTGGAGCACAACGTGGTCAATGCCGGCGCGGCACCGCTCGCCTTCGTCGAGGTCGAGCTGAAGCACCTGGAAGGGTGAGGTTCAGCCCCGCCGCCGCTGCGACAGCGTCACCAGCGCGACGCCCCCAAAAATCAGCAGCGTCGCCGGCAGCGTCAGCCAGCCCGGCCGCTCCCCGAAGATCAGCGCGCCATAGGCCAGCCCCGCCAGGGTGATCACGTAGGAGACCTGGCTGGTGAAGATGCCGCCCGCCCTGACCAGCAGCCGGAAATAGATCAGGTAGGCAACGCCGGTGACCAGCCCGTGCAGCAGCAGCACCAGCGCCGTGCCGATCGAGGCCGGCAGCCCGACATGCCCGAGCGGCAGCGCGATCACCAGCACCGACGCCGCCGCGCCCACCAGCGTGCCCGCCGCCTGCGCCAGGTGCGGCGAGCCCGGCACGGCGAGCTTCACCGACAGGATGTTCGCCACCGCGTAGCAGACCGGCACCAGCAGCATCAGCGCCGCCCAGGGCAGCAGCGCCGGGTCGGGCAGCGCCGCGCCCGGCGCCATGGCCAGCGCGATCCCCGCCAGGCTGACCACGGTGCCGAGCAGCGCCAGCGGCCGCGCCCGCTCGATCCCGGCCAGCGCGAACAGCAGGACGGAGAGCGGCCCGGCCAGCGGCACGATCAGCGCGAAGAGGCCCGCCGGCGCGCGCGTCAGCCCGGTGAAGGCGAACAGGTTGGCCAGCGCCATCCCCACCAGCCCGCCGGCGACGTAGTGCCACAGATGCGCGCGCGACCAGCGCGGCGCCTGCCCGCGCGCCACCGCGATCGCCATCAGCAGCGCCGCGCTGATCGTGGCGCCCACGGCCGAGACGCCGAGCGGCAGCACGCCGTCCTGCATCGCGAGCTTCGCCAGCGCCGGCGTCAGCCCCCAGATCGCGCCGAGCAGCAGCAGCCACAGCATCGCCCGCAGCGTCGCCGCCCCCGTCATGGCCGATGCGGTCATCGCCGATCCGGTCATCGGCGCGGCGCGGCGGGATCGGCGGAGGCGCGGCGGGGCAGGCGGTGCATGCGCGCGAAAAGTCGGCACCGCGCCCGTGCTGTCAAGCCGTTGGACAGCGTGCGCCGCGCGCCGCATGGTGTGCTCATGTCCCGCCCCGACTCGGAGCTCGTCATCCTGTGCGCGCCGCGCGGCGCCGCCGCGCCCGCCGCGCGCATCCCGGTGCGCTGGAAGCCTTCCGCCCGCGCGCGCCGCGTCAGCCTGCGCGTCTGCCCCGCGGCGGGCGAGGTGGTGCTGACCATGCCGCCGCGCGCCGGCCGCCGCGCCGGCCTCGCGCTGCTGCGAGAGCATGAGGGCTGGGTGCGCGCGCGGCTCGACGCGCTGGCGCCGAAGCGCGCCTTCGCGCCGGGCGCGGAGGTGATGCTGGAGGGCGAGGCGCATGTGATCCACCACGATCCCGCGGCGCGCGGCGGCGCCTTCCTCGACGGGCGCAGCATCGTCGTCGCCGGCGGGCGCGATTTCCTCGGCCGCCGCGTCACCGATTTCCTGCGCGCGGAGGCACGGCGGCGCGTCCTCGCGCTGGTCGGCGCGCATGCCGCGCGGCTCGGCGTGGCGCCGCGCGCGGTGCGGGTGAAGGACACGCGCAGCCGCTGGGGCAGCTGCGCGCCGGACGGCACGCTCGGCTTCTCCTGGCGGCTGGTGATGGCGCCGCGCTGGGTGATGGACTACGTCGCCGCGCATGAGGTGGCGCATCTGCGGGAGCTGAACCACTCGCCGCGCTTCTGGACGCTGGTGGATGCGCTGACGCCGCACCACGCCGCCGCGGTGGCCTGGCTGCGCGCCGAGGGCCCGGCGCTGCTGCGCGTCGGCTGAGGGAGGCACATGCCATGCCGCTGACGGAACAGGGATCGCGCGCGCTGCGCCGCGTGGTCGCGTGGTTCGCCGGCGCGTCGCTGCTGGCCATGGCGGCGGGCGTCTGGATCTCCGTCGCGACCGGGGACTGGATGTGGTTCGCGCGCTCCGGCGCGGTGCTGACGGCGCTCGGCCTGGTGCTTGCCAGCCGCAAGGTGCTGATCGCGCGCGCCGACCTCGTTTCGCTGCTGCAGGAGATGGAGCAGGCCGACGGCACCCAGCGCACCGCGCGGCTGGAAAGCTTCAAGCGGCTGCAGCGCGACCTGGACCGCCAGATCGTCGAGAAGGCGGGCTTCGCGATCCTGGTGATCGGCACGCTGGTCTGGGGGTTCGGGGACCTGATCGGGCGGCTCTAGAGCATGCTGTATTTACATGGAAGCGTAGCCTGAGTTGGCGAGGTAGTTGGCGCATTCGGCTGGACTGACGAGGTCGAGGAGTGCGCCGACCTTGCGCCAGGTTGTCTCGACT
>JAIYDD010000080.1 GCA_027487675.1 Acetobacteraceae bacterium | reverse complement strand
TCGCTCTGCGCGCATTCGCGCAACCGGCGCACCGGCTGCACGCGCTGCCTGGACCTGTGTCCCACCGGCGCGATCGTGCCGGGGGTCGCGCCAGCCGGCGCGCGGGGCGGCGTCGCGCCGGCAGGCGCGCGGGGCGGCGTCGCGCCGGCAGGCGCGCGGGGCGGTAGCGACAGCGTCGTCATCTCGGCCGAGATCTGCGCCGGCTGCGGCGCCTGCGCCGCGGTCTGCCCCACCGGCGCCGCCAGCTACGCGCTGCCGTCCTCGGACAATTTGCTGAAGCGGCTGCGGGCGCTGCTGCTGACCTATCGGGAAGCCGGCGGCGAAGCCCCCGTGTTGCTGGTGCACGACGCCGAGCATGGCGAACCGCTGATCGACGCGCTGGCCCGCCATGGCGATGGCCTGCCGGCGCGGGTGCTGCCGCTGCGGGTGAACGAGGTCTCGCAGCTCGACCTCGCCGTGATCCTCTCCGCCTTCGCCTGGGGCGCGGCGCAGCTCCGCGTGCTGGGCAAGGGCCGCCGCGCGCACGGCACGGAAGGGCTGTTCCGCAACCTCGACTATGCCGGGCAGGTGCTGTCGGGCCTCGGCGTGCCGGACCATGGCGCGCCGCGCGCCGCGGCGATCGAGACCGACGATCCCTTCGCGCTGGGCGAGCAGCTTGCCGCCCTGCCCCGCCGCGGGCTGCCTTTCCCGCCCTCCACCCACCTGGCGCTGGGCGCTTCCCGCGAAGTGCTGCGCCAGGCCGGGCGCGCGCTGGCCGCCGGCATGGGCCGACGCGACGCGGTGCTGCCGATGCCGGCGCTGGCCCCGTTCGGGGAGGCGCGGGTGCGCGTCGATGGCTGCACGCTCTGTGTCGCCTGCACCTCCGTCTGCCCGACCGGCGCGCTGTCCGCGAACCCGGAGACGCCGCAGCTGCGCTTCCTGGAGGATGCCTGCGTGCAATGCGGCCTCTGCGCCGCGACCTGCCCGGAAGGCGTGATCGAGCTGGTGCCGCGGCTCGACCTGTCGCCGGCCGCCGCGCAGGTCCGCGTGGTGAAGGAGGAAGCGCCCTTCTGCTGCGAGCGCTGCGCCAAGCCCTTCGGCGTGAAGAGCCAGATCGAGGCGGTGACGCGCAAGCTGACCGCGACCGGCCACTGGATGTTCGCCGATCCGGCGAAGCTGGCGGTGCTGCGGCTCTGCGAGGATTGCCGCGTCTTCGCCGCGACCGAGGGCGGCATGGACCCCTATGCCGGCCCGGCGCGGCCCGTCACCCGCACCAGCGAGGACTACCTGCGCGACGCCGAACGCGCGAAGCGGCGGGCGGAGGAGGAAGGCGCGGGGTAGCGCGAGAGGGGGCTCGTCCCAGGCAGCGGTGCGGCGGGGCTTGCCCGTGGGACGGGCCGTCGCGCGGCCGGCTTCGATCGGTCCTTGGGCCCGGCAGGCGCTTCCACCGGGCGCGGGTGTCCGCTCGCGCCAGGTGCATGGAGGGGCCCGCGCCGCCCGCCCGCCGGCACGTCGCACCGGCGGCCGATCTGCGTGACCTGCGGCAAGGACGGCTGGCCGTCATGCCGGAGGCTAGGCTTCGGCATGACGCCGCGCATGCGGCCCGCCGCCAGTGCGGCGCGCCAAGCGGCCGGAGGCCGCGCGTCACGCCGCACGCATGCCTTCGGCGGGCCGCGCAGGCGTGCCTTCGGCGGGCCGCGCAGGCGTGCCTTCGGCGGGCCGCGCAGGCGGGCCTTCGGCGGGCCGCGCAGGCGTGCCTTCGGCGGGCCGCGCAGGCGTGCCTTCGGCACGACGCACCTGAGAGCCCGAAACGCATGCCGACGGGTCGCCGAAAGCGGCCGTTGGTATCAGCCCGCACCCCGATGCCCGCGTCGTGGCGCGGGCCGGACGGCCTGCGGCCCGCATCACCGCCAGGATCGACCGGCCGGCCGCCCCGCATGTCACGCCCGGGGAAGGCAAGGACACGAGCCCCCGCGGGGTCGGTCGCGCGGGAAGGGCTCCGGGGCGAGGAGTTCGCCACGCTCTGGCGGCGCAATCCGGCCGGCGGCGGGATCGCGGCCGCGGGCGGTCGGCCATCCCCTTCGTCGTGATCGTCCGGTCCCGCGCCCTCGATGACGCGCCGGCGCGGCGGGCGGCCCCGCCGATGCCGGCCGACACCGTCGAAGGGCCGGCGCTACCCGTTCCGCCGGCCGTCCGTCACCATCGGCGCGCCGTCGATGCAGCCGCTGCTCCATGGCGCGCCGCGCCCGGCGATCGCCCGGCTGGCGCATGACGGCAGCGCGAGCTTCGCCATCGGCGCCACCGAGCGGGTGATCCCGCGCGCCCGCGCCCGACGGCCGGCGCGGGTCCACCCGCGGCCCGGCGGCCGCCTCAGAACAGGAAATCCGCCGCCTGCATCGGCGGGGTGAAGGTCAGCACCACCGTCGCCTGGCCGGCGACGTCGATGAAGGTCCGACCGTTCACCACCGAGATCGTCAGTGCCTCGATCCCCGACAGGCCGAAGGCGGTCAGGTCGATGACATCCTGCTCCTCCGGGATGCCGGAAGCGTCGGCGGCGAAGGCGGACAGGAAATCGGTGATGGTGTCGGTGCCGGAGCCGGGACCGAAGACGAAGACATCCGCATCGAGCCCGCCATCCAGCCGGTCATTGCCGCCGCCGCCGACCAGCGTGTCCCGGCCGATGCCGCCCGAGAGCGAATCGCCGCCCAGGCCGCCATCCATCCGGTCGTCGTCCAGGCCGCCATCGAGCGTGTCGCGGCCGTCGCCGCCGAACATCGAATCGAAGCCGATGCCGCCCGAGACGATGTCAGCGCCGCCATCGCCATGCAGCGTGTCGTTGCCGATGCCGCCCGACACGAAGTCGTTGCCCCCCCCGCCGAAGGCGAGGTCATCCTCGGTGCCGGCCTCGATCACGTCGTTGCCGGCGCCGCCGAGGATCGTGTCGTTCTCAGACCCGCCCCAGAGCGTGTCGTTGCCGTTTCCGCCCTCGACACTGTCCCGGTCGAAGCCGCCATTCAGCGAATCGGCACCCTCGCCGCCACGCAGGGTGTCATCGGCGAAGCTGCCGAAGAGGCTGTCGTTGCCCTCCAGCCCCAGCATCAGGTCGGCTGCGGCGGTGCCCATGCGGCTGTCGTTGCCGATCGTGCCGCGGATGACGCTCATGGGTCGGGTTTCCTTTGCGAAACGGCGGTCTCACGCTCCCGGCGATTTGAGGTTGCGCTCTCCTGCGTCAACACAACTCATGTTCCGTTCATGTTGTGAACATCTGCTTTTCATCTTCTTCCGGCGGCGCGGCGAAGCCCGGCCATCGCAACCGCCGGCGCGCTGGCGCGCCGGCGCACTATCCCGCCATGCGCCCCGCCCGCCGCCGGCTGCTTGCCGCCCTCCTGCCCGCCCTCGGCGGGCCCGCCGCCGCGCAGCCGGCCGGCGGGCCCGGCTTTCTCCGCATCGCGCCGGCCGAGGGCAGCTTGCCGGTCTGGCTCGCCGCGCGGCAGGTGGTGCGGGTTGCCCGTGTCGAGGGCCATACCGTCGTCGACACCGCCGCCTGGGTGCAGCAACGCACCGCCGAACCGGTGGAGGCGCTCGCAGGGCGGCTGCGCGAGGCAGGGCTGCGCCTGGTGCCTCTCACCGACCTGCGCGGCGCGCGCATCTACGTCGCCGCCGAGCGCGTGGTGCTGGTGCGGGAGACGGAGGAACGCCACGCCGCCGGCGCGCGGGCTTCCCTCGTGCTGGTCGGCCTGCGCTTCAACACCGATGTGGCGGTCCGCGAGCCCGTCGAGGCCGTGATGGCGGCCCTGCGGCGCGACGCGGCCGGCCAGCCGGAGCTTCCGGCCGCCCCGACGCCGCGATAGGCAGTCGCAACCGCGCGGAGGACGCCGATGCCCGACACGAATCCCCAGATCCTGCTCGCCCGCCGCCCGCAGGGCGCGCCGGTGGCAGAGGATTTCCGCCTCGCCGAAGCCCCGATCCCCACGCCCGCCGAGGGCGAGGTGCTGGTCCGCCACCGCTTCCTCTCCCTCGACCCCTACCAGCGCGGGCGGATGGATGACGTGAAGTCCTACGCCCCGCCCGTCGCGCTCGGCGCGCCCATGGAATGCCAGGCGGTCGGCCAGGTCGCCGCCAGCCGCGACGCCCGGTTCAAGGAGGGCGACTGGGTGCTGGGCGGCTATGGCTGGCAGCACTGGTCGGCCCGCAAGGGCGATGCGCTCATCGCGGTCGACCCGAAGGAGGCGCCGCCGTCGACCGCCCTCGGCGTGCTCGGCATGCCGGGGCTGACGGCCTGGGTGGGGCTTGCGGACATCGGCCAGCCCAAGCCGGGGGAGACGCTGGTGATCTCGGCCGCCTCCGGCGCGGTCGGGCAGGTGGTCGGGCAGCTCGGCCGGATCGCCGGCGCGCGGGTGGTCGGCATCGCGGGCGGCGCGGCCAAGTGCGGCTTCCTGACCGGGGCGCTGGGGTTCGAGGCGGCGGTGGACCACAAGGCCGATCTCGCCGCGCAGCTCGACGCCGCCTGCCCGCAGGGCGTTGACGTCTATTGGGAGAATGTCGGCGGGCCGATCCAGGCCGCCGTCTTCCCGCGCTTCAACATCCATGGCCGGATGGTGATGTGCGGGATGATCGCGCAGTACAATTCCGCGCCGGGCTCGGCCGCCGTCGGCGCGCCGCCCGGCCCCAATCTCGGCCCGGTGGTGCGCAAGCGGCTGCGGATCCAGGGGCTGATCGTGTTCGACAGCTGGCACCGCTACCCGGTCTTCCGCGCCGAGATGCTGGCCCACATCGCCGCGGGGAAGCTGACCTGGAAGGAGGACGTGGTCCACGGCCTGGCCGCCGCCCCCGCCGCCTTCATGGGCCTGCTGCGCGGCGAGAATTTCGGGAAGCTGGTCGTCGCGCTTGACTGACGCCGCCCCGCCGGCGGCGCAGGATGCGGCGCTGGCGGCGGCGCTGGCCGGGCATCGCGTGCTGCTGGCCTATGGGCTGCTCGGCGAGCTGATGCAGCGCTTCGCGCCCTTCGGCCTGGACTACATGGGCGCGCAGCTCGGCTGGCTGCGCGACGGGCTCGGGCTGGAGGCCGCCGTCGTCCCGCTGCCGACGGCCGAGGCGGTGGCCGCCAACGCCGCGCGCCTGGCGCAGGCGCTGGCGGGCGATCCGCGCCCGGCGCTGCTGATCGGCCACAGCAAGGGGGGGCTGGAGGGGCTCGCCGCGCTGCTGGTGCCGCAGGCCGCCGCGCGCTGCCGGGCCTTCCTGGCCATCCAGTCGCCCTTCCTCGGCTCGCCGGTCGCGGATGCGCTGGTCGCGTCGCGGGCGCTGCACCGGGCCGCGGGGCTGGCGGTGAAGGCGCTCAGGCTCGGCAGCGGGGCGGGGCTGCGGGACCTCACCACCCCGGCGCGCCAGGGATGGATGGACGCGCATGCCGCGCAGGTCGCCGCGTTGACGGCGCGGCTGCCGGTGCTGGCGGTCGGCACCTTCCTGGACGAGGCCGCGACCGGCCGCGACCGCCGCCACCTGCCGCTCGCGCGCTGGGTGGCGAAGCGGGCGGGGCCGAATGACGGGCTGGTGCCCGTCGCCTCCGCCCTGCTGCCCGGGGCGCGGCACCTGGTGCTGCCCGGCGCGCATCGCACGCTGGTCGCGGCCGCGCCGGGGCGGGACCCGGTCGGGCAGCTGCGCCTGATGCTGGCGCGGCTGCTCGGGGCCGGGCCGGGCGGCGCGGTCAGCCCTCCGCCACCTCCACCATGACGATCTCGGCATCCTCGGTGGCCGCGATCTCGATGGCGCTCTCGCCGGCCACCGCGATGCCGTCGCGCGCCGCGGCCGCGTGGCCGTTCACCGTGATCGCGCCCTTGGCCGCCACCAGATAGGCGGCGCGGCCGGGGGCGAGCGGCTGCACCAGCGTCTGCCCGGCCTTGACGGTGGCCGCCAGCACCGCGCCATCGACGTTCAGCGGCAGGGCGCCGGTGGCCGCATCGGCGGGGCGGCCGGAGGCGAGCACCTCGAACCCGGCCTCGCGCGCCGCCTTGGGGAATTCCTTGGCACCCCAGTTCGGCTTGGCGCCGCGGCGGTCGGGGACGATCCAGATCTGGAAGATCTTCGTCGTCTCCTTCTCGAGGTTGTACTCGGCATGCACCACGCCGCTGCCGGCGGACATGATCTGCACGTCGCCGGCGCCGGTGCGGCCCTGGTTGCCCAGGTTGTCGCGATGCGTGATGGCGCCTTCGCGGACATAGGTGATGATTTCCATGTCGCGGTGCGGATGCGCGTCGAAGCCGGTGCCGGGCGCGATCTCGTCGTCGTTCCAGACGCGCAGGCGGCCCCAGCTCATGCGGGACGGGTCGTGGTAGCCGGCGAAGGAGAAATGGTGGCGGGCGTTCAGCCAGCCATGATTGGCGCCGCCGAGGCTGGCGAAGGGGCGGATGTCGATCATCGCGGGGTCTCCCGAAGCGGTTGCGGGGTTGCGCTGGGATCCAGATAGGGCGCCGAGCCCCTTGGCGTCAGCGCGCGCTGTCGATCGCCATCATCCAGCCACGCAATGACCTGGCTTCCCCGATCCCCTTCGCCTACCATCGGGGCCGGATCGATGCCTGATCGAAGGCGGCGGACATGCAGAAGGACATCACCGCCACGCAAGGCGCGAAGATCACGGCCGTTGCGAAGCTGTGGAAGGGAACGCCCTACAAGGCGATCGGTGCGGCTTCGAAGAAGGGCATCGAGGGGGATTGCAGCGGCACGACATGGCGGATCTACGAGGAAGCCGGCTTCCCCTTCGCCTACAACCCGACCGCGAGCTTCCCGGCCTATGCCAAATCCTCCGGCCGCTTCCGGGAACTCGCCAAGGGAGAGCCGATGCAGGAGGGCGACATCCTCTACTGGGACGGCCATGTCGCGATCTTCTCGGAGTTCGCGACGGATGCCGCGAATCGCGTGACCGACCGGCTCGCCAAGGACGGCAAGACGCCGTGGAAGCAGGTGAACGACATGTGGTCGGCCACCAACTCCAAGGGTCCTCCCTACGGCCCCAACAAGATGGGCTTCTTCAGGAAGGAAGCGCCGCGGGTCTTCCGCTACCGGATGTGAGCGGCACGCCCCCCCTCACCGGCACATCAGCACTGGCAGGTCGGCATTCTCCAGCACGTGCCGCGTGACGCCGCCCAGGATCAGCTGGCGCAGCCGCGAATGGCTGTAGGCGCCCTGGCACATCAGGTCCGCGCCGAAATCCCGCGCCGCCCCCAGCAGGCCGGCACCCACTTCCTTGGTCTGCGGCTTGAAGGGCACCGCCTCCGCCTCGATCTCGTGCCAGCGCAGATAGGCGCGGATGCCGTCGGGCCCCGGGCCGCGGCGCTGGTAGTCGTCGGAATGCAGGATGCGCACCGCCTGCGCGCGGTGCATCCAGGGCAGCGCGGCGGCGACCGCCGCGGCGCTCTCCGCGCTGCCGTTCCAGGCCACGCAGACGCGCGTGCCGATCGTCGCCGGCGCGGTGCGCGGCGCGATCAGCACCGGCCGGCCGCTATCGAACAGCACGGCGTGCAGCGCGTCGGAGGAGGAGACATCCTCATCCGCCTCCGGGTGCGGCACCACCGCCATGTCGAACAGGCGCGACTGCTGCGCGACCACGTCCTCCTCCCGCCCCGCGATCGTCTCGAAGCTGATGGTGACGCCCGGCACCTTCAGCGCGGTGTTGGGGTCGGAGGCCAGCGTCACGTCCGGATGCGCGGCGGCGAAGCGCTCGAACATGGCGCGCACGCGGCCCGCGCGCTCGCCGCTCTCGCGCTCGGTCGCGGCCATCATCTCCTCGATCATCGCGCCCGACAGGCCCTCGCCGGCCAGCGGCGCGACGTCGCGCGCATCGACGCGCACATGCACGCAATGCAGGTGCGCGTTCCAGATCCGCGCCACCATCAGCGCGGTGCTCAGCGCAGCTTCACCGGCGGCGGTCCCGGTGAGCGGCACAAGGAGGCGGCGATAGGCCATCGCATCCTGCTCCCGTTCTGTTCAGCCTTCCCTTGTCATTTCCTTACCACGCCGCCGGGCGGCAAGGCCAGCAGCGCCCGCGCCGCCGCCACCGGGTCGCCCGCCGCGTCCAGGCGCGTCCAGCCGACCGGGCCCGGATCGGCCGCCGCGGCGCGCGCCACCACCGCCTCCGTCGCGTCGGAGGCATCGCCGCCCGCCGCGCGCCGCGCCGCGATGCGCGCCTGCAGCAGCCCGAGCGGCGCGTCCAGCCACAGGCCGAGGAAGGGCGCATCGCCCGCCGCCGCCGCGGCGGCCTCGCGCAGCGCCGGGTCGCGGAACACCGCGTCCAGCACCACCGACCGTCCCGCGTCCAGCGCGACGCGCGCGGCGAAAAACATCTCGGCATGCACGGCGCGGCTTTCCTCGGGCGCATAGGCGGCTTCGGGCAGCCGGGCTTCCGGCGGCACGCCGGCGCGGCGCTTGCGGATCTCGTCGCTGCGCAGGTGCAGCGCGCCGGGGCTGGCGCCGAGCCAGGGCGCCAGGGCGCGCGCCAGCCGCGTCTTGCCGCTGCCCTGCAACCCGCCGATGGCGACCAGGCGCGGCGGGGCCTCGGCCAGGAAGCGCTCCGCGGCATCGAGGTAGGTGGCGCCGTCGCGGCCGCGCCCGGCCTCGATCTTCGCGCGCACCAGGGCGCGCTGCGCCAACCAGAAGGGCAGGCCGCGCGGCAGTTCCGCATCGCCGATGCGGGTCAGCAGCCGGCCCATCACGCGGTTGGCGGCGGCGCGGCCGGCGCGCACCTCGATGTCCATCAGCAGGAAGGCGACCTCGTAGCCGATGTCGATGCGCGCCAGCGCCTCGTCGAATTCCAGCGCATCGAAGGCGACGGGGCGGCCTTCCCACAGGCAGAAATTCGCCAGGTGCAGGTCGCCATGGCAGCGGCGGACGAGCCCCGCCGCCGCGCGCGCCTGCATCCAGGGCGCGAGGGCCGCAAGCCGCGCCTGCATCGCCTGCGCGATGGCCTGCACGCGGGACGGGTCGAGCCCGGCCTCCAGGCAGCCTTGCCGGTTGCCGTCCAGCACGATCGCCATGCGCGCGGCCGGATCGACGCCCGGCGCCGGCGGCGCCTGCGCCAGCAGCGCGGCCGCCGCATCCGCCACGGCGTCCAGCAGCGCCTCGTCCAGCGCGCCGCGCGCGGCGATGGCGTCCAGGAAATCCGCGGCCGGCACGGGCGCCATGCGCAGCAGCCATTCGACCGGCGCGCCCTCTCCGCCAAGCCGCAGCGCGCCATCGGCGCCGCGCGTGACGGCGACGACGTCGCGGTAGATGCCCGGCGCGTGCGGCCGGTTCAGCTCCAGCTCCCGCCGCGCGAATGTCTGGCGCGCGGCGAGCGTCGAGAAATCGAGGAAGGGCAGGTGCAGCGCCTTCTTCAGCTTGAAGGCGTCGTCCGGGCCGACGAAGACGGCGGAGATGTGCGTCTCCACCGGCTCCGCCCCGGTCAGCCCGCGCAGCAGGCCGGCGACCTCGGCCTGCGCTGCCGGGATGCCGGCCGGCGGGGTCAAGGGTAGAGCATCTCCGTCTCCCACCCGCCCTGCGCGGCGGCGTGGAAGACGCGGCGTTCGTGCAGGCGAAAGGGCATGTCGCGCCAGAACTCGATGCGGTCGGGCACCAGGCGGAAGCCGGACCAATGGGCGGGGCGCGGGATCTCGCCCAGGCCGAATTTCAGCGTGTAGTCCGCCACCGCCTTCTCCAGCGCGAAGCGGCCTTCCAGCGGGCGGGATTGCCGCGACGCCCAGGCGCCGATGCGCGATCCGCGCGCACGCGATGCGTAATACGCATCGGCCTCCGTGTCCTCGACCAGCTGCACCGGGCCTTCGACGCGCACGCTGCGCTGCAGGGTCTTCCAGTGGAAGCAGAGCGCCGCGAAGGGATTGGCGCGCAATTCCCCGCCCTTGCGGCTTTCGAGGTTGGTGTAGAAGACGAAGCCGCGCGCATCGATGCCCTTCAGCAGCACCATCCGCGCCGAGGGCCGGCCTTCCGGCGTCGCGGTCGCCAGGCACAGCGCATTGGGATCGTTGGGCTCGCTGCGGGTCGCGTCTTCCAGCCAGGCGGCGAACAGGGCGAAGGGGTCCTCGGCGGCGGGAAGGCGGGGGGGCCCATTGGGCGGCGCGATGTCCACGCATCTCTCCTGGGGGCGTTGGGCGGGGCGGGATGCGCCCCTTGCCCGTGGATTGGGCATGTGCCACCACCCCCCGGCCTTCGCAACCAAGCCCCGGTCCTGCGCCCCATGCCCCAAGCCGACCAGCCAGATCCCGCCCCGGCCGCCATTCCGCGCGGGGCGCTGATGGCGGGCAAGCGCGGCGTGGTGATGGGGGTGGCGAATGACCGCTCCATCGCCTGGGGCATCGCCCGCGCGGTCGCGGCGCAAGGCGCCGAACTGTGCTTCACCTACCAGGGCGAGGCGCTGGAGAAGCGCGTGCGCCCGCTGGCCGAGCAGGTGGGCGCGAAGCTGGTGCTGCCCTGCGACGTGACGGACGATGCGTCGGTGGATTCGGTGTTCGAGCGCATCGGCGCGGCATGGGGCGGGCTCGATTTCCTCGTCCACGCGATCGGTTTCGCCGACAAGCAGTATCTGCGCGGCCGCTACATGGACACGCCGCGCGATGCCTTCCTGCAGGCGATGGACATCAGCGTCTATTCCTTCGTCTCCGTCGCGCAGCGCGCGGTGCCGCTGATGAAGGCGGGCGGGTCGCTGCTGACCATGTCCTATCTGGGCGCGGAGCGCGTGACGCCGCACTACAACGTCATGGGCGTGGCGAAGGCCGCGCTGGAGGCGAGCGTGCGCTACATGGCCGCCGACCTGGGCGCGGCGGGGATCCGGGTGAACGCGATCTCTGCGGGCCCGATCAAGACGCTGGCGGCCAGCGGGATCGGCGATTTCCGCTACATCCTGAAGTGGAACCAGTACAACGCGCCGCTGGAGCGCAACGTGACGATCGAGGATGTGGGCGGGTCGGGGCTGTATTTCCTGAGTGACCTGTCGTCCGGCGTGACCGGCGAGGTGCACCACGTCGATTGCGGCTACCACATCGTCGGCATGAAGAACCCGGACGCGCCGGACATCGCGACGGTCTGACCCCCTCCCCCGCCTGCGGGGGAGGGTCGGGGTGGGGGCCTCGACCACAGCGCCATGAGCCACAACACCTTCGGCCACCTGTTCCGCTTCACCACCTGGGGCGAAAGCCACGGCGCCGCCATCGGCTGCGTCGTGGATGGCTGCCCGCCGCGCATCGCGCTGACGGAAGCCGACATCCAGCCCTTCCTCGACAGGCGCCGCCCCGGGCAATCGAAGTACGTCACGCAGCGCCAGGAACCCGACCAGGTCCGCATCCTGTCCGGCACCTTCGAGGGCGTGACCACCGGCACCCCGATCGCGCTGCACATCGACAACCAGGACCAGCGCAGCAAGGACTACGGCGAGATCAAGGACCGCTTCCGCCCCGGCCATGCCGACCTGACCTATGACCTGAAATACGGCGTGCGCGACCATCGCGGCGGCGGCAGGTCCAGCGCGCGGGAGACGGCGATGCGCGTCGCCGCCGGCGCGGTGGCGCGCAAGGTGCTGGAAGGGGTCACCATCCGCGGCGCGCTGGTCGCCATGGGCGGCGACTGGATCGACCCCGCGAACCACGACTGGGCGGAGACCGAGCAAAACCCCTTCTTCTGCCCCGACGCCGCCGCCGCCGCGCGCTGGGAAGACCGGCTGGCGGCCGCGCGCAAATCCGGCTCCTCCCTCGGCGCGGTGATCGAGGTGGTGGCCGAGGGCGTGCCCCCCGGCCTCGGCGCGCCGATCTACGGCAAGCTCGATGCCGACCTGGCGGCCGCGCTGATGTCGATCAATGCCGTCAAGGGCGTCGAGATCGGCGCCGGCTTCGCCGCCGCCGGCCTGACCGGGGAGCAGAACGCCGACGAGATGCGCATGGGCCCTGAGGGCGAGGTGCTGTTCGGCAGCAACCAGGCCGGCGGCATCTTGGGCGGGATCAGCACCGGCCAGCCCATCGTCGCGCGCTTCGCGGTGAAGCCCACCTCCTCCATCCTCACGTCGCGCCGGTCGGTGGACCGCTTCGGCCAGGAGGTCGAGGTGCTGACCAAGGGCCGGCACGACCCCTGCGTCGGCATCCGCGCGGTCCCGGTGGGGGAGGCGATGCTGGCCCTGGTGCTGGCCGACCACCTGCTGCGCCACCGCGCTCAGAACCCGGACGCACCGGGCCGCACGCGCCTGCCGCGCAACTGACCCGCGCGGCACACGCAACCGTCAGAATCGTGAACGCCAGCGCCGCCGGGCCCGCCTGAGCGCTGATATCCTTGGGCTTTCGCCACGCCGCGGCGCGCCGGCGTCGCGTCGGGCCCGATCGCGCGGGCCGAATTCGCTGGCGCCGAGGGCGCGGAAGCGTCATGGTGCCCCCGTCAACCTGTCCTGACGGCCCGGCCTGTCCTCATCGTCCCTCGCGGGCCGCCGAGCCCGGTGTCCGCCCGCCGCGGGCGGGTGATCCGCCGCCCGACCCTCGCGCGGCGGTCCTCGTGCCTCACGGAACTCCCCCTACATGCAGACCGGTACCGTCAAGTGGTTCAACGCCACGAAGGGCTATGGCTTCATCCAGCCCGATGACGGCTCGAAGGACGTCTTCGTCCACATCTCCGAAGTCCAGCGCGCCGGCATGACCGGCCTCGCCGAAGGCGAGAAGTTGGGCTACGAGGTCCAGCCTGGACAGCAGGGCAAGGTCTCGGCCACCCGCCTCCAGCGCGGTTGAGCCCGGGCCGGGCGGGACCGCGGCGCGGACCCGCCCGCCACGCCATCCCGGGCCGCCCCCCCGCGGGGCGCCCGGATGGCGACCATCGCCGGCAGGCGCGGGTTTCGCCGGTGATCCCGCCATGACGGGCGCCGCGCGCCGGCCGCCCCGTCCGCCATCCGGAGGCCACCCATGGCCATGCACCTTTTCGCCGTCGGCCAGGATGTCCAGTTCATCCCCGGCCGCTGGGACAGCCATGTCCCGGGCGGCACCTACAAGATCACCCGCGCCCTGCCGGGCGACGCGACGGACCGCACCTATCGCGCCCGCGGTGCGATGGACGGCGTGGAGCGCGTCTTCCGCGAACAGCAGCTGCGCGCCGGCCCCGTCTCCCCCTTCGGCTGAGCGGCGCCGCACGCGGCCCCGGCCGGGGCCGCGTGACGCAGCTCGGCCCGCGCCCATCCTCCCGCTCGGGATCGCCGCGACGCCGCGCCCCGGGCGTGGTCACGGCGCCGCCGGGGCCTGGCCTCAGCCCGCCACGCCCGCGCGCTGCAACTCCGGCCCGAGCCGCCCGGTCAGCAGCAGCCAGGCCATGCGAAGGTCGCTCCACAGCGACCACAGCGGATAGGTGAAGGTCGCCGGCCGGTTCCGCTCCACCAGCAGGTGCGAGCCCCAGGCGAAGCCATAGCCCACCACCGGCACCGCCAGCAGCCACCACCAGGCGCCGGCCAGCACCACCCAGGCCAGCAGCAGCGCGGCCAGCACCGTGCCGGCGGCATGCACGCGCCGCGTCAGCGGATTCGCATGTTCCCGCAGGTAGTGCGGCCAGAACTCGGCATAGGTCCGGTAGCGCATGGACAAAGCTTAACGCAGCAATCGCGCATCAGGCCAGCACCAACACGTGCTTCCGCCGGCCCCCCCAACCCTGCCAAGCTGCCGCCCCGCATGCGTCTTCCCGCCGCCCTGGTGCCGCTGCGCCACCCGTCCTTCCGGCTGCTGTGGCTGGCCAACCTCTGCTCCAACACGGGCATGTGGATGCAGAACACCGGCGCGGGGTGGCTGATGACCTCCCTCGCCCCGAGCCCGGTGATGGTCTCGCTCGTGCAGGTGGCGTCGCTGCTGCCGGTGTTCCTCTTCGCGCTGCCGGCCGGCGCGCTGGCCGACATCATGGACCGGCGCCTTTACCTGATCGGCGCGCAGGCCTGGATCGCCGCCGCCGGCACGCTGCTGGCGCTGCTGACCTTCGCCGGGCTCACCGGGCCCTGGGGGCTGGTCGCGCTGACCTTCGCGATCGGCATGGGCACCGCGATGAACTCCCCCGCCTGGGCCGCCGTGACGCCGGAGGTGGTGCCGCGCCAGGACCTGGCGCAGGCCATCGTGCTGAACGGCATCGGCTTCAACATCACCCGCGCCATCGGCCCGGCCATCGGCGGCTTCACGGTCGCGGCGGCGGGGGCGGAGGCGACCTTCGCGCTCAACGCCATCTCCTTCATCGTGGTGATCTTCGCGCTGGTGGCCTGGAAGCGGCCGCCGGACCGCCGCACCCTGCCGAAGGAACACTTCGTCTCCGCCATGGGCGCCGGGCTGCGCTTCGTCTCGGCGAGCCCGGTGCTGCGTGCCACCATCCTGCGCGGCTGCGTCTTCTTCGGCTTCTCGGCGGTGATCTGGGGCCTGCTGCCGCTGCTGGTGCGGATGCAGCTGGGCCTCGGGCCCGAATGGTTCGGCATCATGCTGGCGGGGATGGGCATCGGCGCGGTGGGCGCGGGGCTGCTGCTGCCCTCGCTGCGCGGGCGGCTCAGCCGCGGGGGCACGGTCACCGGGGCCTCGGTGCTGGCGGGGGCGGCGCTGCTGCTGCTCGGCAACGCGCAGCACGCGGCGGTGGCCTTGCTGGCGATGCTGGCCTTCGGGGTCGCCTGGCTCTCCGGCGCCTCCACGCTGCAGGCGGCGGCGCAGCTCGCCTCCCCGGCCTGGGTCAGGGCGCGCGCCATCGGCATCTACCAGCTGGCCACCTTCGGCGCGCTGGCGCTCGGCGCGGGGCTCGGCGGCTGGGCGGGGGATGCGCTGGGGCTGCCGCTGGCCCTCGGCCTGGCCGGCGCCGGCAGCATCGCCGGCGGGCTGCTGGTGCGCGGCCGCTCGATCGAGCCCGGCCCGGCGCGGGAGGACAACGCCCCCCCCGCCACCCCCGCCCCGCGCCCGGAACCCGCCGCCGCCTCGCTCGCGCCCATCCTGGCCGAGGAGGAAAGCGGCCGGGTGCTGGAAGTGGTGCGGCTGCGCATCGACCCCGCCGACCGCGCCGCCTTCCTGGCCGCCATGGCGGAATGCCGCTTCGCGCGGCTGCGCAGCGGCGCGCTGGCCTGGCGGCTCTACGAGGACGTGGCCCAGCCCGACCGCTGGGTGGAGCTCTGGGTGGTGGCGAACTGGACCGAGCACCTGCGCGAGGAGGGCCGCCTGACCGAGGAAGACCGCGCCATCCTGGCGCGCGCGCATGGCTTCCACCGCGGCGACACCCCGCCCGAGGCGGCGCGATACCTCAACGTCATGCCGGACATGACGGCGCGATAGGCTGCAACGACCCGCCCGGCCCCCACGTTCCACCCTGCACCGCACCACAGGAGCCCACGATGGCCGCGAGCCGCCTCGACCTGAACGACAACGCCAAGAAGACCTCGATCGGGGTCCTGCAGGCCTGCCTGACCGACAGCATCGACCTCTACAACGCGACCCGGCAGGCGCATTGGAACGTGAAGGGGCCGAACTTCCACGCCCTGCACACGATGTTCGAGACCTTCTACGACACGCTGGCCGAGGACATCGACGAGCTGGCCGAACGCCTGGTGCAGCTGGGCGGCACCGCCACCGGCACCAGCCAGGCCGTCGCCGGCGCCACCCGCCTGGCCCCCTACCCGACCGAGCTGCGCCAGGGCATGGACCACGTCCACGCGCTGGCCGAACGCTACCTGGCGCTCGGCAAGTCGCTGCGCGACGGCATCGACACCACCGACGAGGCCGGGGACGCGGACACGGCGGATATCCTCACCGGCGTGTCGAAGAACATCGACAAGGCGGTGTGGATGCTGGAAGCGACGGCGGAGGGCTGAGGCGGGCTCTGGCGGCTCCTCGGGAGGGGCTCCGCCCCTCCCGAACCCTCCCCGCCGGGGGGCGTGGCGCCCCCCGGACCCCGCCAGGAGTTTTCAGTCGCCGGTCAGGGAGGGGGCCTCGCAGGCGCGCCCGTGGCGCGGGTGCGGCAGGCCCCCTCCCCGACCGGCGACCAAACCGACGGGGGTCGAGGGGCCTCAGGCCCCTCGCGGATGGGGTACGGGGGGCGCGGCACTGCCGCGCCCGGAGCCTTCCCCGGGCCACCCGCGCCCGCCCTCAGCCCTCGCCGCCGTCTCCGCGTCCAGCACGGTCCTGATCTGCGACAGCACCGGGTGGGCGTCGGTGTGGGGGCGGCCGTAGCCCAGGTTGAAGGCGTAGTCGAAGCCCGGCGGGTTGGTGCCCTGGTTGTGTTGGAGGATGGTTTCCAGCTTGTCGAGGCCCTTGGCCACCCGGCCTTCCGGGCTGCTGCCGGTCTCGTATTCGTCCCAGAGCGCCAGGATCCCCGCCAGCCGGTCCGGCGGCAGGGGCGCGAGCAGGCTTGCCAGGTCCGCGCGTTCGCGCGCCGCCTTGTCCGCCTGCGGCGTCTGGTCGGGGGCGGGGATGTCGCCGCCGATCGCCTCGCCGAGGTCGTGCACCACCAGGATGCGCAGCAGCCGCCCGAGGTCGATATCCGGCAGGTCGGGCGCCAGCAGCATCGCCATCAGGCAGAGCCGCCAGGTATGTTCCGCCGTGCTCTCCACCCGGCCGGAGGAGGTGCGGGAGTTGCGCAGCGTCTGCTTCAGCGCCTCGGCCGAGCGCAGCGCGTCGAGCACGCCGTGCAGCTCGGCCTCCGTCATGCCCTGGTGCGGGGGGGTGTCCATGTGCCGGGCAATGCGCGGGGCGGCGGCCGCGCGCAAGGGGCGGGGCCGTCACGTCCTGCATCCTGCCGTGGCGCGACGCTTGGTTGTCTGCCCCGCATCGCGTGGCTATCTTGGGCCGGAGAGCGAGAACACAGCATGAACGACTTGTTCGGCCAGGGTGGCGCCCGAAAGGGCCCGGCGGGGGCCGCGAAGGCCGCGGCGAAGCCGGCCGCCGCCGCGCCGATGGCGTCCGACTATTCCGCCAAGGACATCGAGGTGCTGGAGGGGCTGGAGCCCGTCCGGCGTCGCCCCGGCATGTACATCGGCGGCACCGACGAGAACGCGCTGCACCATCTGGCCGCCGAGATCATCGACAATGCGATGGACGAGGCGGTGGCCGGCCATGCCGACTTCATCGAGGTGACGCTCGATGTCGGCAACTGGCTGACCGTGCGCGACAACGGGCGGGGAATCCCGGTCGACCCGCACCCGAAATTCCCCAAGCTCTCGGCGCTGGAGGTGATCTTCACCACGCTGCATTCGGGCGGGAAGTTCGGCGGCAAGGCCTACGAGACCTCGGGCGGCCTGCACGGCGTCGGCAGTTCCGTGGTGAACGCGCTGTCCGAGCGGATGGAGGTCGAGATCTGCCGCGACCGCACCCGCTTCGCGCATGCCTTCGAGCGCGGCCGGCCGGTCCAGAAGCTCAAGAACATGGGCGAGATCCACAACCGCCGCGGCACCACCGTGCGCTTCCGCCCGGATCCCGAGATCTTCGGCGCGCTCGCCTTCGCGCCGGCGCGGCTCTACCGGCTGTGCCGGTCCAAGGCCTATCTGTTCCGCGGCGTCGAGATCCGCTGGGCGGTCGATGCGAAGCTGGTCGCCGGCACCGACACGCCGGCGCAGGCGGTGCTGCACTTCCCCGGCGGCCTGCTGGATTTTCTGGGCGCCTCGATCGAAGGCCGCGGCACAGTGGTGCCGGCGCCCTGGTCCGGCAGCGTGGACTTCCCCGAGCGCGCCGGCCGCTGCGAATGGGCGCTGACCTGGCTCGAGCAGGGCGAGGGCTTTCTCAGCACCTACGCCAACACCATCCCGACGCCGCAGGGCGGCACGCACGAAGCCGGGCTGCGCGCCGCGCTGGTGAAGGGCCTGCGCGCCTATGGCGAGCTCAAGCGCGACAAGCGCGCGGCGAACGTGACGGCGGAGGACCTGCTGGGCGGCCTGGCGGGCATGCTCAGCGTCTTCATCCGGGAGCCGCAATTCCAGGGCCAGACCAAGGACCGGCTGACCAGCCCCGAGGCCGCGCGGCTGGTGGAAGCCGCGCTGCGCGACCATTTCGACCATTGGCTGGCCGGCGACCCCGGCACGGCGGACAACCTGCTCGCCTGGGCGGTGGAACGCGCGGAGGAGCGCATCCGCCGGCGCGAGCAGAAGGACACGCCGCGGAAATCCGCGACGCGCAAGCTGCGCCTGCCCGGCAAGCTGGCCGACTGCTCCCGCGAATCGGCCGACGGCACGGAGCTGTTCCTCGTCGAGGGCGACAGCGCCGGCGGTTCCGCCAAGCAGGCGCGCGACCGCGAGACCCAGGCGGTGCTGCCGCTGCGCGGCAAGATCCTGAACGTGGCGAGCGCCAGCGCCGACAAGCTGCGCGGCAACCAGGAGCTGAAGGATCTGATCGAGGCGCTGGGCTGCGGCGCCGGCGACCGCTTCGACCTGGCGCGGCTGCGCTACGGCCGCGTGGTGATCATGACGGATGCCGATGTGGACGGCGCGCATATCGCGGCGCTGCTGATGACCTTCTTCTACAAGGAGATCCCGGAGGTGGTGCGCCAGGGCCGGCTGTTCCTGGCGCAGCCGCCGCTCTACCGGCTGCAGCATGGCGGCAAGACGGTCTATGCGATGAACGACGCCGACAAGGACCGGCTGGTCAAGCGCGAGTTCAAGTCGAACCAGAAGGTGGAGGTCAGCCGCTTCAAGGGCCTGGGCGAGATGCCGCCGGCGTCGCTCAAAGAGACGACGATGGACCCCAGGCGGCGGACGCTGCTGCGCGTGGTGCTGCCTGCGGAAGAGCAGGAGCGCATGCGCACCAGCGAGCTGATCGAGGCGCTGATGGGCCGCAAGCCGGAGCTGCGCTTCCGCTTCATCCAGGAGAATGCCTCGAAGCTGGACGAGGAAGCGGTGGACGTGTGAGCACCCTACCCCTCCGAGCCCTGATTGCTCTTGCGTCTGGTCGCGTACGAGTCATACCGTGTACGTAGCGGTTACGACGACGTAAGCCGCTGCCGTCCACTGAGAACGGCATGCCGCACGGAAATCGACATGCTTTCGAGGCGCACCTTCGCGACTGGTATCGCGGCAGCCTTCGCCGGACGCGGAGCTTCGGTCCAGGCCTCTGGTCCGACGAGCGAAGCATTGCGTCTGCTGCCTGCGCTCTCCAGCGCAGAGCAGTTCGTGTACTACAACCGGCGGAATGGCCTGCTCGTCCTGGACGCACGCAACGGAGTCTTTGCAGCGCAAGAAACCTACTATGCCGAGCCCGTGCCGCTGCGCGAGATGCCGAGCCATGTTGGCCTCGTGTTCATGGCAGCGGAGGATCGCAATTTCCTCACTCATTGGGGGATCGATCCCCGCGCGATTGCGCGCGCCGCTTGGAACACTCTAGGCGGCTCAACCCAAGGGGGAAGCACGATTACGCAGCAAGTTCTGAAGGAAATTGTGCTCCGGGATGAATTTGGCCTCGCAAGAAAGATTATCGAGCTGGTCACCGCTCCCGTGCTGGAACAAACCTTCACAAAAGAGGAGATACTCTTCCTCTACGTGAACCGCGTCTTCTTCGGTGGCGTCGCCTACGGCATAGAGGCAGCTGCCCAGGTCTACTTCGGAAAGTCGGCGCGACAACTTACCCTGCTGGAAGCAGCCGCCCTTGCACGTTGTCTGCCAGCGCCAAATCGCTTCAACCCGCGGGTCAATCTGGACCTCGCCACGCAGCGCGCCCATCGCCTTCTTGAGGTAATGAGCGAGACTGGCGTGCTCACGATTGACGAGGCTGCCGCCGCCCGTCGGGGGCGCCTAACGGTCGTGCCCTCCCGCGTGGCGCGAGGCGCCTTCTTCCCAAGAAGCCAACAAGTGGGCTGGGCCACGCGAATGATAGGGCGGGAGTTGGCCGAAGCCCTGCCGCGGCCAAACGGAACAATGCTGGCGACCACGACCATCGAGCCCAGGGTTCAGCGCGCCTGCGAGAATCACTTCGCCCGCCTCGTTGAGGAGCATAGGCAGAACCTCAACATCGAGACTGGCGGTATCGTCCTGATGCGGCCGAACGGCGCGATCGTTGGGCTCGTCGGCGGTCGCAGCTACCAGGATAGCGAATGGAACACCGTGTCGCAGGCTCGTCGGCAGATTGGCTCAATCGGCAAGCTCTTCGTGTATCTCGCGGCCATCGAGCGCGGCATGCGCTCCCAGGACCGCGTCAGCGGCGCCCGGCTATCTTTTGATGGCCGGAACATACGCAACTTCGATGACCGTTATCCCGATAGCCTCACTCTAGAAGATGCCTTCGCGAGGTCATCGAACACGGCCGCCGTGCGCCTTTGCCTCGGCCATGCGCCCGCCGTCCGCGCCGTCGCGCACCGTTTTGGCATCAGTCACCCGCTCGAAGGCGGACCTGCCGATCTCGCGCTCGGCACCTATGAGGCTCCCCTAATCGAACTCGTTTCCGCCTTCGCGACCATTGCTAATGGGGGGCTTCGAGTCGCGCCCTTCAGCGTAACTCAGATCCGGAATGTCGCCGGGGAGTCACTGTTCACGCGCCCGGAGATCCAGGCGGAACGGATCGTGCATGAGCCCCATGCAACTGCAATGGCCCGCATGCTGCGACGAGTCGTTGCGAACGGAACCGGGAACGCGGCAAGTTCGCCGCGCTGGATCGCGGGAGGCAAGACCGGCACCACAAGCCAGTACCGTGACGCTTGGTTTGTCGGGTTCGCAGGCGGCCATGTCGGTGGCGTCTGGATAGGCAACACGTCTGGCGAGATGAATGGCGTCACCGGGGGGGGGCTACCCGCCCGGATCTGGCATGCCGTGATGACGGAGGTGCTGCCAGCGACAAATGCCCGACGACAGGCATGATACGAGACGGCGATCGGGTCTGGCAGGTAGGCAATAAGATCGAAGCCCGCGGGTTCGCGGTTGCGCCGCCTCACCCCCGCGCCGCCCGCACCACCTCCACCACAAAAGGCATCGGGTCCACCGGCCGCACCTGCCGCGCCGGATGCGTCACCTGCACCTTCAGCCAGCGCCCCGCCGCGGTGCCCAGGCACACCAGCGTCCGCACCTCCTGCCGCCCATAGGTGCCGTCCAGCATCGCGCAGCTCAGCGGCGCGCCGCCCGGCACCGACAGCGCCATCCGCTCCCGCTCGACCAGGCGGTGGTTGGTGCGGTTGCCCGCCATCTCCAGCACATCCGCCACCGCGCCGGCGAATTCCTGCGCCAGCGCCGGATCGCCCGCGGTCTCCGGCACCGGGGCACGGCTGCGGTCGTAGATCACCACGGTCGCCACCGCCGACCGCGCCGGCCCGGCATAATCGACCGAAACGCCGAGCCCCGGCCTCTCCCGCTCGTGCCACACCGCCTCGCCGCGGGTGAACTCCGCGACCTCCGCCGGCAGCCGCGCGGCTGCCGCCTCCAGGCTCGGCAGGCCGGCGGGGCGGGCCGCCGGGCCGGCGCCGGGCGGCGCGGCGCCCGGCCGGTCCCCGGGCGCCGCGCAGCCGCACAGCGCCGCGGCCAGCAGCGCGAACGGCAGCGCCGCGCGCCGCGCGAGGGGCAGCAGGCCGCGCGCCGCCATGCTCAACGGTTCCGCCGAAGCAGCTGCAGCGTCAGGTCCACCACGATCGTGGCGACGATCGCCAGGAAGGCCACCTGGAACACCGTCGCCAGCGCCCAGAGCGCGATCGGGAAGCTCGCCGCCCCTGCCGGCAGCGCCATCCAGCCCAGCGGCAGCAGCAGGTAGCCATAGGCCTGCGGCACCTCCGTCGCGATCTGGTTCGTGCCCTCGTAGATCATGCTCGCCGCGACGTAGAGGATCACGATCAGCCCGATCCAGGCGATCCAGCGGTGCTTGTCCAGCAGCCGCGCGATCAGCGTCGCCGCCACGCCCATCAGCACCACGCTGAAGGCCAGCCCGATGATCAGGATGTAGGGATGGTCCTTCGCCGCGCCGGCCACGGCCAGCACGTTGTCCAGGCTCATCGACACGTCGGCGATCAGGATCTGCGTGATCGCCTGGCGCAGCGTCTTGCGCGGCGGGCCGCCCTCCTCGCCCTCCAGCGCCTCGACGCCATCTTCCTGCCCGCCATGCCCGCCGCCGTCGCGCAGCTCGCGGTACATCTTCCAGCACACCCACAGCAGCAGCACGCCGCCGGCCAGCACGATGCCGACGATCGACAGCAGCTGCACGGTGATCGAGGCGAAGGCGATGCGCATGATCGTCGCCGCCACGATCCCCCAGAAGATCGCCTTCTTGCGCTGGTCCGCCGGCAGCCCGGCCGCGGCCATGCCGACGACGATCGCGTTGTCGCCCGCCAGCACGATGTCGATGAAGAGCACCTGGCCGAGAGCGACGAGCTCTGGTCCGAATGAAGAAAAATCCATGTCTCGGCCTGTCCGTTACCCGCCTTCGGGGAATAATCCGACGTCCCGCGCCCCGCTTGTCAACAGGCGGTGCGGCGCGCCAAGACCGGCTTCACCACCGCGAACACGCCGAGGGCCCGATGATTCCGCGCTACAGCCGCCCCGCCATGGCCGGGATCTGGTCTCCCGCCACGCGTTACAGCATCTGGTTCGAAATCGAGGCCCTGGCCGCCGAGGCCATGGCCGCGCTCGGCACCATCCCCGAAGCCGCAGCGCGCGCCATCCGCCACCGCGGCGGCGCCCGCATCGCCGCGATCTCGGACGCCGACATCGCGCGCATCGACGAGATCGAGCGCGAGACGCGCCACGACGTGATCGCCTTCCTGACCTGGCTCGGCGAGGGCATCGGGGAGGAGGCGCGGTTCATGCACCAGGGCATGACCTCCTCCGACGTGCTCGACACCTGCCTCAACGTGCAGTTGACGCGCGCGGCCGACCTGCTGATCGCGGAGACCGACCGCCTGCTCGCCGTGCTGCGCCGGCGCGCGGAGGAGCACAAGTTCACCCCCACCATCGGCCGCAGCCACGGCATCCATGCCGAGCCCACCACCTTCGGCCTGAAGCTGCTCGGCCACCACGTCGAGTTCGCGCGCAACCGCGACCGCCTGGTCGCGGCGCGCGCCGAGGTCGCGACCTGCGCCATCTCCGGCCCGGTCGGCACGTTTGCGAGTGTCGATCCGCGGGTGGAGGCGCATGTGGCGAAGCATCTGGGCCTGGCGGTCGAGCCGGTCTCCACGCAGGTCATCCCGCGCGACCGCCACGCGGCGTTCTTCTGCGCGCTCGCCGTCGTCGCCGCCGGCATCGAGCGCCTGGCGACCGAGGTGCGGCACCTCCAGCGCAGCGAGGTGCGGGAGGCGGAGGAGTATTTCCACCCGGGCCAGAAGGGCTCCTCCGCCATGCCCCACAAGCGCAACCCGGTGCTGAGCGAGAACCTCACGGGCCTCGCCCGCCTGGTGCGCGGCTACTGCGTCCCGGCGCTCGAGAACGTGGCGCTGTGGCACGAGCGCGACATCAGCCATTCCAGCGTCGAACGCGTGATCGGCCCGGATGCGACGGTGACGCTGGATTTCGCGCTGGGCCGCCTGACCGGGATGATGGACAAGCTGACCATCTACCCGGCGCGCATGCAGGCCAATTTGGAATCGCTTGGCGGCGTGGTGCATTCCCAAAAAGTGCTGCTGGCGCTGACCCAGGCGGGGATGAGCCGCGAAGGCGCCTATTCGGCCGTGCAGCGCGCGGCGATGGCGACCTGGGCCGCGCTCGGCACCGCCGGCGCGCGCGACTTCCGGGCCAACCTGCTCGCGGACCCCGATGTCGCGGCGCGGCTCGATGCGCCGGCGCTGGACGCGGCGATGGACCCGGCGCGGGACTTCCGCGCGGTGGAGGCCGTCTTCGCCCGCGTCCTCGGCCCCACGCAGGCGTGATGGCGCGCGGCGCGGCGCGGGCGGCACCGGGCCGCGCGGCGCGAAGGCCGATGGCATCGGCATCCGTCGCGGCCGGCACGGCGCCGCGCCGGACCACGCCGGGGCCGGCGCCGACGCGCCGCCGCCGCCTTTGCGCCCCGATCCCGCCATGGCCGATGCCTAGCTTGGGGCATGGGAAGGAGATCGCCTGCCATGCCCGTCATCGCCAAGCTGCTGCCCCTGGTCGCGCTGGGCGCGTTGTTCCTGGGCCTCGCCATGCCGGCCTCGGCCCGGCCGGTCGCGCCGGTGCCGGAAGCCGCGTCCGCCACCACGGTCGGCTGGGACCATCGCTGGCACCGCGGCCACTACTGGGACGACCCGCCGCGCCACTGGCGCCACCACCGGCACTGGGGCCCGCCGGCCCATGTGTATCGCCCGCCGCCGCGGGTCTGGTACCCGCCGCCCGGCTACTACCACCCGCCGCCGCGCTACTACCGCCCACCGCCCCCGCCGCCCGCCTACGGGTTCCACTTCCGGTTCTGAGCGCCCGGCGCCGTCCGGCGCGGCGGGGCTGACGGCGCGATGTGCACGGTCGCCCTGCTCCGGCGCCCCGGCCATGCATGGCCGCTGCTGCTGGCCGCGAACCGCGACGAGCGGCTGGACCGCCCCTGGGACCCGCCGGCCGCGCACTGGCCGGATCGCCCCGGCGTGGTCGGCGGGCGGGACCGTTCCGCCGGCGGCACGTGGATGGCGCTGCGCCGCGGGCTGGCGCCGCGCGGCGGCATGGCGCTGCGCGGCGGCCTGGTCGCCTGCGTGCTGAACCGCCCGGGCAGCCTCGGCCCCGCCCCCGGCAAGCGCTCGCGCGGCGAGCTGCCGCTGATGGCGCTGGACCACGCCTCGGCCGAGGCCGCCGCCCGGGCCCTCTCCCGGCTGGATGCCGCCGCATGGCGCCCCTTCAACCTGGTCATCGCCGATGCGGAGGCCGCCTTCTGCCTGCGCGGCCTCGGCACCGGCCGGCCGGAGGCCTTGCCCCTCGGCCCGGGCGTGACGCTCGTCACCGCCCATGACCCCAACGATGTGGCGAGCCCGCGCATCCGCCGCCACCTGCCGCGCTTCCGCGCCGCCCCGCCGCCCGATCCCGCCGCCGGCGACTGGGCGTCCTGGGAAGCGCTGCTCGCCGACGCCGAGGCCGGCGCCGCCGGCATCGCGGAGGCGCTGCGCGTCCCGCCGACCGACGGCTTCGGCACGGTCTGTTCCAGCCTGCTCGGCCTGCCGGCGGCCGGCGTCCCGGTCTGGCGCTTCTGCCCCGCCGCCCCGGGCAGCGCGCCCTTCGCCGCCCTGCCGCCCTGACAGCCACCGCCGCGGCAAGCCGCGCATGGCCCCCCCGTGCGGCCGGCGTGGCGGCCGGGGGCCGGGGCTGCTATAGGCCCGGCTCGCCCGGGGCCCCAAAACCCCGCGGCGGCGTGCGTCCCCGCCCGGGGCCGCCGCCCGATCGCAGGAGTTCCCCCACCATGGCGCGCCGCCGTCAGGTCTATGAGGGCAAGGCCAAGATCCTCTTCGAGGGTCCCGAGCCCGGCACCCTGGTGCAGTACTTCAAGGACGATGCCACCGCCTTCAACAACCAGAAGAAGGGCACCATCACCGGCAAGGGCGTGCTGAACAACCGCATCAGCGAATACCTGATGACGCGGCTGAACGAGATCGGCGTCCCCACCCATTTCATCCGCCGCCTCAACATGCGCGAACAGCTGGTGCGCGAGGTGGAGATCGTCCCGCTGGAAGTCGTGGTGCGCAACGTCGCGGCCGGCTCGCTCGCCACCCGGCTGGGCATCCAGGAAGGCACCAGGCTCCCGCGCTCGATCATCGAATACTACTACAAGAACGACCAGCTCGGCGACCCGATGGTGTCCGAGGAGCACATCACCTGCTTCGGCTGGGCCTCGACGCAGGACCTCGACGACATGGTCTCGCTGGCGCTCCGGGTGAACGACTTCCTGACGGGGCTCTTCCTCGGCGTCGGCATCACGCTGGTCGACTTCAAGCTGGAATTCGGCCGCCTCTGGGAGAACGAGGACATGCGCATCGTGCTGGCCGACGAGATCAGCCCGGACAATTGCCGGCTGTGGGACCTCAAGACCGGCGAGAAGATGGACAAGGACCGCTTCCGCAAGGACCTCGGCAAGGTCGAGGAAGGCTACCAGGAAGTCGCCCGTCGCCTCGGCATCCTGCCGGAAGCCGGCGTGCGCGACATGAAGGGTCCGGAGACCGTGCAATGAAGGGCGGTCCGGTCCGCGGCGGCGCGATGAAGGGCGGTCTCGGCAAGGGCGGATCGCAGACCGGCGCGCCGATGAAGGGCGGCCCGGCCAAGGGCCCGCCGGCCAAGGGCGGCCCCGCCCGCGGCGCCCCGGCGCGGCGCGACCCGCCGCCCGCCCCGCCGCCGGAGCGCGAGGAGGGCGGGCCGTGAAGGCGCGCGTCCATGTGATGCCCAAGGCCGGCGTGCTGGACCCGCAGGGCAAGGCGATCGGCCACGCCCTGGAAGCGCTCGGCTTCGCCGGCGTGGGCGAGGTGCGGGCAGGCAAGGTGATCGAACTCGACCTGGCCGAGACCGACCCGGCGCGCGCGAAGGCCGCCGCCGAGGAGATGGCGCGCCGCCTGCTGGCGAACACCGTCATCGAGAGTTTCCGCGTCGAGATCGCCTGAGAGCTTGTGGATCAATGCCCGACAGCGCCAATCTCGCCACGAAACAGCGGGCGATAGCAACGGGCATTGATGCTCAAGCTCGATTTGTTCACACGCTCTGACCGGCGATGATCAAGGCCAGCCTCCTCATCGTCACGGTGCTGACGGTGCTGATCGCCTGGGGCCTGCGCTGGCGCGAGCAGCGCGTGCCGCAGGTGGCGGCGCAGAAGCGGCTGGGGCTGCTCGGCCGCGGCAAGCGGACGCTGGACCGCTGGGTCACCGCCGCGGCGCTCGCGGTCGGCGTGACGCTGCTGGTCCTCGGCGGGCTGCACTGGCTCAACGTCTGGGTGGGGTAGCCTGATGCGCGCGGTGATCATCGTGTTCCCCGGCACCAACCGCGAGCGCGACATGGCGATCGCGCTGGAACGCGCCACCGGCCGCAAGCCCGCCCTGCTGTTCCACCGCGAGACCGCGCTGCCCGACGGCACCGACCTGGTCGTGCTGCCGGGCGGCTTTTCCTACGGCGACTACCTGCGGTGCGGCGCCATGGCCGCGCAATCGCCGGTGATGCGGGAGGTCGCGGCTTTCGCCGCGCGCGGCGGCCATGTGCTCGGCGTCTGCAACGGCTTCCAGATCCTGTGCGAGGCGGGGCTGCTGCCCGGCGCGCTGCTGCGCAATGCGACGCTGCGCTTCCTGTCGATGGATTGCCACCTGCGGGTGGAGCGCGGGGCCACGCCCTTCACCGCGCATTGGCGGCAGGGTGCCGTGTTCCGCGCGCCGATGGCGCATGGCGACGGCAATTTCTTCTGTGACGACGAGACGCTGACGCGGCTGACGGCGGAGAACCTCGTCGCCTTCCGCTACTGCGAGCCCGACGGCCAGGTCACCGCCGCCGCCAACCGCAACGGCGCGCGCCAGAACATCGCGGGCATCCTCTCGCCCAACCTGCGCGTCTGCGGGCTGATGCCGCACCCGGAAGACCTGGTCGACCCGCTGATGGGCGGCGAGGACGGGCTGCCGCTGTTCACCTCCCTGGTCGAGGGCCTGGCCGCGGCGTGACTTCGCGCTGCACCCGGCGCGGCGGGTGCGGTAGGATGCGCGCATGAACGCGTCTCCGAAGAAGACCTGGATCCTCTCCGACGACCTGGCCGCCCGGGTGCAGGACATGATTACCGACGGAACCGTGGCCGGCCTGGACGAGATCGTCGAGGCCGGCCTCCTCGCCATCGCGGCGGAAGAGCCCGCCATCGACGACGAGGCGCTGCGCCGCGCCGTGCTTCCGGTGATCGAGGAGATGGATCGCGATCCCGGGCGCGCTGTTCCGGCCGAACAGGTCTGGGCCGAAATCGGCGCCCACATCGCCCGTCTTGGGAAAGCTTGACTTCGCCCCCGAGGCCATCGCCGACATCAAGGCGATCGCCGACGTCATCGCGGAGGCCGGCGGCCGGGAGCGGGCCGAACGCTACATCGCCCGGCTTCAGCGCCGCCTCGCAGCGCTGGAGGTATTCCCCGGTGCCGGCCGGCGCCTGGCGCGGGGCAGGCCAGCGACGCGGGTGCTGGGGTTCGAACGCCGCGTGACCATCCTGTTCCGGCGCCGGCCGGGCAGCGTGCTGATCCTGCGGGTCCTCTACGCCGGCCGCCAGCCATGAAAGCCGCGCGCTGGACAAGCCGCCTGCCGCGCAGGACAACCCGCCTTCCATGACCGACGCCCCGACCCCGCTCGACCCCACCCGTGCCGCAAAACTTTCGGCCGAATTCGGCCTGAAGCCGGACGAGTACGACCGCGTGCTGGCGATCCTGGGCCGCACGCCCTCGCTGACCGAGCTCGGCATCTTCTCGGTCATGTGGTCGGAGCACTGCTCCTACAAATCCTCCCGCGTCTGGCTGCGCACGCTGCCCACCAAGGCGCCCTGGGTGATCCACGGGCCCGGCGAGAATGCCGGCGTGATCGCGATCGGCGACGGGCTGGCCGCCATCTTCAAGATGGAAAGCCACAACCACCCGAGCTTCATCGAGCCCTACCAGGGTGCCGCCACCGGCGTCGGCGGCATTTTGCGGGATGTCTTCACCATGGGGGCGCGGCCGATCGCGAACCTCAATGCGCTGCGCTTCGGCAGCCCGGACGCGCCGCGGATGAAGCGCATCATCGACGGCGTGGTGCGCGGCATCGGCGGCTACGGGAACTGCGTCGGCGTGCCGACCGTCGGCGGCGAGGTGAACTTCCACCCCGCCTACAACGGCAACCCGCTGGTCAACGCCATGACCGTCGGCATCGCCCCTGCCGACCGCATCTTCCTCTCCGCCGCGGCCGGCATCGGCAACCCGGTGGTCTATGTGGGCAGCAAGACCGGGCGCGACGGCATCCACGGCGCGACCATGGCCTCCGCCGAATTCTCCGCCGACGCGGAGGAGAAGCGCCCCACGGTCCAGATCGGCGATCCCTTCGTGGAGAAGCTGCTGATCGAGGCCTGCCTGGAACTGATGGCCACCGACATGATCGTCGCCATCCAGGACATGGGCGCGGCGGGCCTGACCAGTTCCTCCGTCGAGATGGCCGGCAAGGGCGGCGTCGGCATCGAACTCACGCTCGACACCGTCCCCCAGCGCGAAACCGGCATGACCGCCTATGAGATGATGCTGTCGGAAAGCCAGGAACGCATGCTGATGATCCTGAAGCCCGGCCGCGAGGCCGAGGCCGAGGCGATTTTCTCGAAGTGGGAACTGGATTTCGCCGTGATCGGCCACCTGACCGACACCGGCCGCATCGTCATCCGCCACAAGGGCGCGGTGGAAGCCGACATCCCGCTGGCGCCGCTCGAATCCGAAGCCCCGCTCTACCGCCGCCCGACCGCCGAGACCCCGAAGCAGCCCGTGCTGGACGCGGCGCAGATCCCCGATCCCGTCGGCGTCGGCGCGGCGCTGCACAGGCTGGTCGGCAGCCTCGACCTCTGCTCCCGCCGCTGGATCTGGGACCAGTATGACAGCACCGTCGGCGGCCAGACCGTCCGGCGCCCGGGCGGGGCGGATGCCGCCGTCGTCAAGCTGGAAGGCCTGGCCCGCGCGCTGGCGATGACCACCGACTGCACGCCCCGCTACTGCCTGGCCGACCCCGAGGAAGGCGGCCGCCAGGCCGTCGCCGAAGCCTGGCGCAACCTGACGGCCGTCGGCGCGACGCCGCTCGCCATCACCGACAACATGAATTTCGGCAACCCCGAGAAGCCGGAGATCATGGGCCAGTTCGCCGCCGCCGTGCGCGGCATGGCGAGCGCCTGCACCGCGCTCGACTTCCCCGTCGTCTCCGGCAATGTCAGCCTCTACAACGAAACGAACGGCCGCGCGATCCTGCCCACGCCGGCCATCGGCGGCGTCGGCGTGCTGGAGGATGCGCGCCAGTCCGTCGGCCTGGCGCTGCGACCCGGCCTCGACCTGGTCGTGGTGGGGGAGACGCGCGGCTGGCTCGGCCAGTCGCTCTGGCTGCGCGAGATCGCCGGCCGCGAAGCCGGCGCCCCCCCGCCCGTCGATCTCGCCGCCGAACGCCGCAACGGCGATTTCGTGCGCGCCCGCATCCTGGAAGGCGCGGTTGTCGCCTGCCACGACGCCGCCGATGGCGGCCTGCTGGTCGCGGTCGCCGAGATGGCGATGGCCGGCGACACCGGCGCCACCCTGGAAGCCCCCCCGCCCGGCACCCCCCCGCACGCCTTCTGGTTCGGCGAGGACCAGGGCCGCTACGTGCTGGCCGTGGCCGACGCCGCCCCGCTGCTGGCCGAAGCCGCCGCCGCCGGGGTGCCGGCCGCCCGCCTCGGCCGATCCGGGGGCGGGGACTTGGTTCTGCCCGGCGCATCGGCCATATCCATCGCAACACTGCGGGCGGCGCACGAAGCCACCCTGCCCGCGCTGATGGATGGGGGAGCAGCCTGATGGCGATGGACGCGGCGGAGATCGAGGCCCTGATCAAGGCCGCCCTGCCCGACGCCACGGTCACGATCGAGGACCTGGCCGGCGATGGCGACCACTACGCCGCCAAGGTCGTCTCCCCCGCCTTCAAGGGCCTGTCGCGCGTGAAGCAGCACCAGATCGTCTATGCCGCGCTGCAGGGCCGGATGGGCGGCGCGCTGCACGCGCTGGCGCTGCAGACCTCCGCCCCCGACTGAACCACCCGCAGACCAACCGCCCTGCCAGGGACCACGACCGATGAGCAACCCCGTCCACGACCGCATCCAGGCCGAGATCACCGAGAACCCGGTGGTGCTCTACATGAAGGGCACGCCGGTCTTCCCGCAATGCGGCTTCTCCGCCCGCGTCGTGCAGATCCTCTCCCACGCGGGCGTGCCCTTCAAGGGCGTGAACGTGCTGGAGGACATGGAACTGCGGGAGGGCATCAAGTCCTTCACCAACTGGCCGACCATCCCGCAGCTCTACGTGAAGGGCGAGTTCGTCGGCGGCTGCGACATCATCACCGAGATGTTCCAGTCCGGCGAGCTGCAGGAGATGATGGCGGAGAAGGGCGTCTCGCCGAAGGCCACCGCCTGACGCCGGCGGCGGCGCGGCGGGCCCGCCGCCCCGTCAGCGCCGCGTTAACCACGCGCGCCCCACCCTCCCCGCCCGCATCGGGCGAGGGAACGGGATGCACACACTCGCAGCGCCATGGCCGCTGGCCGGCGCCGCCGCCGAGGGCGACCGCGACGTCATCCAGGACGCGCTGGTCGCCATCCGCAACCATCTCGGCATGGAGATCGCCTACCTGTCCGAATTCGTGGACGGGCGCGCGGTGTTCCGCCGCGTGGACGCGCCAGGGCTGGAACACCTGATCAAGGCCGGCGACAGCCAGTCGCTCGACGACATCTACTGCAACCACATCCTGGCCGGCCGCCTGCCGGAGCTGATCCCCGACACCGCGGCCGAACCCATCGCGCTGGCCCTGCCGATCACCCGCGCCGCGCCGATCGGGTCCCATGTCAGCCTGCCGATCCGCCTGGCCGATGGCGCGCCCTTCGGCATGTTCTGCTGCCTCAGCCCGCGCCCGAACCCGAGCCTGAACCGCCGCGACCTGGAGACGATGCGCGTCTTCGCCGGCCTCGCCGCCCGCCAGGTGCAGGCCGAGATCGCCCTGCGCCGCGCCCGCCGCGAACGCGACCAGGCGCTGGCGGCGGTGATGCGGGAGGCGGACTTCACCATCCTGTTCCAGCCGATCCTCGACCTCGACCGCATGGCGATGGTGGGGTGCGAGGCGCTGTGCCGCTTCGGCCCGCTTCCCTACCGCTCCCCCGACAAGTGGTTCGCCGACGCCGCGGCCGCCGGGCTGGCGGTGGAGCTGGAGCTGCTGGTGATCCGCGCCGCGCTCGCCGCGCTGCCGGCGCTGCCGGGCGGGATCTATGTCTCGGTCAACGCCGCCCCGGACACCGTGACCAGCGGCCGCCTGGCCGAGGCGCTGGACGGCACGCGGCTGGACCGCACCGTGCTGGAGCTGACCGAGCATGCGGTGGTGCCGGACTATGCGGCGCTGTCGGCCGCGCTGGCACCGCTGCGCGCCGCGGGAATGCGCGTCGCGGCCGACGATGCCGGCGCCGGATATTCCGGCCTGCAGCACCTGATCCAGCTCGCCCCCGACATGATCAAGATGGACATGAGCCTGACCCGTGGCCTGGACGCCGACCCGGCCCGCCGGGCGCTCGCCTGCGCCATGACCTACTACGCGAAGGAGACCGGCGCGCTGCTGGTCGCCGAGGGGATCGAGACGCCGGCGGAACTCGCGGCGCTGCGGGCGCTCGGCGTGCATCGCGGGCAGGGCTACCTGCTGGGCCGGCCGGCGCCGCTGGCGGCGCTGACGGGCCAGCGGGCGGCGGCAGCGTAGCGCGTGGACGCCGCGGGGCGGAACGCCCGCAGGCGTGGACCACGCGGCAGAACGATGGGCTGGACCACCATCGGCGATTCGCTCGCCGCCGATCGCGGTCCTGCGCGGGGGGAGAGGCGGCGCCGCACCCTCTGTTGATTTCGCGAAGACCCAGGCCGCCCCTATCCCGAGCGGCGTGGAAGCGCCGCTGATCTCCATCGTCACGCCCGCCCATGACGTGGCCCCCTTCGTGGCCGATGCCGTCGCCTCGGCCCGCGCGCAGGATGTCGGCGACATCGAGATGGTGCTGGTCGATGACGGCTCCCGCGACGGCACCGCGCTGGCCGCCGAGCGCGCGGCGGAGGGCGATCCGCGCATCCGGATCCTGCGCCAGCAGAACGCCGGCGTCTCGGCGGCGCGCAACGCCGGCGTCGCGGCCGCGCGGGGCGGCTTCCTGCTGTTCCTCGACGCCGACGACTGGCTCGCCCCCGACGCGCTGCGGCGCCTGCTGGCCGCGCTGCGCGCCGCCCCCGCCGCCGCGGCAGCCTATGGCCCCTGGGCCGCGATGGCGGAAGCGGCGCGGCCCGGCGACCCGCCGCTGCGCCTGAAATCCGGCCCCTTCCCAGAGGGCGACATCCTGCCCGCCCTGCTGGTGCGCAACCTGCTGGTCAATGGCGGCCACCTGCTGGTCCGCCGCCCGGCCTTCGAGGCCGCCGGCGGCTTCCGTTCCACGATCCGCTACGGCGAGGACTGGGAGGCCTGGGTGCGCCTGGCGATCGCGGGCCGCTTCGCCCGCGCGCCGGGCGAGGCGCCGCTGCTCTTCGTCCGGGAACGCGCCGGCAGCGCCTATCGCCGCATGGCGCGCGACCCGGCAGCCTTCGCGCCCGCCATGGCGGCGATCTGGGACAACCCGGCGCTGGCCGCGCGGCTCGGCCCGGCGCGCCTCGCGGCGCTGCGCCGGCAGGCGGAGGCGGAGGTCGACTGGGTGATCGGCAAGGAATTGCTGCGCCACGGCGACCCGGCGGCAGGGCTGGCGCGGCTGCGCGCCTCGCTCCGGGCGGCGCCCGGGGCGAAGCGGGCGGCGCTGCTGGCGGCGGCGCATCTGCTGCCGCTGCTGCCCGGACGGCTGCACGGGCCGTTCCGCCGCTACCCGGCCTGAGGGCCCGCCTGGCAAGCCCCCGACGCGCCGGCGCCCGCGCCGGAACGACGCCGACGCGACGGGTCGGCGATTCCCGGCCTGGTCGCACCGCGCAGGCCGGGGGCGCCGCCAGCGCGCGCCGCCGGTTCGTGGCCGGACGGCAAGCCGCCGTGGCGCGGCCGGCTTCGGGCGGGGCGCCGAGGCGCGCGGCCCGGCGGCCGCGCAGCGCGGCGCCGCGTCCCCCAGGTGCCGGTTCGCCCGCCCGGCCGGGCACCTCAGCCCGGATCCACGCCTCGGCCGGCGCGCGGGCAGGCCCGGGGCAACGCCGCCCCGCCCGGCTGTCCTACCAGCCCCAGCCCGGCTTGGCAGGCACCCAGACGGGCGGCGGCTGGTAGAGCCGCGGCGGTGGCTGGTAGACCACCGGCGGCGGCTGGTAGAGCACGGCCGGGGGCGGGGCATGGAACACGCGCGGCGGCGGCGCGTAGATCACCGGTGGCGGTGGCGGCGCATAGTAGACGACCGGCGGCGGTGGCGGCGCCAGCGCCGCGCCGAGAGCCGCGCCCACGCCGAGACCGACGATCGCCCCCAGCACGGCATCCCCGCCGCCTCGGCGATGGTGGTGGTGGTGATACACCCTGGCGGGCGGCCCCCAATGGTGGCCATGGCCCCAGCCCGGCCGGCCCCGCCAATCGGCCTCGGCCGGCGCCGCGGCCAGCCCGCCCGCCAGCAGCGCCGCGCCGAACACCGCCAGCCGCATGCCCGGCCGCCCCGCCATACCGGCTCGCGCCGCCTGAGATCGCCTCACCGCCCGCCTCCTCGCCGACCCCGCGCCGAAATGCCCGCGCCGCCCGGCGCCCCGGTTGCCGGTCCTGCGCCCGGCCTGCGCCGCCGTTTGGGCAGGCGCGGCGGGCAGGCAGGCCGCGGCCAACAGGACCGTGACGGGCCGGCACCGAAGGGTCCTCGGCGCCGGTGCCGGAACAGTAGGGGCAGGATTGCGCCGGGATGATGGCGGCCGCGCCTCGCTTGCCTTGCCTTCGGCGCGCGTCTGGCGTTTGTCCCCTTCATGAAGGTCCGCTTCGCCCCCTCCCCCACCGGCCTGCTGCATGTCGGCAATGCCCGCATCGCGATCGCCAACTGGTGCCTCGCGCGCCGCGCCGGGGGTCGGTTCGTGCTGCGGCTGGACGACACCGACACCGAACGCTCGAAGCCCGAATACGCGCAGGCGATCGAGGAGGACCTCCGCTGGCTCGGCCTGGACTGGGACGAGATGTTCCGCCAGACCGACCGCCTGCCCCGCTACGCCGCCGCCGCCGAGCGGCTGAAGGCCAGCGGCCGCCTCTACCCCTGCTTCGAAAGCGAGGAGGAGCTGGCCTTCAAGCGGGAACAGCGCATCCGCCAGGGCAAGCCGCCGCTCTACGACCGCGGCGCGCTCAAGATGACGAAGGAACAGCTCGACCGCGCGCTGGCCAATGGCAAGCAGCCCTATTGGCGCTTCCTGCTCTCCGGCGGCTCCGTCGAATGGCGCGACGGCGTGCTGGGCCCGCGCAGCGTCAAGCTCACCAGCCTGTCGGACCCGGTGCTGGTGCGCGCCGATGGCAGCTTCCTCTACACCTTCACCTCGGTGGTGGACGATCTCGAGACCGGCATCACCGACATCGTCCGCGGCGAGGACCACGTCACCAACACCGGCATCCAGCTCGACATCTTCGGCGCGCTCGGCGGCGATCCCCGCGCCATCCGCTTCGCCCATTTGCCGCTGCTGACGGATGAGGAGGGCGGGCCGCTGTCCAAGCGCACCGGCAGCGTCGGGCTGCGCCAGCTGCGGCGGGATGGCGTGGAGCCCGCGGCGCTGGCCGGCTACCTCGCCGCCCTCGGCAGTTCGTCCGACCCGGTGCCGGGGATGCCGGCGGAGCTGGCGGGCGGCTTCGACCTGGCCCGCATCTCGAAATCCGCCGCGCGCTTCGACACGCGGCAGCTGCTGGCGCTGAACCGCCGCTGGCTGCACGCCCTGCCCTTCGACGCCGTGCGCGACCGCCTGCCCGAGGGCGCGGGGGAGGATTTCTGGCTGGCGGTGCGCGGCAACCTCGACCTGTTCCGCGAAAGCCGCGACTGGTGGGATGTCGTCGCCGGCGATATCCTGCCGCAGGGCGATCCCGCCGCCGCGGAGTTCCTGCACGCCGCGACGGAAACCCTGCCCGAGGAGCCATGGGATGAGGCGACCTGGCCCGCCTGGACCGGCACGCTGGCGGAACGCACCGGCCGCAAGGGCAAGGCGCTGTACCTGCCGCTGCGCCGCGCCCTGACGGGCGAGGAGCACGGGCCCGACCTCAAGGGCTTCCTTCCACTGATCGGCCGCGCGCGGGCGCTGACCCGCCTGCGCCAGGCGGCCGCGGGCTGAACGCATCCATGGACCTGCATCTCCACAACAGCGCGACGCGCCGCAAGGAACGCTTCGTGCCGCTCGATCCCGCGCATGTCCGCATCTATGTCTGCGGGCCCACGGTCTACGACCTGGCGCATCTGGGCAATGCGCGCCCGAACGTCGTGTTCGACGTGCTGGCCCGGCTGCTGCGCCGCGCCTTCCCGCGCGTGACCTATGCGCGCAACATCACCGACGTCGAGGACAAGATCATCGACCGCGCGCGCGAGAGCGGCGAGGGGATCGAGGCGCTGACCGCCCGCACCATCGCCGATTTCCACCGCGACATGGCGGCGCTGTCCGTGCTGCCGCCGGATGCGGAACCGCGCGCCACCGGCACCATCCCCGAGATGGTCGCGATCATCGAACGCCTGGTGGAACTCGGCCATGCCTACGAGGCGCAGGGCCATGTGCTGTTCGCGGTGAGCAGCTTCGCCGACTATGGCAAGCTCTCCGGCCGATCCCCGGACGAATTGCTGGCCGGCGCCCGCGTCGAGGTCGCGCCCTACAAGCGCGACGCCGGCGACTTCGTGCTGTGGAAGCCGAGCACGCCCGACCAGCCCGGCTGGGACAGCCCCTGGGGCCGCGGCCGCCCGGGCTGGCACATCGAATGCTCCGCGATGTCGCACAAGCATCTCGGCCCGGATTTCGACATCCATGGCGGCGGCGCCGACCTGCTGTTCCCGCACCACGAGAACGAGGTCGCGCAGAGCCTCTGCGCCTTCCCCGGCCACCACTTCGCGCGGTTCTGGATGCACAACGGCATGTTGCTGGTGGACGGCGAGAAGATGTCGAAGTCGCTCGGCAATTTCCGCACCGTGCAGGACATCCTGGCGCTCGGCCCCTGGGCCGGCGAGGCGTTTCGGCTGCTGCTGCTGAAGACGCATTACCGGATGGCGCTGGACTACACGGAAGCCGGCCTGGCGGAGGCGCGGCGCGAACTCGACCGCTTCTACCGCGCGCTGTCGAAGATGGAAGATGTCGTGCCGGAACGCGGCGGCGATCCGCACCCGACCGAGCAGCCGCCCTTCGAGGCGGCGCTGGCCGACGACCTCAACACGCCGCTGGCCCTCGCCACGCTGCACCATCTGGTCTCGGCGGCGAACACCGCGCTGGAAGCGAACGAGACGGCGCCGCTGCCGCACCTGAAGGCCCGCATCCTGGAAGCCGGCGCGCTGCTCGGCATCCTGGGCACCGACCCCGCCGCCTGGTTCCGCGCCGGCGTCACGCTCGACGAGGCCGCGATCGAGGCCGCCATCGCCGCGCGCCTCGCCGCCCGCAAGGCCAAGGACTGGCCCGAGGCCGACCGCATCCGCAAGGACCTGGCCGAGCAGGGCATCCTGCTGGAGGACGGGCCGAAGGGCACCACGTGGCGCCGGGCGTGATCGCCCTACGGACCTGCGTGACTTCTCCCTCTCCCCCGCAAGCCGGAGAGGGAGAAGGGCGACACCGAGGTCCGTGCCTGGGCCTTGACCCCCACCTCGACCTGCCTGGGCGACGCTCCACCTCCCCAACTTCGCCCGCATGGCCCCCCACCTCTTGCCTTCCCCCCATGGCAAACTTCCAGCCTTCCTCCTCCACCCACCGGAGGACCGCCCCCATGCCCCGCCTCGCCCTCGCTTTCGCCGCCAGCCTCGCCCTCGCCACCCCGGCCTTCGCGCAAGGCCAGCACCAGGGCCACGGCGCCCCGCGCGCCGCCGCGAACGAGCCGGCCTCCACCCGCGAATTCCGCGACGCCAACACGCGCATGCACCGCGACATGGACATCCGCTTCACCGGCCATACCGACCGCGACTTCGCCGCCGCGATGATCCCGCACCACCAGGGCGCGATCGAGATGGCCCGCATCCAGCTCCGCCACGGCCGCGACCCGGAGATGCGCAAGCTCGCCGAGGAGATCATCCGCGCCCAGGAAGCCGAGATCGCGCAGCTTCGCGCCTTCCTCGCCCGCCCCGCGCCGCGATGACGCACCCCGCATGACCGGCGGCCGCGGAGAGGGCGGCGCCCTTCTCACCCCGCCGCCGGGCGAATCCCCGATCGTCGTGCTGGTCCGCCCGCAGATGGCGCGCAACATCGGCACCACCGCGCGCGCCATGGCCAATGGCGGGCTGTTCCACCTGCGCGTGGTCGCGCCGCGCGACGGCTGGCCGCAGCCCGAGGCTTACGCCGCCGCCTCCGGCGCCGACGCGATCCTGGATGCCGCGACGGTCTTCCCCGATGTCGCGAGCGCGGTCGCCGATTGCCACCGCACGCTCGGCACCTGCCCGCGCCCGCGCCACGTCATCATCCCGGTCCTCGACGCCCGCGCGGCGGCGGCGGAACTGCGCGCCGTCAACGCGCGGTCCTTGCGCGTCGCCGTGCTGTTCGGCCCCGAACGCGCGGGGCTCGAGGCCGACGACCTCGCGCATTGCGACACGCTGGTGCGCTACCCGCTGAACCCGCAGCACAATTCGCTGAACCTGGCGCAGGCCGTGATGATCCTGGCCTATGAATGGTGGATGCAGGCCGAGGCCACGCCCCCGCGCGACTTCCAGACCCACGAGACCCGCATCGCCACCAAGGGCGAGCTGGAGAACTTCCTGACGCGCCTGGTCGACGAGCTCGACGCCGCCGGCTTCCTGCACAACCCCCCGAAGCGCCCGGGGATGGTCCGCAATTTGCGCCACTGGTTCCAGCGCGGCGAGGTGACGGAGCAGGAGCTGCGCACCCTGCACGGGGTGGTGACGGAACTCGCCCGCGGCCGCATGGTGCGCGGCCGCTTTGCGGGCGATGTCCCGCCGCCCCCCTGGGAGGATGCCGAATGACCACCCACCCCGACGGCACGCCCATCCCGCCGCTGCCCGAGACCCGTTTCGCCGAGCTTCCCGCCGAAGCCCTCGGCCTCGCGGGGCCGCGCATGTCCTTCATCGAGGCCGGCCAGGGCCCCGCGACGATCCTGCTGCTGCACGGCATCGGCTCCAACGCCACCGGCTGGCGCTTCTCTCTGGCCAATCTCGCGCGCGATGCGCGGGTCATCGCCTGGAACGCGCCCGGCTACTACCTGTCGGATCCCTTCGCCGGCGCCGCGCCGCGTCCCGAGCACTACGCGGACGCCGCCGTCGCGCTGCTCGACGCCCTCGGCGTCGAAGGCGAGGTGCGCGTGGTCGGCTCCTCCTTCGGCTCCATGCTCGCCGCCTGCCTCGCCGCGCGGCATCCGGCGCGCGTCGCGCGCCTCGCGCTGCTCGGCACCTCGCGCGGCCAGCGCTGGCGCACGCCAGAACAGCGCGCCGCCATGCTCGCGATGCGCGCCGAGAGCGTGGCGCAAGGCGGCGTCGCGCTCGCCCGCACGCGCGCGCAAAAACTCGTCGCCCCCGGCACCTCCGACACGGTCATGGCGCTGCTGCGCCATGTGGTCGCCGCCACCCACCCCGCCGGCCTGGTGCAGGCCGCGCGCTGCACCGACCAGGTGGATGTCGTCGCCGACTTCGCCCCGCGCATCGCCTGCCCGACGCTCTGCGTCACCGGCACCGCGGATGCCGTGAACCCGCCCGAGGTCGGCCGCGCCATCGCGGACGCCATCCCGGGCGCCCGCTTCGTCTCGCCCGAGGGCATTGGCCATTTGCCGGAACTCGAAGCCCCCGCGCTGACCGCCGCGCTGCTGCGCGCCCATCTGCTGGAGGCATGACGATGCGCCTCGCCCGCCGCACCCTGTTCGCCGCGCTCGCCGCCCCGAAGATCGCGCAGGCCCAGGCCGACTGGCCGCAGCGCCAGGTCCGCCTGGTGGTGCCCTTCCCCGCCGGCGGCGGGCTCGATGCCCTGGCCCGCGCGCTGGCGGACCGCCTGCAAGGCACCTGGCGCCAGCCGGTGGTGGTGGACAACCGCCCCGGCGGCTCGACCGTCCCCGGCACCGACGCGGTCGCCAAGGCGGCGCCCGACGGCCACACGCTGCTGGTGACCGCCGACAATTCCATCACCGGCAACCCGCACCTGATCCGCAGCCTGCCGCACGACCCGCTGCGGGACCTGGCGCCCGTCTCGCTGCTGGTCGAGGTCCACCAGATGATCCTGCTGCACGCCGCGGTGCCGGCGCGCACGCTGGCGGAGCTGGTCGCGCTCGCCCGCGCCCGGCCCGGCCAGCTCAATTTCGGCAGCTACGGCAC
>JAIYDD010000231.1 GCA_027487675.1 Acetobacteraceae bacterium | reverse complement strand
CACCGAGCCGCCGCCCGCCGCCGCGGCCACGGGGCGCGCGGGGGGCGGCGCGGGCGCGGCGGCGGGCGGCGGCTCGGTGGGCGGCGCCACCATCATCGCCTCGGTCAGTTCGAGCGGCTCCGCCTCCGGCGTCGCGGCGGCGGGCGGCGCCCCTTCCTCCTCGTTCAGGATCCGGCGGATCGAGGCGAGGATGTCGTCCATCGCCGGGTCGGCCGGGCCCGGCCGCGGCGGCTGGCCGGTGCCGCTCATCGTGGGTTCCGCCCGGCCTCGCTGTAGTCGCCCCAGCCGGCCCAGCGGTCCCGCACCGCGCGGTAATAGGCCTCCGTGTCATAGATCTGCACGGGCAGCGCCAGGTCGCGCGCGGTCAGCCGCCCGACGGCGGAGGCGACGTTGTGGGACGCGCTGATCACGTTGGCGAGCGCGCGCACCAGGCTGACGCGGGCGTTCAGCAGTTCCTGCTCGGCGTTCAGCACGTCGAGCGTGGTGCGGCTGCCGACGATCGCCTCGCGCTGCACGCCGTCGAGCGCGATCTCGGCGGCGCGGATCTGGGCGCGCACGCTGTCCACCTGGGCGCGGGCGGCGGTGAAGGTCTCGAAGGCGGCGGTGGCCTGCTGGGTGGCGGCGCGGCGCTGGTCCTCGACGATGCTGCGCGCCTGCTGCGCCTGCTGGCGCGCCTGGCGCACCGCCGAATGCTCCGCGCCGCCTTGGTAGAGCGGCACGGTGAGGTTGGCGGTCACCTGGCTGCCGGTGGTGCGGCGGACGGTGTCGGAGGAGAAGTCGTTGCGGAAGCCCTGCGCGGTGACGCTGACCTGCGGCAGCAGGGCGGCGAACTGCACGTCGATCTGGTCGCGCGCCGCGGCCTCGTCGAACAGCGCGGCGACGACGTTCGGGTTGTTCTGCGAGGCCAGCGCGCCGGCTTCGAGCGCGTTGGCGACGGCCGGGCGCAGCGGCTGCGGCGGGGTCAGGCGCTGCGGCGGCTGGCCGACCAGGCGGGTGAAGGTGGCGCGCGATTGCTGCAGGCGGCCTTCGGAATCGGCGCGGGAGGCGCGCGCCCCGGCCAGCCGGCTTTCCGCCTGCGCGACGTCCGTGCGGGTGATCTCGCCCACCCGGAAGCGTTCGTTGGTGGCCTGCAGCTGGCGGGTCAGCACCTGTTCGTTGTTGGTGTTGAGGCGCACTTCCTCCTGGTCGCGGATCACCGCGACATAGGCGTTCACGACGTCCTGGAAGACCTGCTGCTCGGTCGCGATCAGGCGGGCGCGCTGGGCGAGCACCTGGTTCTCGGCCCGCCGCGTGGAGGCGACGGTGCGGCCGCCGCGGAAGATCGGCTGGGTGACGGAGGCGTTGGCGCTGATCGGGTCGCGGTTGGACCAGCGGGTGGTGCCGCCCGCCGCCGCGGTGGTCGTCGTCTCCGACCCCGCCGTGCCGACGCTGGCGCCGAGCTGCACGGTCGGCCGCCAGCCGGACAGCGCCTGGGGCACGTTCTCGTCCACCGCGCGCAGCTGGGCGCGGGCCGTCTGCAGGGTCGGGTTGTTCGCATAGGCCAGCGCCAGCGCCTCCGGCAGCGTCTGCGACGCGGCGGGGCGGGCGGCCATGACGATGGCGGGCGGCGCCAGCAGGAAGGCGGCCAGGGCGAGCGCGGTCCGGGAAGGCCTCATCGGCGGTCGTCTCCTGGGGGTGCGAAGGTCGGGCGCTGGGGTCAGAACACGAAGCCGGCCTGGCGGCGGAAGGCGGGCAGCGGCAGCGTCGCGCAGTCGAAGGCGTCGGCGAGGCCGAAGGCGCCGCCCGCCCGCCGGCCGATCACGGCGCGGGACGACGAGCCGCGCGCGGCGGCGGCGAGCACGGTCGCCAGGCGCCCGCCCTCGGCGAGCTGGGCGACGATGGCGGCGGGCACTTCCGGGATCTCGCCCTCGATCAGGATGGCGTCGAAGGGCGCCTGGTCCGGCGCGCCCTCGGCCAGCGGTCCCTGGACGATGCGCAGCGCATCGGGGGGGATGCGGCGGGCGGTGGCGGCGCGGGCGATGGCGATCAGGCCCGCATCCTCCTCGATCGCGGTGACGCGGGCGCCGCAGCGCGCCGCGACCGCGGCGGCATAGCCGGTGCCGGCGCCGACCACGAGGCAACGGTCGCCGTCGCGCAGCGCGAGCAGCTGGATCAGCCGGGCGATCACCATCGGCTCGATCAGCGCGCGGCCGCCGGGCAGCTTCACGTCCTCGTCCAGATAGGCGCGGGCGGCGAGGCCGGGCGGCAGGAAGGCTTCGCGCGGCAGGTCGAGCATGGCGGCGATGAGGGCCGGATCGGTGATGCGGTTCGGGCGGAGCTGGCCATCCACCATGCGCCGGCGGGCTTCCGCCGTGTCCGGTCCGGTGACCGCCGCCGCGGTGACGCCCAAAGGCTCGGCCATCATGGGGTGGGGCTGCTCCGCCGCATTCTGCATGCTCGGGTTATAGGTGCGCGCCGGGCGTGGGCCAAGCCGAGCGCTTGCCGCGCCGTGCTTGACCCGGGCGGCCCGCCGCCCGATAGAAGCCGCGCCGCGGCCCTGTGGCAGAGTGGTGATGCAGCGGACTGCAAATCCGTAAATGCCGGTTCGATTCCGGCCGGGGCCTCCAATTCTTCATGTTGCGGCCTGCCGCCGGCTTCGGTGCGGCAGGGGCTTCACCCGCCGGGGTTCGCTTGCTATAGCCCCGGCTCTTGGCTGATCCGGCGTGGCGCAGCGGTAGCGCAGCGGACTGTTAATCCGTTGGTCGTTGGTTCGAATCCAACCGCCGGAGCCATCACCCCTTGAAATCGTTGGGTTTTTCGTCGCTTTCTGCGGCAGCCCACTAAAGCGCCCACAAACAGCGTCCGGGATGCCCCGGGACGTTGCGCGCTTGCGCCTGCGGGCGTCCCTACTCGGCCGCCGCCCCCGCCTCCTCCTCCTCCGCGGCCAACAGGTGCGGGTCCGGCTGCACCACCTCCGGCGGCTGCCAGCCGGGCGGCAACAGGAAGTAGTCATCGTCTCGCACCGCATGCGCCAGCCCGCGCGCGGCGGCCTGCGGCATCGTCTCGCCGGGCAACGGCGCCGCGATGGCAGAGACAACGCACTCGGCGGCCCAGGTGGCGAGGCCGTATGCCTCCCGGCTCACTTCCTCAAGCGGCATCCGCCCGCCCCGGCGCTGCGCGTTGGCGAAGGCGTCAACGCCAGCCGAGACGACGAGGGCCAGCGCGATCCCGCCGCCCGGTGCGGCGGGCAATCGGCCGTCCGCCTTCCGGCCGGCGATCGTGCGCTCAGTTTTGCCGAGCAGCCGGGCGAGCTGCCCGGTCGTGCAGGTTTCGGGGATGGGGGCGGCGGCGGGGCGAGGCATAACCGTTTCCTATCGTTGGCAGCCCAGACATGATGAAACCTTATAAATGCGCTGGCCCTGCCGTGCCAGAGCGGCCCGGATCACTGCGACTCCCGGTTGCGGATAGGGACCCGACCGCACGCCCCCCAAACCGTCAAAGGTTGCTGCGTTGCGGGTGGGATGCGGTCCCGGGCGATGGCGCCCCAGGGTTTCGAGGCCCCCCCCGGGTAGGGGGGGCAAATCTCTACAGCCCGCGCCGGCCGGGACCGCATCCGACGCCACAGAGAGGTCGTCGAAGGGATCGGGTTTCCGCCTTTGGTTTTCAGCCGCCGAACGGGCGGACGCGCCGGGGCTGGTAGAGGTCCGTAAGCCCGAGCCGGTCCCCCCAATCCGCGCCGGCGTCGCCGCTCGCGGGGGCAAACGGCTCCCGCGTCCGCTTGCCGCCGGGCGGGGCCTCCGCGCGCGGATGGCAGTAGGGCAGCGCCGCAATAGCCGCCCGGTCGCGCCGCGCCGGCTCCGCGTCCGCGTCGTTCACGATGGACAGCAGATAATCGAGCGGGCTCCCGGCCTCGCGCGCGTCCTGCTCCACCTTCGTCGTTTTCGATCCCCTCGGCCGCCCGCCGCCGGGCCTGTAGCCGCCGCGTGACATGCTCAGTCCTCCATGCGCTTACGGCGCCGGGTTGCCCCGGCGCCGCTCGCAACCCTGTCCTGAGTCGCGCGGCTTTCTATCGGCCTCCGCGCCCGACCGACCCCGCCGCCGAAGTATGGGCGGCAGCGTTCCATCAGCCGCTCGCGGCCACGCGCAGCAGCTTCACCGCCTCGCCGTTCTGGAGCCCGCCGCCGAACCGGGCGTAGGCGTAGGTCAGCACGTGAGGCTTGTCCGTCAGGTTGTCCCTGAGCATCCGAATGCCCGGCTTCTCCACGATGACGTAAGCCTGCCGGAAGTCGCCGAAGGCGATGGGCAGCGTGCCGGCGCCAATGTCCGGCATCTCCTCGTCCATCTCGACGGGGAAGCCGAGCAGCGTCGCCGGCTGGCCCTCGCGGGCATCGGCCCAGATGAAGCGCCCTTCGCTGTCCTTCAGCTTGCGGACCACCGCCGCCGTCTTGCGGTTCATGGTCCATCGCGCCTCCGCCCGGTACGGCGCGCGGAGCGCATAGACCATATCCACCAGGCAATCGGCCGGGCTGGCGGAGGTCGTCGCCGCGATGAAGGTGGAGGCGTGGCCGGTGTTGACGTGCTGGATGGTGAACCAGTCGCGCGTCTCGTCCGCCGTGTTCGCGGTCGGGTAGCTCAGCAGCCCCCGCGGCTTCAACACGCCGTCGCCCTTCACGAAAGCCGAGCCGGCCGCGCGGGCAAACTTGTCGTTGATCTTGTCCACCACCCATTGCCCGACATCGAAGCGGGCATCGTCCAGAAGCCGCTGCGTCACCTTCTGGAGCGCATAGATTTCGTGGACGGGGACGCGCAGCGCCTTGAGCTTGGCGCTATCCGTCGCGGGCCTGCCGGACGCCTCGCCGACCCAGCTCGCGCCGATCTCGTCAACGTCAATCGGTTCCTCGAAAGCATCGCCCGCGCCGATCGTCACGCGCCGCGCAAGCCGCCCGATCGGCGACACGTCGAACGCCTTGCGGACCATGCCATCCGACAGCGCCGGCGAGACAAGATAACCGCCGTCCGGGTCCGACCCGACCGACATTGCCTTGATCTCGCTCTCGTCGCCGCGCCGGACGAAGGCAGCCATGGCCTTCGCCTCGGCCGTGCTGCTGCCGCCGTGGCGCGGGCCGGAGGAAAGCCCCAGGCGGTTGAGCTTCGCCTCGATCTCGTCCATGCGCTTCGTCTGCGCCGCCTTGAAGCCGTCGAGCGCCTCGCCCTGCGAATGCAGCAGCGCCTTTACTTCGCCGAACGGGCTATCTTCCGTGTCCATAGCCGTCTCCATCGCTGGCCCGGCTGCGGACTGTTTCCAAGCGGGCCGCCACGCCCCAATGGCGCGGATCGGCCTTCCATCTACACTATACCGGCACGATACCGGAGCGCGTCTCGCTAGGCTCCTCACGGCCCTGCGCCGCGCGCGGAGGGCCATCTAGCCGCCGGGCCAGATCGTCGCGGGCAGCGGCTCGGCGAGCGCAAGGCGGATCATCTTCGGCGTGATCGCAGACGGCGCGAGCGGCGAGCCGAAGCCGTGCCGTTCCTCAAAGTCTGCCGCTGCGGTCGTCAGGAGAGCTTCAAGCAGCCGGACAAACGGCGCGCCCTTCGTGTTGTCGCCATGCGAGGGCCGGGCCGGTGCGCCGTCGCGGTCGCGGAAGGCTTCGCTGTAGAGGTCCGCCAGGTGCCGAACCAGGCGCCGCGTGATCGGGCCGCCGCGCAACTCTGGCGCCACGTCCGCCGCCGCGCGTATCTGCCGATGCAGGTTTGCCGCCGCATCGGTCAGGAGCGGCAACGCCTCGCGCCCGACCCGTTCAAGCGATGGGCCGCCGACCGGCGCCGCGTTGCAGATGGCGGCCAGGACATCGAGGCCAGGGCCGGCGCGGCGCGCCAGCACATCGGCGAGGTCCGCCAGCCCCAAGGCGGCGCGCCGCACAAGGATGGCCGGATCGTCCTCGCCGTCGAGCAGCGCCTCCGCGGCGGCATCCACGGCGGCGCAGCATTCCAGCCACCAGGTTGCCGGATCGTCGTGGCGGAACGTCACCCGGCCGTATGCAGTCGCGGCGGCAATGGCGGCCTCAAGGCCGGCCGGCGGGGGCAAGGTCATCTTGGGGCATCCAATCTGCGCGCCGCTGTTGCCGGCAGCCGGGCGGCGGCGGGCGCCCCGGTGCCGGATCACGTCCGCCGGGACGGATCGGGAGCGGAGGGGCGGGGCCGCCCCTTTCTTCTCCAACGCAAGGAAGGGCGGACGCGGACGCGGACAGAGTTTGCCCCCAAGGGGCAAATACTCAGTCCGCGCCCTCCGCCGCGGACTGTCCGCAGCCTGTCCGCGCTTGTCCGCGCTGGAAAAATCTATGTCCGCGCCCGATCCGCCCCGACTAGCCATGCGCGGGGCCTCCCGGGTCGCGGACAACCCACGCCCAGCCATCCCGCATGAAGGTTTCGCCCGCGTCGCGCAGTTCCTTGGCGGCGCGGCGGAACACGCGATCCCGGTCCTTCGGGTTTTCGGCCAGGGACAGGCGGCGCGCCTCGCATTCGTCCCGCCACCGATCCTCCCGCACGCCCTTCATGTTGAGCGGCATCAGCGGGCCGGGCGGAAGCGGCTGCCCTTCCGTCAGGATCAGGTTCGCAAGCGCCGTCAGGGCGTCGCGCGCTACCTTGCCCAGCGGCTTGCGGCGCCGCGTGTCGCCTTCGGCTTCCTCCGCGATGCAGGTCCGCCGGGCGTTGCCTTCCGCGTCCGCCGGCAGGTCCACCAGCCGCAGCGTGAAGGGCAGCGTCGCGCCGTCCGCATCGTCCTTCGCGGCCTCCACCGTGGCGAGGCTGGCCTCGCCCTCCGCGCCCTTCGTCACCTTCACGATCAGGTCCGCCGCCCCGACCAGCGCGCCGGAGCCGCGGGACGATCCGCCTTCCTTCGTCCCGTGATGGATGATCGCGACATGCGCGCCCGTCTCGGTCCGCAGCCTGTCCACGCTGGCGACAAAGCCGCCCATGTCGCGCGCGGCGTTTTCGTCGCCCTCGCCAAAGGTCCGCGCCAGCGTGTCGAGCACGATCACGTCCGCGCCCATGTCGAGCGCGGCGCGGATCACGTCCGCCAGGTCATCGGCCGGCGGCCCGACCGTCGCGCGCTGCGCGATGTAGCGGAACGCCTCGCCCGCATCGCCCATCACGTCGCGCAACGCGAGCAGCCGCGCCGCGAAGCCGCCTTCGCCTTCGGCCGCCACATACAGCACGCGGCAGGGCTTCGCGGTCCGCTCCCACATGCCGGCGCCGAGCGCGAGGCCATAGGCGAGGCGCAGCAAGAGGAAGCTCTTGCCGCACTTCGGCGCGCCCCACCAAAGCGACAACTCGCCCGGCGCAATCAGGCCGCGGAGCAGATACCGGCGCGCGGGGGCGTTCTGCGCGTCCGCCAGCGTCAGCACGCGCAACCGGCCGTAGGGCTTCCCGCGCGGCGGCGTGAAGCGTTCTTCCCGCGCGCCGGCCTCGCGAAAGGCCGCTTCGGGGTCGTGGTGGTGGTCCATCAAGCGGCCTCCGGCGCGCGGGGCAGCGTGTCGTCCCAATCGCCAGCCGGCGGGGCGAGGAGCCGCGCCTCGCGACCGGCCTCCGCCCAGCGCCGCCCGCACGCCCGCGCGGCGTTGATGCCGGCGCCGTCCGCGTCCGCGAAGATCGTCAACGCCTCGATCCCGGGCAGCACGGGGAAGCGGTCAATCGCTCCGGCGCTGGTGGCGGCCCATACCGGCGCCCAGCCCGTGCGCTGCATGACTGCGAGCGCCGTCTCTATGCCCTCCGCCAGCCCCAGCCCGGTTGTCACCTCCTCATCCGGGACAAGGCGGATCACGCCAGCGGCGCCGAGCATGATCTTCGGCTTCGCGCCATCCGCCTTGCCGCCACCGTCCGCGCGCAGATAGGTCACATGCGCGCCGCAGGGCTCGCCCGTCTCCGGCATGGTCATCAAGGCGACCATGGCGGGGCCGGGCGCGCCGTTGTCTGAGTTCCGCCACGCGCAGGGATGGAACCGGAGCGGCGCATCCGCCGGCAGCGTCAGGCCGCGCGACGCGAGGTAAGCCTCCGCCAGCGTGCCGGCGGGCGCCATCGCCTCGCGCCAGATCGCGCGGCCCAGGTTGACGCTCCAACGCTTCCGGAGGTCCGCCGCGTCACATGCCCCGCGCGGCGCCTCCGGCGGCGCTACAGGGCGTTGCAGCGCGGCGGCGCTGCGGTGGTGCGGCGCCTCGCCCAGCCATGCCAGCGCGCCCCGGAACGCCTCCCGCATGGCAGTCCGGTGCAGATGCGCGGCCAGCCCCAGCGCGTCACCACCGCGGCCGGCTTCATGGTCGAACCATTGCCCACGCTTCGGGCCGGCGACGATGACGGACAGGCTGCCCTTGCCGCCATATCGCCATTCGTCGCGGCCTGACAGCGCGCGGTTCGGCTCGCCTGCCAGGTGGCGCGTCCACTCCGGCATTCGCTCCGCCAGCCGCGCGGCAATGGCGGGAATGTCCAGGCGTTCCGTCATGCGTCGGCGCGCCTCCCGCACCGGGCGCGGAGGGCCTTGGCGCGGCGTGCCAACTCTGCCGCCAGCGCAGCCTTTGCGCGGTCACGCGTGCCGCGGTCGGATGCCAGAAGGACGAAGCACGCGCCCGCGGCGGCGGCTTCGTCCGTCATGTCGGCCCAAAGCCGCACGCTCTCGGGATCGGCTTCTGCGCCATCGTCCAGGATCACCGCAGCGCCAATAGGCGGCATGGGTGCGGATGGCGGCACGCCAGCAAAGACGCTGCGGAACGGGCTTGCCGCCCATGCGGCGTGAAACTCGGAAAGATGAGAATGCATCTCGGGGGGCTTTCGATGCCCTCCGCGCTGGAACCGGAACCGCCTGAGTGCTATGTGACGTTTGCCCGCGTCACTACCCAAGCCCCGCCCGGCCCCGCGTCGGCGGGGCTTTTTCGTCAGGGGATCGTGAGAAGCCGCAGCGCGCCGATCAGCGCGAGCAACAGGGCGGGGCCGGCGAGCGGCGCCAGGATCGCGGCGCGCATCATGCGGCCACCCGGCTGCGTTCGGGGCGGACGCTGGCAGCGGGCAGCGTGGCGAGGATGCCGCGCAGAACCGCGAAGTTCACCAGCGTCGAGTTGCCGAGTTTCACCAGCAAGCCGGGATGATCCGGCGCGGCGCGATACAGCCAAGAGCGCGACACGCCAAAGCGCGCTTGCGCGTCAGGGATGCGCCCCATTTCCGGCGGGGCGAGGTCGGTGCGAGCGTTCAAGCCGTCCTCCTATGTTGCGGGGTGTCCCGCGGACGGCCTTCTATTTATGGGAGCGCCAAGGGCGCTGCTAACGGACTAAAGCCCGGGGGTTTCTTCCAAAAACCTTGCCCGGCGGCAGCTTGATGCCGGCCTCTTTGCAAGCCCGTGCAGCGCGCTTGCGCGCGGCCTCCATGTTCACGCCCTCGACGTTGGCGATGCAGCGCGCGGCGTCGGCCATGGTGCGGACGACATTGCGCCGCGGGACCGGCACCCCATTACGGAATACGCGCGGCGGACCTTCCATGTTCGCCAATATGAGTTGCGCGTCCGCCAGCGCCACAAGCGTAGCGCGCGGACGGTTGGGCGCCGCCACGAACCCCTTGCGGACCGCTTCCGTCAGCCGGGCTCTAGCAAGGATCAACGCAGGGTTCGTCGTCGCGCCGCCTGGATATGTCCGCTTGATCCAGTTGCCCAAAATCTCTGCCACAACTGCGTTCCACTCCGCCTGTGTAGAGGCGTCGCGCAGCAGTTCAGCGTGATACGCAAGCCGTCCTTCAAGCCATGCCTCGGCGGCCTCCGGGGCGTCTCCGGGCGGCAACTGCACCGCTTCCCGCAACGACCAGTTGCCAATCTTGACGAGACGCGGGGAGGTTGCTGAGGGATCGTCCACTGTTCGCGCCTCCGCGCGCTCCGCGTTGAAGGTCGGCGGGGCAGCCCGGCGCGGAGGGTCCGGGCGTTCGGGGGCCAGCCTAGCCCCGCCGATGGCAGTCTAGCCGATCCGTGCCGGCCGGCGCGTCATGCCGCCGCAGCGCCGTTGACGTGCTTCGCCGCGCGCTTCGCCCGCATCTCGGCCCGCGCTTCCGCCCGCATGTCCGCCGCCACCTTCGCCAGCCGCGCCGCCGTCCGCAGCTTCCCGGCCGCGTCCAGGTCCAGAGACTGCTTCCGGGCCGCTTCCGCCGCCTTGCGCTCGGCATGGGCCAGCGGGCGGGCTAGCGCCTCCGCCTCCCGGACGGCCTCCATCAGCGTGTCGGTATGCCCGTTGAGGGCAAGGGCGATGGTCCCGAGCGTGTCGGGGTCAATGTCGGACTTCTGGCCGGCCAGCATGTGCAGCACGTCCATGAACCCATCGACCTCCGTTTCAACGTCCCGCGCCTTGCCCAGCGTGCGCACGATGGCATCGCCGGGACCGCGGGCGAGGTGAACCTCGCGCCACGCCTCCGGGTCGCACTCGTTTTCGAGGTCCAGGGCGCCAAGCCGCATTGCTTCGGGCGCGTCCAGGTTCGCGTTCGCGCGCAGCCGCGCCACCGCCGCGCGGATGAGGCGCCGCATCCCGGGCGGGGCGTCGCGCATCATCGCGAGCAGTTCGGCGTCATCGTTGCCGGCCGCCTCGGGCGCGGTCATCGTGTCGTTAGCCTCGGTCATCGTGGGTCACTCCACCATGTCGGGGTCAGGCGGGGCGGGCGATGCAACCGCCCGTTCCCGCCGCCCTGGATTGCCGGGGAAGCCGCCCCGGCTCGGATCGGGTTAGCCGGCAGCGCGCCGCGCCGCGGGCAGCCCCACCACTTTGGCCGGGGCCTTGGCGCAGTATTCCGCCCATGCGGCCATGAGCGTGCGGCGCTTCTCGAGGAGGTCGCTTCGGGAATAGGACCGTTCGGTTTCGTTTCCGACTGCATGGGCGAGGGCTTGCTCAGACACCGCCCAAGGCGTCGCCGTGCATTCGTTGATCCAATCGCGGAACGTGCTGCGGAAGCCGTGCGCCGTGCATTCGCCGGCCATCTTCATGCGCCGCAGCAGCGTCAGAAGCGCCATGTTGGACAGCCCGCCGCCCTTCGCATCGGGCCGCCCGCCCGCGACCCTGCCGCCGCGCGAGCCTGCCCGGCCGGGGAACAGGAAGGCATCCGGGCAGGCATCCTCGGGGCGCAGCTTCGCGGCCAGCGCCAGCACGGCCAGCGCGCCATCCGACAGCGGCACGCGATGCTCAACGCCCATCTTCATGCGCGCGCCGGGGATCACCCACACCGGCCCGCCGGGCGCCTGCATGTCGATCTCGGCCCAGGTCGCGCCTAGCGTCTCATTCGTCCGGGCCGCGGTCAGGATGGACCACCGCAGGGCAAGCGCGCTTGTGCTGGTTTCCTTTTCCAGCCGCCGCATGAAGGCGGGGAGGTCGCGCCAGTGCAGCGCGGCGTGATGCTCGGGCTTCGTATTCGCGCCCTGTATCCCGAGAAGGGGCTTGAGGTTGTTCGGCCACTGCGCCGGATTGTCGCCCTGCCGCCACCCGTGCGCCTTCGCCCAGGCGAACACGGCTTCGCAGCGGATGCGGACGCGGAGCGCCGTCTCCGGCTTCGTCCGCCAGATGGG
>JAIYDD010000246.1 GCA_027487675.1 Acetobacteraceae bacterium | reverse complement strand
TGGACCTTCCCGAAATTTAACAACATATATCAATAATTTAGGGGAGGTGCAGGAACATCAGGTTCCTGCCGGGGTGCTCGAGGGGCGGAGCCCCTCGACCTTTCCCTTTGCTTCCCGAGGCGAATTTCCGCAGCCTGTTAGCGCCGCCTGCGCGTCAGACCGGGCTCATGAAATGCTGACGCATTTCATCCTCAAGCGCCGGCGCCGCCATTCGGCGGCTTGGCTCGCCGCAGGTGCGGCGGGCCGCATTCGCGGCCTCGGCCGCCTCCGGCGCCCGCAGGTCGGGACTTCGTGAGCCCGGTATCAGGCGCCGGTGCGGCGGCGGCGGCCGACGGCCAGCATGCCGATCGCGGCCGCGAAGAGACCGAGCGCGGAGGGGCCGGGGACCGGGGTGGGCGGGGGGGGCGGGGCCGCACCGATCTGGACGGTGAAGCTGTCGGCGTTCACGCCCGTGCCCCAGGTCCAGGTGTAGGTGCCGGCGACCAGGCCCATGTCCTGCAGGGTGGCGTTGTTGACCGTGGCTGTCGCCGAGAGCTGCGTGCCCGAGACATAGGGGTTGGTGAACCCCGGCCCGTAGAGCGGCAGGTGAAGAAAGCCCGACCCGCCGCTGACGCCGAACACGTCGCCGCTGCTGGCGATGAAATAGGCGCTGACCGGGCCGAAGCTGGCGGGGCCGGTGATCCCCCTGTAGCGGATCGTGTCGAATTCGGCGGGCGGCAGCGTGCCGAGAAGGATCTGTGCACCAGCGGGGAAGATGTTCGGGCCGAACCAGCCAGTGTAGCTGTCCTGGATCAGGGCGGCCGTGTTCACCGTGCCGGAGCCCGAGATGAGCACGTCCGGGCCGACTTCCTGAATGGTGACGAGCACCGCGGCCTGAGCGGGAAGGGCCGAGGCCAGCAGGGCAGCGCCCAGGGTCGCGGCGGCTGCGGTGCCGGAGAAGCGTCTCATCCTGAACTACCCAATTTTGTTCTGATATCGGAATGCATACGCAAAGCCACGCGCTGCGGTTGCAGGGAGTGCATGCACCGTGCCACGCGCCAACAGCGCAGTCTTTTCCGTGGCTTGCGCGTTGGGCGGGTGTCCACCACCACCGGACTGTAAAGAAATCCGACGCAAGGCCGTCCCGCCTGCGACAAACCTGTAAAGATTTCCGACACGGCTTTCGCGAAAGCCGCCGGCCTGCCGCGCATCGGGGACACGGCCGGGGGCGCGGGGCCGCACCCGGCATCGTCGCCCGGCGCGCCGTCGCCGCCGGGCCGTGCCCTGGCGCCGCGCCCGCCGCGGCGGCATGCTGCGCCGGACAGGGAGGGAGAAGGCGGCGTGTCCGAGGACGCGACACTCACGGCGCTGCGCGATGCCGCGCGCCGCTTCGCCGACGCCGAGATCGCGCCGCGTGCCGCCGAGCTCGACGAGACGGAGGCCTTCCCCGACGACATCCATCGCGCGCTGGCGCGCCTTGGCCTGTTCGGCATCACCGTGCCGGAGGCGATGGGCGGCGCCGGCGCCGGCGTTGCCGCCTATGCCGTGGTGATGGAGGAGCTGTCGCGCGGCTATGCCTCCGTCGCCGACCAGGTGGGGCTGGTGGAGCTGGTGGCGACGCTGCTGGCGCAGCACGGCACGGCGGCGCAGCGCGCGCGCTGGCTCTCGCCGCTGCTGGCGCGCGACATCGCCTGCGCCTATGCGCTGACCGAGGCCGAGGCGGGATCGGACCTCGCCGCGCTGAAGACCAGGGCGCGGCGGGATGGCGAGGGGTGGCGCCTCGACGGCACCAAGATGTGGATCCACATGGCGCCGCTGGCCGATGTCGCCGCCGTGCTGGCGCGCACCGACCGCGAGGCCGGGCATCGCGGCATGTCGATCTTCCTGGTGGATCTGCACGCGCCGGGCGTCGAGCGGTTGCGCGCGGAGCACAAGATGGGCCAGCGCGCCTCCCCCGTCGGGGGGCTGCGCTTCGAGGATGTGCGGCTGCCGGCCGATGCGCTGCTCGGCCCGGAAGGCCGCGGCTTCCACATGATGATGTCGGTGCTGGACAAGGGCCGCATCGGCATCGCCGCGCTCGCGGTGGGGATCCTGCAGCGCGCGCTGGAGGAGAGCATCGCCTTCGCCAAGTCCCGCGTGCAGTTCGGCAAGCCGATCGCGGAGCAGCAGGCGATCCGCTTCATGATCGCCGACATGGCGAAGGATGCGCATGCGGCGCGGCTGATGGTGCGCGACGCCGCCGAGCGGCTGGACCGAGGCGAGCGCGCGACGCTGGAAGCCAGCATGGCAAAATGCTTCGCCGCCGACGCCGCGGTGGCGCGCACGGCCGATGCCGTGCAGATCCATGGCGGCACCGGCTACATCCGCGGGGTCACGGTGGAACGGCTCTATCGCGACGCGAAGATCACGCAGATCTACGAAGGCACCAACCAGATCCAGCGGGTGATCATGGCGAGGGAGTTGCTGGGATGAACCGTCACGCCGAAGCGTTGCGCGACCGGGCCTTCGCGCCATGAGCACGGCACGGCCCGTCGCCTTCGTCACCGGCGCGCGCCGCGGCATCGGGCGCGCGATCTGCGCGGCACTCGCCGCCGCCGGCTACGACCTGCTGGGCTGCGACGTGGTGGAAGACGGCGCGGAGGAGACGGCGGCCGCCGTCGCGGCGGCGGGCGGCAGCTTCGGCTTCCGCGTGGCGGACCTCGCGGACCTCGACGCCATCCCGCCCCTGCTCGCCTGGGCCTGGGCGGAGCGCGGCGGGATCGAGGCGGTGGTGAACAATGCCGGCGTCGGCGCGCTGCGCCGGGGCGATCCGCTGGAGATGTCGCCGCATTCCTGGGACCGCTGCATGGAGATCAACGCCCGCGCGCCCTTCTTCGTGACGCAGGCGGCCGCAGGCCGCATGCTGGCCGAGGAGGCGCCATCGCGCGGCCCGCGCGGCGTGGTCTTCATCTCCTCCGCCAACGCCACGCAGGCGAGCCCCGAGCGCACGGAATACAGCGCCAGCAAGGCCGCGGTCAGCATGGTGGCGCGCTGCTGGGCGCTGCGGCTGGCCGAGGACGGCATCCCGGTCTACGAGATCCGCCCGGGCGTGATCCGCACCGACATGACCGCCCCCGTCGCCGATCGCTACAGCGGCCGCATCGCCGGCGGCCTGTCGCCGATCCGCCGCTGGGGCGAGCCGGAGGATGTGGCGAAGGCGGTCGCCGCGCTGCTGACCGGCGCCATCCCGTTTTCCACCGGCGACGCCTTCCACGTCGACGGCGGCCTGCACCTGCAGAGGCTGTGATGCAGATCGACCCCGCGCTGCTGCGCTACGAACAGGCGCATCCGGGCCTCGTCATCGAGATCGGCGGCATCACGGTGACCGAGGGCCACATCCTGGCCTTCGCCGGCCTGTCCGGCGATTTTTTCGAGATCCACATGGATGACGAGTATGCCCGCGCGCTCGGCTATCCGGGGCGCGTCGCGCATGGGCTGCTGGGGCTGGCGCTCTGCGATGGGCTGAAGAACCGCGCGCCGATCCGCTTCGCCGCCATCGTCTCGCTGAACTGGCGCTGGAGTTTTGCGGGCCCGATCCTGGTCGGCGACCGCATCGCGGCGCGGATCGAGCTGCTGTCGAAGCGGCTGACGAAGAACCCGGCGCGCGGGATCCTGACGCTCGGCTTCGACCTTGGGAACCAGCGCGGGGAGACGGTGCAGAAGGGCGAGAACGACCTGATGGTGCACACGCTGGCCGGCGCGCCGTAGCGCCGCTCAGCCCATGTGGCCCTCGGCCAGCGCGAAGGCGCACCCGCCCGCCTCGGTGAAGCGGGCATGGGCGCGGATCACCGGCAGGGCGGCGCGGTAGTCGGCTTCGGCCTGCGCCCGCGCCGCCGCCGCCTCGGCCCGCTGCGCCGCGTCCAGCGCCCGGCCGTCCAGCATGGCCGTGGCGGAGAGATGCATGCGCGCCAGCACGAAGGCGGCATGCACCAGCCCCTCCATCGGCCGCGGATCCTCCCGCAGGGGGGAGGCGAAGCGGTCCTCGTCCGGGTTCTCCACCATCCGCCCGCCCAGCGTCAGGCCGAACAGCAGCGCATGCCCGCTTTCATGCGCCAGCGCCTGGGCCAGCGCGACATCGGTGGCCTGCGACCCGAGGTTCAGCGCGATCGCGCCCCACAGGTAGAAGGTCGTGGTGCCGTCGAAGCGCAGCGCGGCCTCGGGCGCGGAGCGCACCAGCACGATCTCCGGCACCAGGGCGCGGATCTCGCCGGCGAGGTCCGGCCCGAGCAGGCCGAGCGCCGCCTCGATCCGCGCCGGCGCCGCGGCCAGCGTCACGGCGTCCACGGGCAGCAGGCCGAGCGCGCCGCCCTCCTCCTCGTCCAGCAGCCGCGCATAGGCGCCGAGGGCCGGGCCCAGATCCTCCGCCCGCAGCGTGACGGTCCGCGGCGTGGCGGGCGCGCACAGCGCCGGGTCGGCCAGCGCGGCGAGGGACGCCGCGGCCGCGGGCGCATCGCCGGCAGCGATGGCGGAGACGGCTTCCGTGTAGTGGGCCATCACGGCGGGCCGCACCGGATGCGCGGTGACGGCATCGGCCAGGCTGTGGATCGCATCCGGCGCGCAGGGAATCCGGCCTGAGGCGGCGACGGCCAGGCTGCGCAGGCTTGCGGCGAGGCGCAGCCGCACCGCGGCATCGACGGCCCGGCCCCGCACGGCGGAAGGCCGCGGCAGGGCGGCGTCGGAAATGGCGGGGGTGGCGGGGATACGCATCGTTCAGTGGGGAAGGCCATGCCGAGACCGCTCCGGCCCAGCGCGGCCCGGCGGCAGGATCGCGCGAACCTGCCGCCAGGCCGCGGCGCGGGCGGCGCCCGGGGCGGCCTCAGAGTGTGTGAAAAAATCGAGCTTGAGCATCAATGCCCGTTGATAACGCCCGCCTTTTCCTGGCGACGCTGGCGCTGTCGGGCATTAATTCACAAGCTCTCAGGGGAGCGGCGGCGGCGGCGGGGGCGGCTTCCGCAGACCGGTCTTCTGCTGGGCGCTGCGCGAAAGGCCCTGCCGATCGGCGACGAAGCCGATCAACTCCTCCGTGCGGAGGCGGGCCAGCGCGCCTTCCATCGTATCAGCCGGCGACGCGGGTTCCATGCTGTCACACCCCTAGAAGAATTACAGTCAAGCCAGCATATGGTCACAAAATCGTGTCGTAAAGGGCTCGGTGAGCGCGCCAAGGTGCCGCGGGGGGGCAGCCGCGCGGCCTTGCGTGGGTGCGACGCCAGCGATAGCGGCGGATCAGCCATGGAAGTGTCATCCTGCATGCGGCATCCATGCCTTCGCGGCGGGGCCGGCCGGCCTTGCACCACCGCTGCCCCACGGATCCCGCATGCTGGTCTTCGTCACCACCCCCCATCACGCCTACACCATCCGCGCCCTGGCCGAGGACCGCACCACCCCCGGCATGCCGGAGATCCGGCCGATGCCCTACGACGTGTTCTGGAGGGCCGAGGCCCTTCCCCATGCCGCCTACATCCTGACCGACATCGAGCGCCTGACCCCGCATGAGCGCCGGATCACCGCCGAGATCCGCCGGCAGGTGCTGGCCGCCGGCCTGCCCTGCCTGAACGACCCGCTTCTCGTGCTGGACCGCTACACGCTGCTGCTGCGCCTGCACCGGCTCGGCATGAACCCTTTTCGCGCCTGGCGCGCCAGCGAGGATCCCGAGCCCGCCCGCTTTCCCGTCTTCCTGCGGGTGGAGGCCGACCACGCCCGCCCGATCGGCCGGATGATCCGCGACCAGGCGGCCCTGGAAGCGGCAATCGCCGCGCTGCCCTCGGCCGGCTTCTGCCCGGCCGGCGTCATCGTGGTGGAGTTCTGCGCCGAACCGATCGCCCCCGGCGTCTGGCGCAAGTACGGCACCTGGCGGATCGGCGCGGCGATCTCCACCGACCACGCGGTGATCGAGGACAATTGGTGCGTGAAGTACGGGACGGCGGGCCTCGCCAGCGAGGAGATGTTCCGCCGCGAATACGAGGAGGTGGCCGCCAACATCCATGCCGAGGCGCTGCGCCCCGCCTTCGAGGTCGCAGGCATCGAATGGGGCCGCGCCGACCACGCGACCGTCGGCGGGCAGGAGGTGATCTACGAGATCAACACCAACCCCACCGTCTACGGCCTGTCCCCGCAGCGCCTGCCGGTGCGCGACGAAACGCTGCGACTGTCCCGCCACCGCATGGCCGAGGCGCTGGCCGTGCTCGACCCGGGCCCCGGCCGGGCGCTGCCCATCGAGCCCGGCCAGTTGCTGGCGCAATGGCGCCGCCGCTCGCCCAACGCCGCGCTGTCCTTCCGGCCCTGATGGCGGGCGGCGTGCTGTGCGCGGGTTGGAACGCGAACGCCGCGCCGGATCAGCGGAAGACCAGGTTCACCAGGGGGCAGGTGTCGACCTGCCGGCGTTCCTCCTGCCGCCCGTCCATCCAGACCACGCGGATGTCGTTCAGGCAGTCGTTGACGGGCAGCCGCACCGCCAGCCATCGCCCGGGCGGCAGCGTGTCCGCGCCCAGCCGGTCCTCGCCCCAATGGGTGTCGCGGACGGAGGAGACGTAGATCTCCCGGATTGCCACGGTGCCGTGGTTGACCACGTGGAAGGAGGGATTGCCGCTGCCGCCCTGCGGCGCCCGGCCCCCCGGCTGCTGGGGTGCCGCCTGCGGCGCCGGCGCGCCGCCGCCGAAGGCCAGGTCCACGATGCCGCAGGTGTCCAGCTCGCGCCGCTCCTCGGACCGGCCATCGGCGAAGACCACACGCACATCCTGGCGGCACCCGGCGTCCCGCGGCAGGCGCACGGGCAGGCTGCGGCCGGGCGCCAGCTGGTCCGTGCCTAGCCGGTTGCGCCCCCAGAACTGCTCGGTGACCGGGGAGACATAGACCTCGGCGATCGCCACCTGGCCACGGTTCACCAGGTTGAAGGACGGATCGCCCTGCGCCGCCGCCAACCCCGGCAGCAGCAGCATCAGCAACAGCAGAAGGGCGCGGCGCGGCGTCATCGGCGGGGCTCGGCACGTTCGATCCGGCCGCAGGATAGCGCCGGGATGCCGGCGGGGGGAACCGCCCGCCCGCGCCACGCCGGACCATCATCGGCGCGGCGCGGATGGCCGGTCTCGGTCCCGCCTGTTGCCGTGTCGCGTGACTCACGCCTTCGGGCGCTCCGCCCTTCGGCGATCACGCTCCTGCTTTCCTTGTCGCGCGGTCCACGCCTTCGGGCGTTCCGCCCTTCGGCGATCACGCTCCAGCTTTCCTTGTCGCGTGCTCCACGCCTTCGGGCGCTCCGCCCTTCGGCGATCGCGCTCCAGCTTTCCTTGTCGCGTGATTCACGCCTTCGGGCGTTCCGCCCTTCGGCGATCACGCTCTACCCGGCCATCATCCGCGGCGCCAGCGGCTGCGGCGCGGGCAGCGGGGCCCAGCCCGCCACCTCCTCCAGCCCCTCGCGGTCCAGGATGTCGAGCCGGCCCTTCTGCAGGCTGGCGAGCCCGTCCTTGCGCAGCACCGCCAGCGCGCGGTTCGCGTGCTCCACCGAAAGCCCCAGCGCATCGGCGATATGCGCCTGCTTCAGCGGCACCGCCGCGCCCTTGGCGTCGCCGCCGCCGCGGCGCAGCAGCCGCCCATGCAGCTCGATCAGCAGATGCGCCACGCGCCCCACGGCATCGCGCCGGCCGAGGCTGGTCAGCCTCTCCCGCAGCCGGGCGCGGTCGCGCGACAGGCCGTCGGCATAGGACAGCGCCAGCGACGTCTCCCGCGCCATGAAGTCGCAGAGCCGGTCGCGGGAGAGGATGCAGAAGGAGGCATCGGTCAGCGCCTCCACCTCCGCCCCGTCCTCGGTGCGCTCGACCAGGTCGCCGGGCAGGTGGAAATCCAGGACCTGCCGCCGCCCGTCCGGCGTCGCGGTCCAGGAGAAGGCCCAGCCGGCATAGAGGGTGAAGACCCCGTCGCGGATCGCCTCCCCCGCCCGGACCAGGCGCACCCCGGTGCGGACCCGGGCGATCTCTCCCACGCGGGCCTGCGGCACCACGCGGAACAGCGCGAAGGGGCGGACGGCGCAGGCGGCGCAGGCGCCCGGCAGCGGTGTGAGGCTCGTGTTGCGGCTCATTGACCCACGCTTTCCTGGAGCGCCCTTACCCTGCCCTCCTGGAAGGGAAGGCTACGCCCGCCTTCGACCCGTGCAAATGTGATTCTCGGTCATCTTCCGCCCACCCGCGCCGCCGGCTTGCCCGCCGCGCGCCGCGTGCCAAGCTGCGAGGCAACGCCGCCGCACGGGAACAGAGCATGTCGGGCTTCGCCTCCACCAACGACCTGGCCGAGAAGACGGTCTCCTTCGACGAGCTCGCCCCGGGGCTCTACGCCTACACGGCGGAGGGCGATCCGAATTCCGGCGTGCTGGCCGGGCGCGACGGCGCGGTGGTGGTGGATGCGCAGGCCACGCCGGCCATGGCGCAGGACGTGATCGCGAAGCTGCGCGGCGTCAGCGCCGCGCCCGTCGCGCAGGTGGTGCTGACGCATTACCACGCGGTGCGGGTGCTGGGCGTCGCGGGCTATGGCAGCCCGGCCGTCATCGCGTCCGACGCCACGCGCGACCTGATCGTGGAGCGCGGCCGGCAGGACATGGACAGCGAGATCGGCCGCTTCCCCCGCCTGTTCCGCGGCAGGGAGACGATCCCCGGCCTGACCTGGCCGAGCCATACCTTCCACAAGCGCATGACGCTGTGGCTGCGCGCCGAAGGCGGGCGCGAGATCGAGGCGCAGGTGATCCATATCGGCCGCAGCCACACCGCCGGCGACACGGTGGTGTGGTGCCCGAGGGAGAAGGTGCTGTTCGCCGGCGACACGGTGGAATTCGGCGCCACGCCCTATTGCGGCGATGCGCATTTCGCCGACTGGCCGGCGACGCTGGATGCGATTTCCGAACTCGGCGCGGAACGCATGGTCCCCGGCCGCGGCCGCGCGCTGATGACGAAGGGGGATTGCGCGGAGGCGATCGCCGGGACGCGCGCCTTCACCTCGGACCTGTTCGGCCGGGTGCGAGAGGGTGTCGCGAAGGGCTGGGGCCTGAAGGACATCTACGACGACTGCATGGGCTTCATGCGCCCGCGCTACGGCAGTTGGGTGATCTTCGAGCACTGCATGCCCTTCAACGTGACGCGCGCCTTCGACGAGGCGCAGGGCCTCGACCACCCGCGCATCTGGACCGCCGAGCGCGACGTCGAGATGTGGCAGGCGCTGGAGAAGGGCACGCCGATGAAGAGCGCGGAGGTGCATGGGTAGCGCCGCGCGCAGGGCGCCCGGGCCGGGCGGCGCTTCGCGCGCGGCAGGCACGCCCCTGGCCCGCCTGCGGCGACCCGCCCCGGCTGGCGGGGGCGCTGCCCCCGGCCCCGCTACCGCCAGGGCGGCAGCAGCGCCCCCGGCAGCGCCAGCGTCACGGCGGGCACCAGAAGCACGGCCAGGAACACCAGCGACAGCACCAGGATGAAGGGCAGCAATTCGCGGATCACCTCGGCCACCGGCGCCTGCGCCTGGGTCGCGCCGAGGTAGATCAGCACGCCGACCGGCGGCGTCACCAGGCCGATCGTGGACCCCACCGCCAGCGCCACGCCGAAATGCACGGGATCGACGCCGGCCGCCAGCACGGCGGGCATCAGCACCGGGCCGCAGACGATCAGCACCGTCACCGGCTCCAGCGCCAGGCCCAGCACCAGCAGCAGCACGCCGATCACCAGCATGGTCTGCGCCGGGCCCTCCGCGATGCCGCCGACCAGACGCGCGACACCCTCCCCCATGCCGAGCGCGACCAGGATCCAGGCGAAGACGCCGGCGCAGGACACCACGATCAGCACCCGCGCGCTGTCCCGCGCCGCCGCCGACAGCGCCTGCCCGAAGCCGCGCGCATCCAGCCCCCGATAGACGAAGACGCCGAGCAGCACGGCATAGGCCACCAGCACCGCGCCCACCTCGCTCGCCGTCGCGGCGCCGCCGCGCAGCGCCAGCAGCACAACCAGCGGCATCAGCAGCGCCGGCGCCGCCCCCCAGGTGACGCGCCCGCGCTCCGCCCAGGGCGCGCGCGGCGCGGCGGGGAAGCCGCGCCTGCGCGCCTGCCACCAGCAGGTCGCCATCAGCGCGACCGCGATCAGCAGCCCGGGCACCACGCCGCCCAGGAACAGCGGGATCAGCGGCGTGTCGGTGATCAGCGCGAAGAGCAGCAGCGGGATGGAAGGCGGGATCACCGGCCCCAGCACGGCGGCGGATGCCGTCAGCGCCGCCGCGAAGCCTGCCGGATAGCCGCTGCGCTTCATCGCCGGGATCATGGTGGCCCCGATCGCCGCCGCATCCGCCACCGCGCTGCCGGAGATGCCGGCAAAGGCCAGGTTCGCACCCACATTCGCCTGCGCCAGCCCGCCCCGCCAATGGCCGAGCCAGACCTGCGCCACCGCCACCAGCCGCGCGGAGACGCCGCCCGCCATCATCAGCTCGCCCGCCAGCAGGAAGAAGGGGATGGCCGCGAAGCCGAAGCTGTCCATGCCCTGCACGAAGCCCTGCACCAGGGCGAGGACCGGCACGCGATCCGGGAAGACCAGCGCATAGAGCGCCGCCGCCCCGCCCATCGCCAGGAACACCGGCGCGCCCAGAAACAGCAGCCCGAGCAGCCCGCCGAACAGCAGCGCCAGATCGAGCGTCATCCGCGCAGCCGCCGCAGGAAGCGCAGCGCCGCCGCCACCGCCAGCAGCCCCGCGCCGATCTGCACCGGCAGGTATTTCACCGCCGCCGGCATGCCGAGCGCCAGCAGGTCGATGTCCCAGAAGATGTCGATCGCGCCCTGCGCCAGCACCGCCAGCGTCGCCGCGCCGGCCAGCGCCAGCAGGTCGATCGCGCCCAGCAGCACGCCCCGCCCGCGCGGGCCGAGCTGCGAGGGCAGCCAGTCGATCGCGATATGCGCATCGCGCAGCCACAGCAGCGCGACGCCGCCCCAGGCGAGGCAGATCATCAGCACGATCCCCGCCTCCTCCGCCCAGGCCAGCGACTGGCCGGCGAGGTAGCGCAGCGCCACCTGCGCCAGCGTCAGCCCGACCAGCCCGGCCAGCAGCAGCGGCAGCAGCGCCGACAGGGCACGGTCCAGCAGGCGCTCCGGCAGGCTCATCGGGCGGGCGGCGTCACAGCGCGGCGATGCGGGCGTGCAGCCCGGCCGGCCAGCGATTGCCGTCGGCCTCGGCGATCCAGCCTTCCAGCGCGGCGCGGAAGGGCGCGGGGTCGGGGCGCGTCACCGCGACGCCCTTGGTCGCCAGCGCGGCGAAGGCCTCGCGCATCGCGCCTTCAAGCGCGGCGTCGGTCTCGGCGGCGGCGGTGGCGCAGGCGCGCCGCAGCGCCTCCTGCCGCGCCGGCCCGATCCGCGTCCAGGCCGGCACGGACGCCCAGACCCCCATGCCGGAGCGGAGGTAGTCGAGCGCCGCGAAATGCCGCTGGATGTCGGCATAGCCGGCCGAGACGGTGTCGGTCACGCCATTGTCCTGGCCGTCCACGAGGCCGGTCTGCAAGGCGTTGTAGACCTCCGGCGCGCGCAGCGGCGTGGGCGCCGCGCCCCAGCGGCGGAAGGCCTCCACCACCGCCGGCATCTCCGCCGTGCGCAGCTTGAGCCCCGCGAGATCCCCCGGCGCCTGCACCGCGCGCCGCGTGGTGGACAGCGCCCGCGGCGAGCGCGCGCCGAGATAGCCCACATAGCGGATGCCCGCCGCCTGCTCGACCGGCGCCATCATCTCCCGCAGCAGGTCGCTTGCCACGAAGCGATCCCAATGCGCCTGGTCGCGGAACAGGAATGGCACCTGCAGCACGCCGAAACGCCGGCCTTCGCGCAGCGCCACCAGGCCGCCGATGTCGATCAGGTGCAGGTCGATCGCGCCGGTGCGCAGCTGCGCCCAGAGCTGCGTCAGGTCGCCGAGGCTGCCGCCGGGCAGGATGTTCACCGCCACCTGTTCCCGCGCCGCGGCGGCCATGCGCTCGGCGGCGGATTGGTAGTCGCTGCGGCCGGGCGCCACATGCGCCAGCCGCAGCGTCGGCGGCGCGCCCTGCGCGCGGGCGATGCCCGGTGCGGCCAGCACCGCGCCGAGGGCGGCCCCCATCAGCGACCTGCGGCCGGTCACGGCTGCGTTCATCGGACACCTCCCGCTGGCGCGGCATCTTGCGGCCGCGCCTCTCCGCGCCGATCATAACATTTGTGACGATCTTTCCAAGGAGGGCGGAATGAGCGCTCCCGCCATCGTGCATCCCGCCGCGATCCGCGGCGGCGGCCTGTTCGCGCGGCAGGCGGAGGACCTGCCCTGGGGCGAGGCCGGCCGCCGGGGGCTCGCGCTGCGGATGGTCTATGGCGACCGCGAGAAGGGCAGATTCCTGGGCCTGGTGCGCTTCGAGCCGATGACGAAGACCGGCCTGCACCAGCATCTGGGCGTGGCGAGTTCCTTCTTCCTGTCGGGCAGCCTGGACGATTATGCGGGCCCGATGCGCCAGGGCTTCGGCATCAACCTGGCCGGCGCCACGCATGACGCGATGTCCTATGGCGGCTGCCTGCTGGCCTCGCGCCTGGAAGCGCCGGTGATCTACCCGGAGGAGACGCCCTCCGAGATGGACCTGCACACCGGCAGCCAGCGCGGCGCCATCGTCAACCCGCGCCCCGAGGACCCGCCGGACCTGAACATCCCGCTGGCTACCCTGGTGGCGATGCCGACGCGTCTGCCCGGCGTCACCCGCCGGATGGTCTTCGACTACCAGGGCACCGGGACGGACCGCCGCTGCGCCATGCTGGCGATGCTGCCCGGCGCGCGCATCCCGCGCTTTGCCACGCGCGACCGGCTGGACCTGTTCGTGGTGGCCGGCGACCTGGTGGCCGAACCCGCCGCCGGCACCCAAGCCCGCGCCGAGGCGGCGGGCTTCATCGTGGTGGAGCCGGGGGCCAGGCTGTCGCTGCGGTCGGACCACGGCGCGCAGGTGATCGCCTGGTCGGAAGCGCCGGTCAGCGCGGAGGACCCGCCCGGTGGCGATCCCTTCGGCTTCTGACGTCGAGGGCAAGGTCCCGCGCGCGGTCCAGCATGGCGGCCAGCGCGGCCGCCAGCGCCGGGCGGTCGGCCGGCGGCACCGCTTCCAGCAGCGCGCGTTCCAGCGCCTCGCCCTCGGGCAGCACGCGCGCCACCAGCGCCCGGCCGCGGGCGGTCAGCGCCAGGCGGTGGCGGCGGCCATCCCCGGGATCCGGCGCGCGCTCCACCCGCTTCGCCTCGATCAGCGCGGCCACGGCGCGGCTGACATTCATGGCCGAGAGGCCGGTGCGGCGCGCGATGGCCGCGGCGGCATCAGGCCCTTCGCGGTGCAGTTCCAGCAGCACGCGCCATTCCAGCAGGGTCAGCCGGTGATGCGCGAAGCGCCGCGCGAATTCCTGGCCGACGAAGCCCGCGACCAGCATCAGCCGATAGAGCACCAGGTCGGATTGCGGGGGTTCGGGCACCGGGGGGTTGTGGCATGGCCGGCGGCCCGCCGGAACGCCCCCGCCCTTGACGCCGCGCTGGCCCGCGCGAAGCTCTGAGCCATGCCCAGCACCTACGCCAACCCCCGCTACCGGCCCGCCCCGCTGCCCGGCGCCGAGGCCCGCCACCCCGTCGTCATCGCCGGCGCCGGGCTGGTCGGGCTGACGCTTGCCCTCGACCTGGCGCGCCACGGCGTCGCGGTCCTGGTGCTGGACGAGGACGACACCGTCTCGCTCGGCAGCCGTGCCATCTGCTTCGCCAAGCGCACGCTGGAGGTGTTCGGCCGGCTCGGCCTCGGCGCGCGGATGACGGCGAAGGGCATCACCTGGAAGACCGGCCGCGTCTTCCACCGCGACCGCGAAGCCTATGGCTTCGACCTGCTGCCGGAGGAAGGCCACGAATACCCCGCCTTCGTGAACCTGCAGCAATACTACGCCGAGGAATGGCTGGTCGCCGCCGCCGAGGCCGCCGGCGTCGAGATCCGCTGGAAGCACCGCATCGCATCCGTCGCCGCGCGGGACGATGGCGCGACGCTCTCGGTCGAGGCGCCGGACGGCGCCTACGCGCTGCACGCCGAATGGCTGCTGGCCTGCGACGGCGCGCGGTCCTTCATCCGCGAAAGCCTCGGCCTGCCCTTCACCGGCCAGGTCTTCCGCGACCGCTTCCTGATCGCCGACGTGGTGATCCGCGGCGACGTCGGCTTCCCGACCGAGCGCTGGTTCTGGTTCGACCCGCCCTTCCATCCCGGCCAGTCCGTGCTGCTGCACAAGCAGCCCGACGATGTCTGGCGCATCGATTTCCAGCTCGGCTGGGACGCCGACCCGGAGGAGGAGAAGCGCCCCGAGAAGGTGATCCCCCGCGTCCGGGCGATGCTCGGCGCGGAGGTGCCCTTCGAACTGGAATGGGTCTCCGTCTACACCTTCCGCTGCCGCCGGCTGGAACGCTTCCGCCATGGGCGCGTGATCTTCGCGGGCGATTCGGCGCACCAGGTCAGCCCCTTCGGCGCGCGCGGCGGCAATTCCGGCGTGCAGGACGCGGACAATTTGGCCTGGAAGCTGGCCTTCGTGCTGGGCGGCCGCGCGCCGGAAGCGCTGCTCGACAGCTACGACGCGGAACGCGTGCCGGCGGCGGACGAGAACATCCTGAACTCGACGCGCAGCACCGACTTCATCACGCCCAAGACCGACGCCGCGCGGGCCTATCGCGACGCCGTGCTCGAATTGTCGGCGCGCCACGCCTTCGCGAGACCGCTGGTCAATTCGGGACGTCTCTCGCGCCCGACGACCTATGCCGACAGCCCGCTGAGCAGCCCGGACCACGGCGCCTGGCACGGCGGCGCGCTGCCGGGCGCGCCGGCGCCCGATGCGCCGGTGCTGCATGAAGGCCGCGCGGACTGGCTGCTGCGGCACCTGGGCGACGGCTTCGCGCTGCTGGTCTTCGGCCCGCCCGACGCGGCGCTGGTCGCCGCCCTGCCCGGCGGGCTGCGGGCCATCTTCGTCGCGGCCGAGGACATCCCCGGCGCGCTGTGGGACCATGCGGGGCTCGCCGCGCTGCGCTTCGGCGCGCCCGCGGGCGGGGCGGTGCTGCTGCGCCCGGACCAGCACGTCGCCGCGCGCCTCGCCGATCCCGACCCGGCCGCGATCGGCGCCGCGCTGGACCGCGCGCTGGGCCGCGTCGCCGCGGCGGTGGCGGCATGAGCGCGCTCGACACCACGCCGCGCATCGCCGACCCGGACGCGCTCTTCGCCCTGCTGGTGGAGGCGCATCGCGGGCTGGACGAGGCCGCGTCCCGCCGGCTGGATGCGCGGCTGGTGCTGCTGCTGGCGAACCACATCGGCGATGCCGAGGTGCTGCGCCAGGCCGTCGCGCTGGCCCGTGCCGCCGCGGAACCGCCGAAGGGCTGAAGCCTTCGCGCGACGCGGGGTCGACCGGGGCGCACGTCGCCGCATGGCGCCCCGCCCCGCGACGCCGCGGCCCGGCCGCGTGGATCGGCGGTGCGCCGCCGGGCGGGCGTTCAGCCCGCGCGCGCTTCGGCCTCCCACCCATCCTCGCGCAGCGCGGCGGCGATGGCGGCGGCGTCGGGCGCGCCCTCCACCGCGGCCTCCCGCTTTTCCAGGTCGATGGTCACCGCGGCCGCCGGCGCGGCGGCGCGGATGGTCGCCGTGACGCCCTTGGCGCAGCCGCCGCAGGTCATGTTCGCGATGTGGAAGCGCAGCATGGCATCACCCCCTGGGGTTGGTGCCCCGGAAGATGGGGCTTGCCCCCGTGGCAGGGTCAAGCGCCGCGGCGCCCCCCGCCACGTGAAGCCTGCGACACCCCGCCGTCACGCCGCCTTGGGCAGGATGCGCCAATTCGCCTCGGCCCAGGCGAAATAGAGGTCCCGCGCCTGGCGCGCGAAGGGCCCGGGCTGCAGCGCGCGGCCGTTGTAGTTCGTGCAGGGCAGCACCTTGGCATAGTTGCCGGTCGAGAAGATCTCGTCGGCCGTGTCGAGTTCCTCCGGCCGCACCGTGCGCTCCTCGGTCTTCACGCCGGCCTCGGCCAGCAGGGTCAGCACGCGGCGCCGCGTGATGCCGGCGAGGAAGCTGCCATTGGCGGCCGGCGTCACCACCACGCCGTCCTTGGCGAACATCACATTGGCCGAGGCGAATTCGGCGACGTTGCCGTCCGTGTCGCAGACGATCGCGTTGTCGAAGCCGCGCTCCACCGCCCAGGCCGTGGCGCGCGCGCCGTTGGGATAGAGGCAGGACGCCTTGGCGTCGGTCGGCGCCTGGTCCGGCGCCGGGCGGCGGAAGGGCGCGAGGCAGGCCGAGAAGCCGGCGAAGGGCGGCAGCGGGCTGTCGTAGATCGCCAGCACGAAATCGGTGCTGTCGGGATCGGGCCGCGCGGCGCCGAGGCCGCGGCGGACGAAGAACATCGGCCGGATATAGGTGACGGCGTCGGGGCCCATCCGCCGCAGGCCCTCCCGGCACAGCGCCTCGATCGCGGCGGCGTCGAGCTTCGGCTTCATCAGCATGGCTTCCGCGCTGCGCACGGCGCGCGCGCAGTGCAGGTCGAGGTCGGGCGCCACGCCGCCGAAGCTGCGGCCGCCGTCGAAGATGACGGAGCCGAGCCAGAAGGCATGGTCCATCGGGCCGGTCAGCTTCGGCTCCTCGGTCATCCACCGCCCGTCGTACCAGTAGACGCCGGCCATCCTGCTTGCTCCTCTGCGCCGGACGCTTATTGCCACGGCGCCCGCGGGGCCGGAAGGAGGCTGGGATGGTCAATCACGCCGGCGGCTGCATCTGCGGCGCGCTGCGGTTCGAGGTGACGGCGCCGCCGCTGCGCGTCACGGTCTGCCATTGCCGCTGGTGCCAGCGCGCCACCGGCTCGGCCTACATGGTGGAGCCGGTCTTCGACCTTGCGGCGCTGCGGGTCACGCGCGGCACGCCCGCCACCTACGACCACCGCTCCACCGGCAGCGGCAGGCTGGTGCATGTGCATTTCTGCGCGGCCTGCGGCACCAAGCTGTTCCTGACCTTCGAGCGCTTCCCGGGCGCCGCCGGCGTCTATGCCGGCAGCTTCGACGATCCCGACTGGATCGCGGTGCGGCCGGAGGAGGCGAAGCACCTCTATTGCGAGGTGGCCCGCCCCGAGACCCTGCTGCCCGCCGGCGCCCAGGCCTTCCCCGGCCATGCCCGCGCCAATGACGGCACGCCCTTCGAGGCGCGGGTGGTCCCGGCGGCGCTGCCGGCCCGCCAGGTCTTCGCGCCCGGGGCGGTTGATGCGCCCGGGCCGCGCCCCTAGGCTGCGCGCCGCTCGCAGGAACACGGGGGAAGGAAGCGCGATGACGATCCATTTCGTCGTCCATGACGAAGGCGACAGCGTCGGCGTGGTGGTGGTGGAAGGCCTGACGGCCGGCACCCGCCTCAATGGCTGGATCATGGACCAGGACCGCATGATCGAGTTCGACGCGAAATCGAACATCCCGATCGGCCACAAGCTGGCGATCAGGCCCATCGCCAAGGGCGACACCATCGTGAAGTACGGCGTGGACATCGGCCGCGCGGTCGCCGACATCGGCGCGGGCGAGCACCTGCACGTCCACAACGTCAAGACGAAGCGCTGGTAAGGGGCCGCGACCGATGAGCATGAACCTCAAGGGCGCCTTCGAAGGCTACCGGCGCGAGAACGGGCGGATGGGCGTGCGCAACCACGTCATCATCCTTCCCGTCGACGATTTGTCGAACGCCGCGGCCGAGGCGGTGGCGAACAACATCAAGGGCTCGCTGGCCATCCCGCACGCCTATGGGCGCCTGCAGTTCGGCGCCGACCTCGACCTGCATTTCCGCACGCTGATCGGCACGGGCTGCAACCCGAACGTCGCGGGCGTCGTCGTCATCGGCATCGAGCCGGGCTGGACCGGCCGCATCGTCGAGGGCGTCGCGAAGTCCGGCAAGCCGGTCGAAGGCTTCGCCATCGAGCAGAACGGCGACATCAACACCATCGCGAACGCCTCGCGCGCCGCCTACCGGATGGTGAAGCATGCCTCGAGGCTGAAGCGCAGCAGGGCCGACCTGGTGGAGCTGTGGGTCTCGACCAAGTGCGGTGAATCCGACACGACCAGCGGCCTGGCGTCCTGCCCCACCGTCGGCAACGCCTTCGACAAGCTCTGGGAGAACGGCAACACGCTGGTCTTCGGCGAGACCAGCGAGATCACCGGCGGCGAGCACCTGGTGGCGCAGCGCTGCCGCACGCCCGAGGTCGCGGCGCAGTTCATGGCCATGTTCGACCGCTACCAGCGCGTGATCGAGGCGAACAAGACCTCCGACCTGTCGGAGAGCCAGCCGACCAAGGGCAACATCGAGGGCGGGCTGACCACCATCGAGGAGAAGGCGCTCGGCAACATCCAGAAGATCGGCAGGCACTGCCTGGTCGATGGCGTGCTGGACAAGGCCGAGGCACCGACGGGCCCGGGCCTGTGGTTCATGGATTCCAGCTCGGCCGCGGCCGAGATGGTGACGCTCTGCGCGGCGTCCGGCTATGCGGTGCACTTCTTCCCGACCGGCCAGGGCAACGTGATCGGCAACCCGATCCTGCCGGTCATCAAGCTGACCGCCAATCCGCGCACCCAGCGCACCATGAGCGAGCACATCGACGTGGACGTGACGGGGCTTCTGCAGAAGCGGATGAACATGGACGAGGCCGGCGAGGCGCTGCTGGACTGCATGCTGCGCACGGCGGAGGGCGAGCTGACGGCGGCGGAGCTTCTCGGCCACCGCGAATTCTCGCTGACGCGCCTCTACGAGAGCGCCTGACGCGAGGGCGCTTTCCCGGCCGCGGCGCCGGGCCGGCCCTGTCCGGCCCGGCGCCGCCCCGGCCCTGCTCGGCGCGGCGGTCCGAGCCCCCGATCCTGCGCGCGCGCGGCGTGCACATTCCGGCATTGACGCCGCGGCCGCCGGCGGGATAGGCGGGCCGGCCCCATGCACCCCGACATCCTCGCCGAGCTGCGCCGGCGGCACGAGGAGCCGCACCGCGCCCACCACCGCTGGCCGCGCATCGCCGCGATGCTGGAGGAGGCGACGGAGCTTTCCCACGCGATCGGGCACCGCCCGTCCTTCATCCTGGCCGTGCTGTTCCACAGCGCCGTCTTCGACCGCCGCCGGCCGGATGCGGCGATGGGTAGCATCGCGCTGATGCGCCGCCTGGCGGAGGCGCTGCCCGCCGCGACGCTCGACCGCGCGGCGGCGCTGATCGCGGCCTGGGACCGCCAGGCGGTGCCGCAGACGGCGGATGCCTCGCTGCGCGGCGATGCGGCGCTGCTGCTGGACCTGGACGCCGCGCCGCTCGGCGCGCCGCCGCCGGACTACGCGGCCTATGAGGCGGCGCTGCGGCACGAGGCGGCGCATCTGGACGAGGAACGCTACGCCGCCGGCCGCGCCGCGGCGCTGCGCCTGCTGGCCTGGCGGCCGCGCATCTACCGCACCGACCGCTTCCACCTGGCGCTGGAACGCCGCGCGCGGCGCAACATCCAGGGCCGGCTGGAGCGGCTGGATCCGGCGTGATCCGGCAGGCGCGGCAGCTGGCGCCGCATGGCCGCGCGCGGCGCCGGCGCGCCACGGCATCGTGACGCCGGGGCGGCGCGTCGCGGCAGGCCGCCACAGCGGCCACACGCCTTCGCGCTTGCCCCCGCGCCCGGCGCCGCGCCACTCTGCCGCGCAACGACGACGGGAGAGACCACCGATGCACAGCCGCCGCACGGCCCTGCTGCTGCCCGCCGCGCTCGCCCTGCCCGGGTTGGCGCGCGCCCAGCCCGGCTTCCCGGAGCGCAGCCCGCGCTACATCGTGCCCTTCCCGCCCGGCGGGCTCACCGACATCATGGCGCGCTTCGTCGGCCAGCGGCTGTCGGAGATCTGGGGCCGCGCCGTGGTGATCGACAACCGCGCCGGCGGCAACGCGCTGATCGGCGCGGAGGCCGCGGCCAGGGCCGCGCCGGACGGGCACACGCTGCTGGCGATCACCCTGACGCATGCCGTCAACGCCACGCTGTTCCCCAACGCGCCCTACGATTTCCGGCGCGACTTCGCGGTGCTGTCCATGCTCGGCTCGCTGCCGCTGGCCGTGGTGGTGAACGCGGAGCGGAGCCCGGCGCGCAGCCTGGCGGATCTGATCGAGCTGGTCCGCACCCGGCCGATGAACGGCGGCTCCTCGGGCAACGGCTCGCCGCCGCATCTCGGGCTGGAACTGCTGCGCCGCGTCGCGCAGGCGCGCGACAGCCTGGTGCACGTGCCCTATCGCGGCGGCGCGCCGAGCGTGACGGACCTGGCGGCGGGCAACCTCGACGTCATGGTCTCGAACCTGCCGGAATGCCTGGCGCAGATCCGCGGCGGGCGGCTGCGGGCGCTGGCCATCACCAGCGCGGAGCGCCACCCGCTGGTGCCGGAGGTGCCGACGGTGCGCGAGCTCGGCGTGCCGCAGCTCGAGATCAGCAACTGGACCGCGGTGCTGACCCAGGCCGCCGTGCCGGCGCCGCTGCTGGCGCGGCTGGAGCGCGACGTGCTGGCGGCGATCCACGACCCGGACACGACGCGGCGGGCGCAGGAGGCGGGCTTCCAGGTGCTCGGCTGGGATGCCGCCCGCTCCGCCGCCTTCGTGCGCGCCGAGACCGATCGCTGGGCGACGCTGGTGACGGAAGCCGGGATCCGCGCCGACGGGTAGCGCCGCGGGTCGCCGCCGCGGCCCGTCCGTGCTGGGATCGGGCCCACCCCCGCCCCGCCCGGCGCCGTCCGCGCGGGCCCGCCCTGTCCGCCGCCCGCCCTGTCCGCCGCCCGCCTTGCCCGCCGCCCGCCTTGCCCGGAGCCGCCATGCCCCTGATCCCGCTTGCCGAGGCCGAGGCGCTGGCGCGCGCCGTGCTCGCCGCCGCCGGCGCCAATCCCCGCATGGCGGCGCTGACCGCCGCGGCGCTGGTGGCCGCGGAAGCCGCCGGCCAGGGGGGGCATGGGCTGTCGCGCGTCGGGCAATACGCGGCCTTCCTGCGCAACGGCCGCGCCGACGGGGCCGCCGAGCCCGCCTTGGTCGCCGAACGCGGCGGGGCGGCGCTGGTCGATGCGCGGCACGGGCTGGCCTATCCCGCCCTGGCGCTGGCGGTGGAGGAGGCGGCGTCGCGCGCGGCGGCGCATGGCGTGGCCTTCCTGGGCATCGCCAACAGCCACCATGCCGGCGCGATGGGCCTGCCGGTGGAGGCGCTGGCGCGGCGCGGGCTGGTGGCGCTGGCCTTCACGAATTCCCCGGCCGCCATGCCGGTGCCGGGCGGGCGGCGGCCGCTGATGGGCACCAACCCCGTCGCCGCGGCCTTCCCCCGGCGCGATGCGCCCCCGCTGGTGATCGACATGGCGCTGTCCGAGGTGGCGCGCGGGCGCATCATGAAGGCCGCGCAGGAAGCAAGCCCGATCCCCGAGGGCTGGGCGCTGGACGCCGAGGGCAACCCGACCACCGATCCCAGGGCCGCGCTGTCGGGAGCGATGCTGGCGATGGGCGGCGCCAAGGGCGCGCTGCTGGCGATGGTGGTGGAGCTGCTGTGCTGCGCGCTGACCGGCAGCGCCTTCGGCCACGAGGCCGACAGCTTCTTCGAGGAGGACGGCAACCGCCCGCGGCTCGGCCAGGCGATCCTGGCGATCGACCCCGCGGCGCTGGCCGGGCGGGAGGCGGTGCTGGCGCGGATCGAGGATTTCTGCGCCGCGATGCTGGCCGAGCCGGGGGTGCGGCTGCCGGGCAGCCGGCGCGGGGCGCTGGCCGCCCGCGCCGCGGCGGAGGGGGTGGAGGTGCCGGCCGCCCTGCTCGCCCGGCTGCGGGAATTGGCGGGCGCCGGGGCGCGCCCATGACCGGCGGGCGGCGCCGCCCGGTGCTGCGGATCGGGTCGCCGCGACGGCCCGCGCCGCTCAGGCCGGCGCAGCGGCCGGCCGGCGCAGCAGGCGCGGCAGGGTGAAGCGGTCTTCCGCGCGCAGCAGGAACAGCATGAAGAAGGCGCCCCAGACCGGGACGCCGGCGATGAAGAAGTGGTTGCTCACCGGGTTCCAGGGCGAGATGAGCCGGGGGATGGTGACCAGCACCGTCATCGTGTGCAGCAGCAGCACCGCGCCATAGGTGACGGTGGGCGCCAGCCCCGCCATGAAGGCCAGCGCCAGCGCGATCTGCGCCAGGCCGAGCGCCATGGGCAGCGCCGCGCCCAGTTCCAGCCCGTAGAAGTTGCGGAAGATGGCGAGCGTGGTGTTGGGCACCACCAGCTTCTCGATGCCCCATTGCAGGAAGAAGACGCCGAGGGTCAGGCGCAGGACGAGCAGGCCGAGGGCAAGGTGGCGGGGCGGCATGGCGGGGGCTCCGGGGCGTCGTTGCGACAAGCTGCGTCGGCCCGACGCGCCCCGGCGTTACGCGCGGCGTGCCGATCCCGGGTCCTGCGCGGCTCGGCGGGCCGCCAAGGGAGCCGGCCGCTCGGCTTGTGCGGCCGCACGCTTTGCGCCACTTCGTGGGCGAGACGACTGCCCGGGAGCCATGCCATGTCCGCACGTCCCCTCGTGATCGGCGAAGCCGTGCCCGCCTTCCATGCGCGGGCGGAGGGCAATCCGCGCTTCGCCTTCGACACGGTGGCGGGCCGCTGGGTGCTGGTGCTGATCCCCGGGCCGATGGGCGAGCCCGGCAAGGCCGAGCGCCTGGCGGCGACCGTCGGGCCGCATGCGGCGCGCTTCGACACGACGAACCTTGCCATGATCGTCATCGGCACCGACCCGGCCGACGAGGCGGCGGGCCGGCTGCGCGACGGGACGGGGCGGCGCGTGCTGTGGGACGATGACGGCGCCGCGCGCCGCGCCTTCCGCGCGGTGGCGGAGGATGGCGCGCTGCGGCCGGGCTGGCTGCTGCTCGACCCGCAGCTGCGCGTCTTCGGCATCTGGGGGCTGGAGGAGGGCGCGCAGGCGATGGCGGTGCTGGCGCGGCTGCCGCCGCCCGGCGACCATGCCGGGGTGCCCATGCACGCCCCGGTGCTGATCCTGCCGCGGGTCTTCGAGCCCGCCTTCTGCCGGCGGCTGATCGCGCTCTACGAGGCGCAGGGGGGCGAGGAGACCGGCTTCATGCGCGACGTCGGCGGCAGGACGGTGGGCATCCTGGACCGCAACCAGAAGCGGCGGCGCGACACGCTGATCGAGGACGAGGCGCTGCAGGCGCAGATCCGCGCGCGGCTGACCACCCGGCTGGTGCCGGAGGTGCAGCGGGCCTTCCAGTTCCTGGCCACCCGGATCGAGCGCTACATCGTCGCCTGCTACGATGCCGCCGATGCCGGCTTCTTCCGCGCGCACCGGGACAACACGACGCTCGGCACCGCGCATCGCCGCTTCGCGGTGACCATCAACCTGAACGCCGAGGAATACGAGGGCGGGGACCTCTGCTTCCCGGAATTCGGGCCGCGCACCTACCGCGCGCCGACGGGCGGGGCCTGCGTGTTCTCCTGTTCCCTGCTGCACGAGGCGCGGCCGGTGACCGCTGGGCGGCGCTATGCCTGCCTGCCCTTCCTGTATGACGACGCGGCGGCGGCGATCCGGCAGCGCAACGCGCAATACCTGGCCGCGAACAGCGCCGCGCCGGTGGCATGAGCCAGGCGCCCCCGGCGCCACAGGCGCCGAACCCACCGCGCACGCCCCACCAGGGCGATACCGACCGGATCTGCGGCCTGGCGGCGGTGCAGGCGGTGTTCGCGCGGCGGCCGGAGGCGGTGCTGCGGCTGTTCCACCTGGAGGCGCGGCGGCGGGAGGCGGGGCCGCTGTGCAAGCGGATGGCGGAGGCACGGCGGCCCTACCGGGAGGTGCCGCCGGAGGAGCTGGCGCGCATCGCCGGCACGCCGCACCATGGCGGGATCGTCGCCATCGCCATGCCGCGGCCGGTGCCGGCGCTGGCCGCGCCCTTCCCGGCTGCGCTGCTCTCGGCGCGCGTGCTGCCGGTGCTGGAGGGGGTGGGCAACCCGCACAACCTGGGCGCCATCGCGCGGTCGGCGGCCTTCTTCGGCTGCGCGGGTCTGCTGCTGGCCGAGGATCCGCGCCAGGCGCTGCTGTCGGATGCGGCCTACCGGACCTCGGAGGGCGGGCTGGAGGCGCTGGAGATCTATCGCGTCGCGAACCTGCCGGTGGCGCTGCGGGCGATGGCGCCGCGCTTCACGACGGTTGCGGCGGTGGCGCGCGGGGGGGAGGCGCCGGCCGCGCTGCCGTCGGGCAAGCCCTTCGCGCTGGTGCTGGGGAACGAGGAGCAGGGGGTGGCGCCGGCGACGCTGGCGGCCTGCGCAAAGCGGGTGACGCTGCCGGGTTCGGGGCGGGTGGAGAGCCTGAACGTGGCGGCGGCGGCGGCGGCGCTGGTGATGGCGCTGGAGGGTCTGCCCCGGGGGTGAGGGCGGGGCGGCGCTTTGGCGCTTGAGCCATTTGGCGCTTTGGGCACTTTATTCTGGGGGTTTTCGCGTCGATCCGGGGTTTCCAGACGTGCGGGTTTTGGCAGGTCGTTGATATCGGCTCTGGTTTATCGTGGCGGCCTGTGCTTCTTTGGCCTTTTGGCGCTTTATCCAATTCTGCACGCTTTCGGCGTGGTGGGCTTGCGACGGGCAGGAAAAGAGTGCGAATGCGCGGGTTCAAAGAGCGGGATGGCGATTGTTCGTAGTATGTTCTCATTCGCGGGCCGTGTCCAGACTTTCGGCGAGCGGCGGGAGGTGCGGTGGCGATCGGAGGATGACGCCGGGGTCCACGGGGGCGGGCCGTGCGGGTGGCGGGAAGCGCGGCCTTGGGCGGAGAGCGGACCTTCGCTCCCCGCCAAGTGCGGCTGGTCCGCCCGCTTCGGTCTGGCGCGCGACTAGTTCGGCGGCTCGCCGGCGTTAAGAGCCACGCGGGCCACCGCGGCAAACGCATCGGCTGCCGCCGACGCGGGCCCCGCGCCGCGCGCCAGCACGACGTCGAGCGGCGCGACCTCCGGCAGCCCCTCGGCCGGGCCGAGCCGGACGCGCCCGGCGGGCAAGGCGCAGGCCGGGAGCGCGGCGACGGCGAGGCCTGCCTCCACCACCGCCAGCAGCCCCAGGAGGCTCGAACTGGAATGCGCGGCGCGGTGCGCCACGCCCGCCGCCTCCAGGGCGCGCACCGTGTGGGCGCGCGCCACGCTGCCAGCCTCCCACAGCGCCACAGGCAACGGGCGCCGCGCCCAGACCGGCTCCTCCTCGCCAACCAGCGTTCCGTCCGGAGGTGCGATCCACACCATCGGTTCGCGGCGGATCGGCGCCCCACCGCGCCCGGCCGCGCCGCCGTCCCCGCGTGTGACGAACGCCACGTCCACCTCGCCCGCCCTCAGGCGCGGCAGCAGTGCCGTGGTCTGGAGGCAAACCACCTCCACCTCCACGCGGGGATGCAGCCGCGCAAACCGGGCCAGCACCGGAGGCAGCAGGGCGAGCGCGTAGTCATCGGGCGCGCCCACCACCACGCGCCCCGCCAGGCCGTCGCCCGCGAGCGCGGCCAGTGCTGCGTCGTGCGCCGCCAGCACGGCCCGCGCGCGCGGCAGCAGCGCCTCGCCCGCCGATGTCAGGGCGAGGTTGCGCGTGTCGCGATCGAACAGCCGTCGCCCGCCGGCCCGCGTTTCCAACCGCGCCACCTGCATGGACACGGCCGGCGCGGAGCGGCCCACCAGCGCCGCGGCGCGGGCGAGGTTGCCCGCCTCGGCCACCGCGACGAAGGTGCGAAGCAGGGCGATGTCGAGCGGCGCGGCCATTCGTGCAGATCCCTTACGGGTGGCATCAGACCATTCAACTTGCCGAAACCCCGCCCCCGATGCCACCGCGCCATGCGCGAGCTTCACGGGGGCAGGTCGGCATGGCAGGCAAGGGGCGTGGCGAGGACGGCAACGCGCGCCGCGGCGCGCTGGAACTGGCGGCGGCCGGCGCCATCCTCGGCACGCTGGGCGTGTTCGTGCGCGAGGCGGCCGTGGGCAGCGCCGAGGCCGTCTTCTGGCGCTGCCTGTTCGGCGCGGCGGCGCTGGCGGCGTGGTGCTGGTGGACCGGCGCGCTCGCCCGCCTCCGCGCCGCGCCCGCCCGCGCGCTCGGCCTCGCCGCCCTCACGGGCGTCCTGATCGTGGTCAACTGGACGCTCTTCTTCGAGGCGATGGCGCGGGCCGGCATCGCCGTCGCCACCATCGCGTTCCACGTCCACCCCGCCCTCGTGCTGCTGCTTGGCGCCCTGCTCGGGCGCGAGCGCCTCGCGCCCCGCCAGGCGCTGGCGGTCGGCTCGGCGTTCGCCGGGTTGCTGCTCGCCGTGGCCACACCTGGCGCGCTGGCCGGCGCGCCGCCTGGGTGGGCTTGGGGCGTCGGCGCGGCACTGGTCGCGGCCTGCGTGTACGCCTGGGTCACGCTGCTGTCGCGCGCCGTCCGGGGCGTACCGCCCGCGGCGCTGGCGCTCGTCCAGTGCGCGGTGGGCGTGCCGCTGCTGGGCCTCCCCGCGATCCCCGTCGGGGGCGTCGGGGCGCTCGCGCCCGCGCAATGGGCGTGGCTCGTCGGCCTCGGGCTGGTGCACACCGGGCTGGTGTACGCGCTGACCTACGACGCGCTGCCGCGCTTGCGAACCGGAGCCATCGCAGCGCTGCTGTTCGTGTATCCTGCCACTGCGGTGGCAGTGGACCACCTCGTCTACGGCACGCCCGTCGGCCCGGCGCAGCTCGCGGGCCTCGTACTCATCCTCGCGGCGACGGCTATCGGGGCGAGGGGCGGAGCGTCGCGCAACACCGTCGAGGTCGCGCCGCCGAAGAGCTGACCGACGCCGACGTCGGAGTCTGCGTTGGGTCGCAAGCGGCGGTCGTTCCCTTCCCCGGCAAAGCCCGCCGAGGCCTTTCCCCACCCAAGCCGCCGCCCTCCGCCACCCTCATCCCCTCACCACCCATCGGCCGCGGGCGCCCCCCCAACCCCTGGGATCCAAGGGCCTTTCGGCCCTTGGCGGGGAGAGCGCGAGAGGGGCGGCGCCCCTCTCGCACCCCCGCGCGCCGCCGACGGCCACCGTCGCCGCCGCGCCACCCCACGCCCCGGGGTTGCGCGACACGCCCCCGCGCGACCATGTTCCGCCCACTGCCCCACTGGACCCCGAGAGGCCCGGATGCTCCGACGTCACCTTCTGCTGGGCTCCGCCGCCGCCCTCGCCCTGCCGGGGCTCGCCAGCGCCCAGGCGCAGCGGCCGATCCGCCTCGTCGTGCCCTTCAACGCCGGCAGCGCCATCGACATGCTCGGAAGGCTGCTCGCCGAGCGTCTGCCGGCCCATCTCGGCGGCCGGCAGGTGCTGGTGGAGAACCGCGCCGGCGCCGGCGGGGTGGCCGGCGCCGACCATGTGGCGCGCAGCGCGCCCGATGGCACGACCTTCGGCATCCTGGGCGTCACCACGCTCTGCGCCTTCCCCTCGCTCTACGAACGCCTGCCCTACGACCCGGTGCGGGACTTCACGCCGGTCGGCCAGGTCTCGGCGGGGGTGGAGCTGTTCGCGGTGAACGCCGACATCGCGCGGCGCCGCAACTGGACCAACTTCGCCTCCGTCCTGCGCTGGGCGCGCACCAACCCGGCGGCGGTGAAGGCGGCCTCCGCCGGCACCGGCAGCATCGGGCATCTGCTGGTCGCGGCCACCTCGCGGCTGTCCGGCGTCGACATCACCCATGTGCCCTATCGCGGCGCCGCCTCCGCCCTGCATGACCTGCTGGGCGGCATCGTCGACATGATGGTCGATGCGCCGGCCACGCTGACGCCGCAGGCCGGCACCGGGCCGGATGCGCGGCTGCGCGTCTTCGCCGTCTCCTCGGCCGAGGAATTCCCGCTGCTGCCCGGCGTGCCGGGGATGCGCGCCTTCCGGGAATTCGGGCTGGCCGGGCTCGACGTGAACAACTGGAACGCGGTGATGGCGCCGCCCAACACCCCGCCCGACCAGGTGGGGGTGGTGCATGCCGCGCTCGGCGCCGTGCTGCAGGAGGAGGGCTTCGCCGCCCGCTTCCGCCAGGCCGGCCAGCTGCCGGTGGCGAGCCCCAGCCCCGCGGCGCTGGCCGAGCTGATCGCGCGGGAGACGCCGGTCTGGGCGCGGCTGGTCGAGATGTCGGGGGCGCGGCTGACGGTCTGAGGCCGCAGCCCGGCGCAAGGCCGGGCCCGCGCGCCGCCCCGCCCGCCCCATATCCCGCCCATGCAGGAGTGCGACCTTCTCGTCATCGGGGCCGGCGCGGCCGGCATCGCCGCGGCGCGCGCCGGGCTGGCGGCCGGGCGGCGCGTGCAGGTGCTGGAAGCCCGGCCCCGCCCCGGCGGGCGGGTGGTGACGGACCACCGGCTCGGCCTGCCCTTCGACCTGGGCGCGGTCTGGCTGCATGCGGCGGAACGCAACCCGCTGGTGCCGCTGGCGCGCGGGCTGGGGGTGGCGCTGGTCGATGCCGACCGCGCGCGGCGGGAGGTGACCTTCGTCGGCGACCGCCGCGCCGATGCCGCCGAGGCCGCCGAATACGACGCCGCCTTCGCGCGGCTGGAGGCGCTGGCGGCCGAGGCGGCGGTGGCGGGCGGGCCGGACCGGCCGGTGGCCGCCATCGCGCCGCGCGGCGGAACCTGGGATGCCTCGGTCGCCGCCTGGCATGGCAGCGTGATCGCCGGCTGGGAGCTGGAGGGGATCAGCCTGCACGATTTCGCGGCCACGTCGCTGGAGGGCCGGAACCTGCTGCCGGCGGGGGGCTTCGGCACGCTGCTGGCGCGGCTGGCGGACGGCCTGCCGATCGGCTTCGGCGCGAAGGTGGACCGGCTGGCCTGGGGCGGCGGCTGGGCGGTGGCGGAAGGGGCCTTCGGCACGCTCAGGGCGCGGGCGGTGGTCTGCACCCTGCCCACCACGCTGCTGGCCGCCGGGGATGCGCTGCGCTTCGACCCGCCGCTGCCGGATGCGGTGGTGGCGGCCGCCGCCGGCCTGCCGATGGGCGCGGTGCTGAAGGTGGGCTTCCGCGCCGCGGGCGAGGACCGGCTGGACCTGCCGGATTTCTGCTCCGTCGATCGCCGGATCGAGCCCGGCGAGCCGATGGTGACGATGACCGCCTGGCAGCACGGCCTGCCGCTTCTGACCTGCTGGCTGGGCGGCGCCGCCGCGGCGGCGCTGGAGGCGGCGGGCGACGCGGCGGCGGAAGCCTACATGCAGGACGAGCTGGCCCGCCGCTTCGGCGGCCGCGCCCGCGCCGCGCTGGCGCCGGGCGCGGTGGTCAGCGACTGGCTGCGCGACCCGCTCGCCCGCGGCGTCTACAGCCATGCCAGGGTCGGGCAGGCCGGCGCGCGGGCGGTGCTGGCGCGGCCGCTGGCCGAAGGGCGGCTCTGCCTCGCGGGGGAGGCCTGCCACGCCAGCCTGGCCGGCACGGTCGCGGGCGCCTGGCTGTCGGGCGAGGCGGCGGCGGCGGCGGCGCTCGCCGCGATGCCGGCGTGACCCCGCCCGAGGCGCCTTCCCCGCCGGCCGCCGGCGCGGCCGGCCGCGGCTTCAGCCTGCGCGCGGAAGCCGGCGCGCGGCGGCTGGTGCTGGGCGGGCGGATCGACACCGAGGCGGCGGCCGAGCTCTGGCCGCGGCTGATGGAGCAGGCCGCCGGCGCGCCTTCGGTGATCGACATCGCCGGGGTGGAGGCGCTGGACACCACCGGCGCGACGCTGCTGGTCTCGGCCGAGGGCGCCTCCCCGGGCAACCGGATCGAGGGCGCGCGGCCGCAGGTCGCGGCGGTGCTGGACCGCGTGCGCACGGCGCTGGCGGCGCCGCGGCCGAAGCCGGTGGCGGGGCTGCCCACGCTGGCGCGGATCGGGCGGGCGACGGTGGAGGCGGGGCGCGGCGCGCTCGACGCGCTGGCCTTCCTGGGCGAGCTGGTGGTGACGCTGCTCGGCACGCTGCTGCGCCCGGGGCGGCTGCGCTTCCGGGAGGTGCTGCGCCATCTGGACGAGGCGGGCACGCGCGCCTTCCCGCTGGCGGTGCTGCTGGGCACGCTGCTCGGGGTGATCCTGGCCTTCCAGTCGGCGATCCCGCTGCGCCGCTTCGGGGCGGAGATCTTCGTGCCCAACCTGGTCGGCATCTCGCTGCTGCGCGAATTGGGGCCGCTGATGGCGGGCGTGATCCTGGCCGGGCGGACGGGCAGCGCCTATGCGGCCGAGCTCGGCACGATGAGCGTGAACGAGGAGGTGGCGGCGCTGCGCATCATGGGCATCGATCCCATGGCGCTGCTGGTGCTGCCGCGCGTGCTGGCGGGGCTGCTGGTGATGCCGGTGCTGTCGCTGATGCTGACGCTGGCCGGGCTGGCGGGGATGACGGCGATCATGGGGCTGCTGGGCTTCCCGCTGACCACGGTGACCAACCAGCTTGCCGCGACCCTGAAGATGACCGACCTGCTGGGGGGCTTGGTGAAGGCGGCGGTGTTCGGGCTGGCGATCGCGGCGATCGGCTGCCGGGCGGGGCTCGGCGCGGGGCGCGGGCCGCGGGCGGTGGGCGATGCGGCGACGGCGGCGGTGGTGGGCGGCATCGTCGCGATCGTCGTGCTCGATGGGATCTTTGCCGTGGCCTATGAAAGGCTCGGGCTGTGACGGCGGCGGAGGCGGGCGCGGCCGCGATGGATGCGGCGCGGGGCGGCCTGGGTGCCAGCGCGGGTGGCAGCGGCCCGGGCGACCCGGGCGGCGGCGCGGGTGGCGGCGCCGCGCCCTCCCCCGCCGGCGCGCCGGGGCCGGAGGCCGAACGGGTGATCGAGGCGCGCGACCTGACCGCGGCCTTCGGCGCCACCACGCTGTTCCGCCACGTCTCCTTCGACGTGCGCCGCGGCGAGGTCTTCGTCATCCTCGGCGGGTCGGGCTGCGGCAAGTCCACGCTGCTGAAGCTGATGATCGGGCTGGTGCCGCCGGCCGAGGGCACCGTCTCCATCCTCGGCACCGGGGTCTGGTCGACCGAAGGCGCGGGGCGGCTTGCGTTGCTGAAGCGGATCGGGGTCATGTGGCAGCAGGGCGCGCTGTTCGGCTCGCAGACCCTGCAGGAGAACGTGGAATTGCCGCTGGCCGAGCACACCAGCCTGCCGCCCGCCGCGCGGGCGGAGGTGGCGCGCGCCAAGCTCGGCCTGGTGGGCCTCTCGGAGGCCGCGAACCGGCTGCCGTCGGAGGTCTCGGGGGGGATGCTGAAGCGCGCGGGCATCGCGCGGGCGCTGGCGCTCGACCCGCCGATCCTGTTCCTGGACGAGCCCTCGGCGGGGCTCGACCCGATCACCTCGGCGGGGCTCGACGAGCTGATCCGGGATCTCGCGCGCGCGCTCGGCACCACCTTCGTCGTGGTGACGCATGAGCTGGCCAGCATCCTGGCCATCGGGGACCGCTGCATCATGCTGGACAAGGCGGCGCAGGGGATGATCGCGGAAGGCGACCCGCGGACGCTGCGCGACGAGAGCACGCACCCCACCGTGCGCGCCTTCTTCCGGCGGGAGGCCGCCTGAGATGGGCGGGCGGGGCCTTTATCTGCGCGTCGGGCTGCTGGTGGTGGCGGGGATCGTGCTGGCCGTCGGCTTCGTGCTGTTCCTGGCCGGGCGGCAGGGCAGCGGCGCCAGCGCGGTCTACGAGACCTATTTGCGCGAATCGGTGCAGGGCCTCGATGTCGGGGCGCCGGTGCGCTACCGCGGCGTGCCGATCGGTCGGGTGACGGAGATCGGGCTGGTCTCGGCGCAATACCGGCGGCCGGAAGGCACGATGTATGGCGAGGCCTTCCAGCTGGTCGTGGTGCGCTTCGCCGTGGACATCATCCAGGTGGGAGAGGTGCCGGAGCTGGACGAGGCGATCCGCCTCGGCCTGCGGGCGCGCATCGCGGCGCAGGGCATCACCGGCGTGAACTATGTCGAGCTGGACTTCGTGAACCCGGACCGCTTCCCGGTGCCGCGCATCCCCTGGACGCCGCGCTACCCGGTGATCCCGGCCGTGCCGTCGACCGTCGCGCAGGTGACCACCGCGGCCGAGCAGATCGTGGAGCGCCTGTCGCGCGTGCCGCTCGAGGAGATGGTGACGGACCTGGCCGGGCTGCTCTCCGCGCTGAACACCCAGGCGGTGGAAGGCGATGTGGCCACCACGCTGCGGGAAGCCGCGCGGTCGATGACGCTGCTGCGCCAGGTCCTGGAAGCCGGCGACCTGCAGGCGACGCTGGCGGAGCTGCGCCAGGCCGCCGCGGCGGCGCGGGGGACGTTGGCGGCGCCGGAGCTGCGCGCGGCGGTCAACAACGCCGCCGGCGCGGCGGCCGAGCTGCGCCGCGCCAGCCAGCGCCTGCCCGGCGCGGTGGACAGTTTCGAGCGCACCTTGCGCAGCACGCGGGAGACGACGACGGACGTGCAGGCCGAGCTGATACCCATCCTGCAGGATCTGCGGGCCACCACCGCCAGCCTGCGCGCGACCGCGGAGGCGCTGCGCGCCTCGCCCAGCCAGGCGCTGTTCGGCGCGCCGCCGCCGCCGCCGGAGCGCCGGCGATGAGGCGGCGGCTGGTCCTGGCCTTGGGTCTGCCGGTGCTGGTGGGCGGATGCTCGGTGTTTCCCGACCGGCCGGCGGTGCCGGTGCGGCGCTTCCAGCTGGCGCCGCGGCGGCCGGAAGCCCGCGTCGCGCCGGCGGGCGCGCCGGTGCTGCTGCTGCGGCGGGTGCGCGGGGTGCCGGGGTTGCAGGAACTCGGCCTGCGGCGGGCGCGGCGCGACGGCAGCTTCGACATCGCGCCCTATGACGAATGGCTGGCGCCGCCGGGCGACCTGGCCGAAGCCGCGCTGCGGGGGTGGCTGGCGGCTTCGGGGCTGTTTTCGGCCGTCGTGGCGCCGGGGAGCCGGGCGGAGGCGTCGCTGGTGCTGGAAGGGCAGCTGACGGTGCTGGAGGCGGTGCCGTTTGCGCGGGAGGCGCGGGCGGGCCTGTCGGTGCTGCTGCTGCGGGAAGAGGGCGCGGGGACGCGCGTGCTGGGCAGCCTGGAGGTGAGCGGGGCTGCGCCGATGGCCGCGGATGCGGAGGCGCCGGCCGAGGCGGCGGCGATGAACGCGGCGCTGGGGGCGGCCTTTTCCGAGCTGGAGGCGGCGCTGGGGGCGCGGGTGGGGGTGGGACGGAGGCGGTAGGGAGGCGCGGGGGCGAGCTTGGCGTGGGGCGCACGCTGCGCCTCCTCCACGACCAGCCTGCGGCGGCTTGGCGGAAAAGGCTTTTCTTGAGCCGGCCTCACAGCAGCCCGAAGCGTCCCTCCGACGGGTTGCGCGTGAACACCGTGAGGTGAAGACCATGAAGCTCGCTATCCGGCGGATGCTGATTTTCGATGATGATAACTTGGCTTTCATCCCCATGATGCGCCTTGAGGTAGCTATAAAATCGCTCTTTCAAATCCGTGCCCTGCAGCGCGGTGTCCTCGTCCCCTTCAGGCTTGAAATAGGCAAGGAGGGGAGAGTCGAGCAGCAGAAAGCCCGGGTGGGGCAGTTCGTGCTCCTGGCAATACTCGAGCAAGGCGATCGAGACGGCGGCATGCGTGATCGCGCGCAGCCCTTTGCCGCGACTGCCTCGCGGTTTGCCGTCAATCACGAAATCACTCGCATCCTTGTCGTAGTGGACGCGGCATTCGCCTGGGAAATCCCAGGCCTTGAGAATTTTTTCGACTTTCAACGAGAACTGGTGGGCGACCACCTCCGAAAATCCAACCGCGACCTTCGCCTTTTCGGCAGGCTCGGGGGCCGCGTCATCTAGACCGGCGCGGCGTGCCTTGAGTTTTTCCAGCCGATCGAACAGGGCGAGGGATTCCCGCACCGCTGACCGGGTTTCGATGATTTCGGTGAATTTGGCACGGGCCTCTTCCACTTCGGGCGCCATGGTTTGCCGGATCTCTGCGTCTACGTTCGCATAGGCCTGCTCGACCGTCGCACGCAGGCCTGAGAGGCTGTCTTGTTCCGCCAGCAGGTCGGTTACCGTTGAGGCGAGTTCCTTCGCCAGTTGCTCTATCTTAATGATTTCGGCCGTCGCCGCTTGAATGATCGTCGCGATGTTTCCATCGCATTCGGCATCGGCATGCTGGGCCTCGGGGCCTGCTCCACACAAGGGGCAGGCCACACGCTCGACATATGCGAATAGCGTACCGCTTTCCTGAATGGCCCTCAGGCGCTCCCTGTCTACGCCATAATGCTTCCGAAGCAGATCGAAGCGCGAGAGCAGCTCAATTATCTCATCGAGACGGTCGTCAATTTCGCGCTGCTGCTTCGCCAACTCGCGGCGCTCCCCCAACTGCGCGTCGAGGTTTCGCTGCGCATTGGCCACAGTGTCCCGTTGTTCTGCCGCGGAGGTTTCGAGCCTTTTGAGCTGCGCTTCCAGCTCGCCTTTCTCTTCACCCATATCGGTGATTTCCGACGCAAGGTCTGCAATCAACTCGTCGAGCAAGCCGATCTGGCCAGCGCGGTCCGGCTCGTCGGGTGCGGCCGAAACCACGGCGGAATCATCGATCCCAGTCAGGAGCAGCTTGATCGTGGCGAGTTCGGCCGTCTTGAGCGTGAACTGCCCACCCCAGAAAGGCGAGCCCTTCTGCTGGATCTCCCCTTCTTGCACGATGACCAAGCGCGCCAAGTTGCGGAAGCTGAGGCTATTTGTCTTGCTCTGCGTGCTGCTCTTGAGAATCCGCTTTCCAAGAAGGCCGATCTTCGCGAGCAGAAATCCCGAAACATTATCGACGCGGTCATGGGCATGCGATTGGCGCAGCTTAGCCGTTTCGTCGCCGCGACGCAGGAGAAAATCTCCGCCCGAGATCGCGCGTTCGAAGGTCCAGGATTCGCCCTCGGTGCTTGATAGCCCAAGCTCGATCGCGCTGTATTTTTCCCGTTCTGGGATCACCTTGAGCTCGGTGCCGCCGAGCATGAAATCGACTGCCTCGGCGAGGAAGGACTTACCGGTGTCCGACGCGCCACAGATCACATTGACGCCCGGAAAAAAGCGGACCTCGCTGCTTTTGGAGGGGCCAGAAAATCCAAGTTTATCTAGGCGCAGATAGCCGCTCACGCGGCAGGTCCCCGAAACTGCCCGGGCTCGAACTGGCTCGTCCATTTTTCGAAGAAGCGCTGGGTGATTGTGCGGAGCGCATCGCTGGTCATATGACCGAACGCCTGCACGGCCCAACTGGCCCGGGCGCGCAATTCGATCGAGTAGGGCGCGCTCAGCGCCGCCATGTAAGGCGCGGCAGCCTCGCTCGCGCGGTACAGAATCCCGCCGGGGCTTGGCACCCGCTCGACCAGCCCGCGGCTCGCCATTAACAGGAGACCCCTCTCGATAATTTCCCTGCGCACGAGGAGTTCGCCGGCGCGCATTGGCAGGGGCGCGTGCAAGCTTTCCGGGCCTCCGGCGTCGCCGGAATGAACCACGAGATAATCTAGCTCGACTAGGCGCTGCAGGTCGCAGCCATTGGGGTGTGCCGCCTCCAGGATCGACAGCGCTCGGACGCCGGTTTCGAGGGGGCTGTTGAACGGGCTCACGCGCTTAGTCATCGTTCGACACCCAAAGCAGGCGATCCTCGTTCGCTAGCTGATGACAAATGCCTTGGCGATCCTGCACGCGTGTTGCGGGGGCCAGCGGGTTAGATATCGAGGTGACCTGGGCCGCTTGCGACATGGTCGCTTTCATGCGCTCGTACCCGGTACCGTGCGAACTCTCGCATATGTCGACGACACCCTGGAAGACCTCCTCCTGCAGGGCGTCGAACGTGCCCTCGGGCACGGTGTCGCGCGAAAAATTCCGGAGGGCCTCGGCGCTGTAGAATCGCTCGCGTTGCCTGCTGAAGTCCCGTTGCAGCCGCGGCTGCAGGTCGAGCGCGGCAAGATCCGGCACCTGTGTTCCCAGATGGTCCCCGTAGGCATCGAGGAGTTGTCGAATGTACCGGCTCTCGTGCGCGGCGGGCGCTGCCGGGGGAACATTTCGAGCCGGGCGCGGCGGGAGGCCGCCGCCGAAACGGATCACATGAAATTTGGTCTCCTCATGCTGCGCGATCAGGTCCAGCACGCTCTTGGAGCCGAAGATTGAGAAATCGAAGGCGTCGAAATAGGAGAGGAGGCCGCCTGCTAGCACTACGTCTGCCGTCGCCGTGATCTCGTGCCTGCACTGCTTTTCCCAAGCCTGCCTGACGCTTTCCCGAAGCTTACTCGGATCAAGCAGAAGCTTTGCCGCTGTTGTCCCAACATCTCTGCTTGCGGCAAAATAGTGCCTCCTCGGCACCGTATATTCGCCAAGCCACGAGTAGTAAATGATCTTCCCGATCTCGACATGGATGTCTGCGGGACGCAGGGGATGATCGTAGCGCTTGCACTGATAGTTGTCCCAAGGCGCAGTAAAGCCTGCGGCGTCGGTGAAACCGGCGACATCGAGCCCCATGTCTCCGGAGCCGGCGAAGCGCCTCACTATGGCATAGCCCTTGAGCGAACCCGCCCACTCTTCGATGAAACCTTCCCAGTCGTCGGGGGAGAAAATCTGGACGCGGGTGGCCTTCGGAATCGGTAGTCCAGCCTGGACATGATCTGCGGAACCGGCGTGCACAATCCCTTTCGGCACAATAGCCTTGAAGTCGGAATAGTGAACCAAAGCCGTCTGAGCCTCCACCCGCGCCGTACGCTGTTAAAGCGCAACCGATCGACAGTCACAAACGGATTCGGAACGAGACTGGCCTAGTAGGTGCAGGCCCCATCATGCCGCGGAAATGTCCTGCGGCGGGTGGAACAGACATTTGGACGGCGAACCCGCTACAGCCGCTCCCCGCCCTCCCCCGTCCCCACCCCCCCTCAAAAAACCTGCTCCCGCATCAGCCCCTCCACCATCGCCCGGTCCGGCGTCGCCCCATCCCGCGCCCGCAGCCCGCCGGCGGCCGAGGCGAACAGCATCGCCCGCTCCACCGGCTGCCCCTCCGCGATCGCCAGCGCATAGGCGCCGTGGAACACATCGCCCGCCCCGGTGGTGTTGGTGGCCTGCACGCGGTAGGCCGGCGTCACGCGCGGCTCGGCGTCGCCGGCTGCCATCCACAGCGTGCCCTTCTCGCCGCGCGTCACGGCGGCCACCTTGCAGCCATCGGCGATCGCCAGCCGCAGCGCCTCGGCGGGACGGGCACCGGGCGCGTAGTTGGCCAGGCCAGGCACGGAGAAGACCGCATGATCGACGCGCGGGATCAAATCCTTCAGGATTCGCGTCTCGCTCTTCTCGCCGTCGATCACGGTGGGGATGCCGCGGGCGCGGGCGTAATCCAGCGCCAGCACGCTGCCTTCCCACCAGCGCGGGTCGCACAGGAAGGCCTGCGCCCCATCGATCAGCCGCAGCGGCAGCCAGCCGGGGTCGGTGCCCAGCGCCTCGCCGCGATAGCTGTAGATGCTGCGCTCCCCCATCGGGTCCACCAGCACGGCCGAGACCGGGGTGCGCCCGCCCGGCGCCAGCCGGCACTGCGAGACATCGACCCCCTGGTCGGCCAGCGCCTTCAGCAGCGGCCGGCCGTTCAGATCGTCCCCCACCCGTCCCCAGAAGATGCAGTTGCCGCCCAGCCGCGCCACCGCGATCGAGGCATTGGCCGCCAGCCCCCCCGCGCCGAGGCTGTACCCCTTGGCGCGGTTCTTCGACGGCGGCTGGACGATGTCCTCCACCAGGAAGGTGTGGTCCATGACGACGCTGCCGAGGCAGACCACGGTGGGGCGTAGGGGCGGGGAGGTCATGCGGCCCAGCCTGTCCCGTCCCGGGGCGCCGCGCCAAGCGGAGATTGCGCCGCCGGACTGGCTGCGCGCCCGGCTGCTGCATCTGGGGCCGGAGGTGATGGTGCTGGACAAGCCGGCCGGCCTGCCCGTCAGCGCGCGGCGCGGCGAGAGCCTGGAAGCCCTCCTGCCCGCGCTGCGGATGGGCAAGCGGCGCGATCCGCAGCCGGCGCATCGGCTGGATGCGGATACCTCCGGCTGCCTGGTGCTGGGGCGCACGGCGCCGATGCTGGCGCGGCTCAACGCGCTGTTCGCGGAACGTCGCGTGGGGAAGGTCTATTGGGCGGTGGTGCGCGGCGCCCCGGCGGCCGAGGCGGGGGTGACGGAGGCGCGGCTGCGCAAGACCAGCACGGCGGCCGGCGGCTGGCGGATGGAGGCGCATGCCGCCGGCGACCCGGCGCGCACCGCCTGGCGGGTGCTCGGGCGCGGGGCGGGCTTCGCCTGGCTGGAATTGCGGCCGGAGACGGGGCGCACGCACCAGCTCCGCGTGCATTGCGCGACGCTCGGCTTCCCGATCCTGGGGGATGCGATGTATGGCGGCGGGCAGGCGGGGGGGCTGCACCTGCTGGCGCGGGCGATCGCGCTGCCGCTGGAGGAGGATCTGTGCGTGGAAGCGCCGGTGCCCGACCACATGCGGGCGGCGGTCGCGGCCTGCGGCGGGTGATCAGCCGGGGGGAACAGCGCGGCCTCCAGCGCCTCCAGCGAGGAATTGCGGTCGGCGCGGGCGACGAGCGGGATGACGCCCTGCGTCGGCACCGGCGCGGCGGGTTCGACGAAGCGGCGATGCGGGATGCGCCGCAGCGCCTCCGCATGCACCCGGCGCAGGTCGAGCAGCCGCGCCATGGAGGGGCGGTAGCCGGCCTGCGCCTGCTTCAGGACATCATCCGCATCCGCCAGCCATTTCCGGCCGGCGCCGCTGCGCGGCCAGGCTCGGCGCTTCATGAGGTGCAGCACGGCCTGGAGGAGCGGCGATTCGACCGCCGCCACTTCGCTGCGCCCCAAGGCCTCGATCTCCTCGATGAGGTTGTCCCAGTCGAAGTCGTTCACGCGCTCCCCCGCGCGCAGCCGGCGCAGCCGTGCGGATTGCTGTTCCGACCAGGTCAGGATGTCGTCGCGGTAGAGATCATCCGGCATGGGCCCATCCCCCGGCCGGGAATGTAGGGCGCGGCGGCTGGCTTTCGGAAGCGCGGATCACGCGCGGCCATGCGCGTGATGTCCATGGATGAGGCCGCGCCTGGTGGCCCGGGTGGAGGCTTCGCCTGCCCCCCGATACCCGTCGCGGCAGCGCCGCGACCCACCAAGGCTGCCGCCCTGGACCAGCGTCAGTAGAAAGAACAAGCAAATCAGGGGGGTTCCAAGGGGCCGCTGCCCCTTGGCGGGGTCCAGGGGCAGGGCCCCTGGCGTAGCGCGAGGCGGAGCCTCGGATCTGCCGCCGCCGCGATTCCGCAAGGCCGCCAAGCCAAAGTTAGCGCCTATGGGGCAGAGCCCCGGCCGGAGCGCGAGGCGGAGCCTCGCACCGCCCCACCCACGCGCCCCCGTGCCCGGAAGGGGCACCGCCTCGCGAAGACTTCGCCCCCCCTACCGCACCCGCAGCGCCGCGCTGGCGGCGACGCCATCCGCGTCCAGCACCGTCACGCGGTAGAAGCCGGGGCCGGGCGGGGTCCAGGCGGCTTCCCGCCGGGCGCGCTCGGCGGGCAGCGGCGCGCCGTCCACCAGGAAGGTCAGCGGGCGACGGCCGCCGGTGGCGCGCAGCGTCACCGGCCCGCCCTCGCCCAGCACGGCGCCCGGCATCGGGAAGAGCAGCCGCAGCCGGTCGGCCGGGGCGGCCATCGGCCCGGCGAGGGCGCGCACCGGCAGGGCGTCGCGCGGCGCCGCCGGCAGCACGGCGAAGGCCTGGGCGAGCAGCGGCAGCGCCAGGCCGCGGCCGGTGGCGCCCGGCATCGGCGTGCCGTCCGGCCGCCCGACCCACACGCCGGCGACATGCCGCGCATCGAAGCCCAGCGCCCAGGCATCCCGCCCGCCCCAGGAGGTGCCGGTCTTCCACGCCACCCCCTCCGGCCCGCCGCCCGGGAAGGGCTGCACCAGCACGCCGGCGGCCAGGGCGGCGGCGCGGGCGGACAGCACCGGGAGGGGCGCGGCCGCCTCCGCGGACGCGGTCGCGCGCAGCGGCGCGGCGCGGCCGGCATCGGCCAGCATCGCGTAGAGCCCCGCCATCTCCCGCAGCGTCATGCCGACGCCGCCGAGCGCCAGCGGCAGCGCCGGCTCGCCCCCCGGCGGCAGGCGCGGCGGCGCGCCGGCGGCCTTCATGGCGGCGGCGAGCCGCAGCGGGCCGAGTTCCTGCAGCAGCGCGACGGCCGGCAGGTTCAGCGACTGCCGCAGCGCATCGGCCGCGGTGACGCGGCCCAGGAAGCCGCGGTCGAAATTCTCGGGCGCATAGGCGCCGAAGCGCAGAGGCAGGTCGGCCAGCACGCTGTCGGGGCGGGCAATGCCCTGCTCGAAGGCCAGCGCATAGACCAGCGGCTTGAGCGCGGAACCCGGCGAGCGCACCGCCCGCGTCAGGTCCAGCGCCCCGGCGCGGCCAGGGTCGCCGAAGGCCCCGCCGACCAGGGCGCGGATCTCCCGGCTGCCGGTCTCGGCGACGATGAGCGCGATGGCGGCGCGGTCGGGCAGCGCGGGCAGGGCGCGCGCCGCGATCGCCTCCGCCGCGCGCTGGAGGTCGCGGTCGAGGGTGGTGGCGATCCGGCTGCCGGGTTCGGCGCCGCGCGCCAGCTCGCGCGCCAGGTGGGGCGCCAGGCGCGGCAGGGCGGCGCGGCGGCCGGGGATGGGGGCGGCGAGCGCCAGGGCGCGCTCGGCGTCGGTGACGCCGCCGGCGCCGGCGGCCCGCGCCAGCAGCACGGCGTCCCGGGCGCGGCGGGCGGCGTCGGGGTGGCGGTCGGGGCGGGTGGCCTCGGGGCGGCGGGCGAGGGCGACCAGCAGCGCGGCCTCGGCGGCGTCGAGCGTCGCGGGCTCCCGGCCGAACCAGGCGAGGGAGCCGGCACGGATGCCTTCCAGGTTGCCGCCCTGGGGGGCCAGCGTCAGCCAGGCCTCCAGCACGCCCTGCTTGCCGAGGCGGGCTTCGAGCTGGAGGGCGCGGAAGGCCTCGATCGCCTTGCTGCGCAGCGTGCGCGGGCGCGGTTCCAGCAGGCGCGCCACCTGCATGGACAGCGTCGAGCCGCCGGAGACGACGCGCCCCGCCCGCGCCCATTGGAACGCTGCGCGGGCGAGCGCGAGCGGGTCCACGCCGGGATGGGCGTGGAAGCGGCGGTCCTCGGCGGCGAGGAGCATGTCGAGCAGGTGGGGCGGGACATCGGCGGGCGTGGTGCGCAGGCGCCAGACGCCGCCCTGCGCGGGGAGGACCGAGAGCGGGCGGCCGTGGCGGTCCTGCATCTCGATGGCGGTGGCGTGCAGGCGGGAGAGGTCGGGGGGGAGGAGACGGTCGAGGAGGAGGAGGCTGGCGGCCAGCGCGAGCAGGGCCAGGGCGGCGTGGCGGAGGGGGCGCAGGACGCGGTGGGGCAGGGTGCGGACCGACGGCGTGCGCGGCGGCGCCGGGTGCGGCCGGGGCGCCGGGAGCCGGCCGAACGGCCCTCTCCACCCGGAGGGCGGAGGGGCGCCGGCGCTGTGCGCCGCCGGGGTGAGGGGGGCGCCGCCGGCTTCACGCGCGCCGCCCGAAGCCAGCGCTACGGCTGGCCGGGATGGCAATGAGGCCCCCCTCACCCCGCCCTCTCCCCCCGTCGGGGGGAGAGGGAGTGGCCTGGTCGGGGGGAGAGGGGTCTCGGTGGCGCGGTCAGTGCCGGTGGTCATGCCGCGCTGCCGCCTGGCCGTTCCGGTTCACCGCCGCGGCGCGGGCGCGGGCGCCGGCGCGGGCGGCCCCGCCTCGCTGGCCGTCCCGCCTCACCGCCGCGGCGCGGGCGCGGGCGCGGGCGCGGGTGCCGGACCGGGCGCCGGCGCCGGCGGCACCGCCTCCTCCGCCCCCAGCACCGCGATCCGCCCGCTGTTCTGCCGGGCGAAGATGCCGGGGCGGTACATGTCCTGCGCCTCCATCCCCAGCAGTTCGAAGCGGCCCGCGGTCACCGCGCGCAGCCGCACCGCCAGCCGAGCCAGCGGCGCCTCCGGCGTCAGGGTCACGGCGGCAGCAAAACGGTCGTCCAGCGCCGGCTGGGCATCGGCCTCGGTCAGCGTGCCGAGCCAGGGCATCCCCGCCACCTCGCCCGGCCCGAGCCGGCCGGCGATCTCCCACCCCGCGGGCAGGCCCTGGATCACCATCGCCTGGTGCGCCTGGTTGTCGGTGGCGCGGGCTTCCAGCAGCAGCACGAAGGCCGGGCCGGCGCGCAGCCGATCCAGGTCGAGCGGCTGGCCCGACAGGTCCAGGAAGCGCCGCGCCACCCGCATCCCCTGCGACGCCGCCGGCAGGGGCGAAGTCGGCACGCCGGCGATGGACACCGCCTGCGCCACCGGCGCATCGCCGCGGTTGCGCGCCACCCCGGCCGAGGCCAGCGCCGCCCCCACCACCGGCGCGGTCGGCAGGTCCCGCCCGTCCAGCGTCACCCGCACCGGCCGCCCGTCCCGCCCGAGCACCGCGGCCGCGGCGACCGCCCAGGCCTGGTCCTGGGTGTTGGTCGCCGCCGGCGTCAGGTCGGCGCCCGGCAGCCGCGCCAGCATCGCGGGCAGCCGGTCCGCCGCGACGCCGCTTTCCTTCAGCAGCAGGGCGACGGCCAGCGCGTCGCGCGCGGCGCCGCCGAAATCGAAGGACCAGTATGGGCGGCCGGGCGCGGCCAGCGCGGCGGCGAACAGCGCCTCCGCCCGCCCGCGGTCGCCGGCGCGGGCGAAGGCGGAGCCGACCTGGGCGCGGGCGAGCGGGGTCGGCAGGGCGTCCGACAGTTCCGCCAGCCGCCGCGCGGCCCCCAGCCGCGCCCGGCCGGCCAGCGCCAGGACGTGCACGCGATAGGCCTGCAGGGAAAGCGCCTCCGGCCCCTGCCAGCCATGGTCCAGCGCCTCCTCGGCGCTGCGCAGCGCCTCGGCCAGCGCGGGTTCGGGCACGGCGGCGCCGGCGGCGCGGGCGCGCAGCAGGGCCTCGGTGGCGTAGAGGCTGGCCCAGTCCTGCACGCTGCCCTCGGCCGACCAGAAGCCGAAGCGGCCGTCGAAGCGCTGGCGGTCCAGCACGGATTGCACGGCCTGGGCGAGCGCCGCCGCTTCTTCCGCCGCCAGGTCGGGGTTCGGGGGGGCGAAGCTGAGAGCGAGGACGCGGGAGGCCGCCTGTTCCAGGCAGTCCAGCGGGAAGCGCTTCAGCGAGGCCAGCAGCGCGCCCGGGTCGTAGCGCACCGGCGCGCCCCAGGTGGCGCGGGCCGACCAGGTGCCGGGGAGGAAGCGGTCGGCCGGCAGCGGCACGGGCGCGCTGCCGCCCGGCGGGATCGTCGCCAAGGCGATCTCGGCCACCGGCGGGCGGGAGGATCGGATTTGGATCCGCGCCTCGCGCTGCGTGGCGAAGCCGTCGGGGCCGGTGACGGACAGCCGCAGCACCCCTTCCCCGGCCATGGTGGCGCGCAGCGTGGTGGCGGGCGTGGCGCGCGCGCCGGTGGCCAGCACCTGCGCCAGCCGTGCCGGCCCGGCCAGCTCGATGGCGCCGGAGGCGGTGAGGGTGGCGGCGACCTCGCCTTCCGGCAGCTCGATGTTGTGCAGCAGCAGGGGCAGCCGCGCCTCGTCGCCGGGGGCGAGGAAGCGGGGCAGCAGGGCCTCGGCGACCACCGCCTCGCGCACCGTCAGCGGCCGCGACGCGGCGCCGATGCGTGCGCCGTCCCAGGCCACCGCCATCAGGCGGAGCTCGCCGGCGAAATCGGGCAGGTCGAGCGGGATGCGCGCCACGCCATCCGCGCCGACCTCGACCGGGCCGTGGAACAGCGCGACGAGCCGCTGCGGGATGGCGGACAGCGCCGCGGCGTCCAGCGCATCGCCGCCCTGGCGCAGCACCGCGGCTTCCCCTTCCGCCGGCGCGATCAGCCGGCCGTAATCGTCGCGGATGTCGAGGCCGAGCCGGCGGCGGGCCAGGAAATGCGCGACCGGGTCGGGGGAGGCGAAGTTCGTCAGGCGCAATATGCCCTCGTCCACCGCGGCGAGGGTGACGCGGGCGGTGCCGCCGATGGCGCCGGCGAGCCGCAGCGGGATCTCGACCCGGCCGCGCGGGCGGGCGAGGTCGGGCGCCTCGATCGCCATCTCGATGCGCCGCGCCTCAGGGTCGAGGCCGATCCAGGCAAGCCCCAGCGCCCGCCCCGGCCGCTGCGCGCCGCCGCCGCCGGGGCGGAACACCGTGACGGCGACATGCGCGCCGGGGCCCCAGGCGGCGTCCACCGGGACCTCGATCTCGGTGCCGGCTTCGGGGATCTCGACCTCGCGCAGCGACAGCACGCGGTCGGTCAGGACCGTCACGCTGGCGCGGCCGGCGAAGGGCGGCGTGACGCGCAGCCGGGCGACCTCGCCGGCGCGATAGGCGCGGCGGTCGGCGGCGAGGTCCACGCGGTCCGGCACCTCCGGGCTGTCGGCGCCGGCCCAGCCGGAGCGGAAGCGGTAGGACGCGATGGCGAGGCCAGTCGGGTCGGCGACCTCGATCCGGTAGCGGCCGAAGGGCAGGCTGCGGGCGAAGCGGCCAGCGCGGCCCGGGGCGACCTCGATGTCCGTGCTGTCCACGGCTTCGTCGCGCCAGACCGTCTCGTAGCGGGCGAGCCGTTCGCGGAAGACCAGCCGCCAGTCCGGCCGTTCGCGCACCAGCCGAAGGCGCAGCCGCGCGGCGATGGCGCGGCCCTCCGCGTCCAGCGCGGCGATGTCGAAGCCGGCCTCGGCATTGGCGTCCACCGCGCCATCGGCGAAGGCCGGGCGGATCGCCAGCATCGGGCCGGCGGCGCGGACGGGGACCGACAGCCGCGCGCCGCTGGTCCGCCCGCCGGGCTCGGCCATGCTGATCGCGACCTCGGCGCGCAGCGGGCGCGTGGTGTCGGGGGCACGGGGCAGGTCGAGGGCGAGCGTCGCGCGGCCCTCCGCGTCGGTCTCCGGGATGTCGAAGGCGAGCAGGTCGGCGGCGACGCCCTCGCCATCCAGGCCGATGCGCCAGCCGCGCCAGTCGGCGAAGGGCTCGGGGTCGGGCACCAGGCGAAGCTCGGCGCTGCCCGTGAGCCCGCTGCCCGGCGCGCCGTAGAGGAAGCGGGCGCGGATCGGCACGGAAAGCGGCGTGCCCGGCACCAGCGGCCCGGGCGCGGGGCCGGCGGTGACCTCCAGCCGTTCGGGGACGAAGGCCTCGACCCGGAAGGTCGTCGCGCCGATCGGCGGCGCGTCGGGATCGGCCAGCACCTCCACGCCCCAGGCGCCGAAGGGCGCGGCGCGGCCGAGCGTGACCGGCACCACGAAGGCGGCGCCGGGACCGCGGGACGGGACGGATTCGAAGAACACCTGGCCGTTCGGGCGGCGGATGCGCAGCCGGGCGGGGATGTCCACCGGCTGGCCGCCGGCATCGCGCAGCAGGGCGGCCACCTGCACCGTCTCGCCCGGGCGATAGATGCCGCGGTCGAGCCAGACGAAGGCATCGAGCGGCCCGGGATGCGGCCGCCCGCCGGCGCCGCGGTCCGAGAGGTCGAAGGCGGCGCTGTCCAGGTCCAGCGCGGCAAAGTCCTCGCCGGCGAAGGCGTGCAGCGCGAGCGGCGCCAAGGGCCCCTCCCCGCGCAGCGCCGCGGCGGGGAAGCGCACCAGGCCCTGCGCGTCGGTCGTCGCCTCCGCGATCACGTCGTTGTTGCGCGCCAGCAGCGCGACGCGGGCACCCTGCCGCGGCGCGGCATCCGAGAAGCCGCGCAGCTGCGCCGCCAGCCCGCCGGCGCCGCGCCAGGCGGTGATGCCGAGGTCGGTCGCCAGGATCGCCACCTGGCCCTGCACCCCGCGCGCGCCGGGGCGGCCATCGGCCGGCGTCGCGAGCAGCAGGAACATCCCCGGCCCGGCCGAGCGCAGCGCCTCCGGCAGCGGCAGGGCGTGGCGGGCCAGGCGGTTGGGCTCGGAAGGCGGCAGCTCGGCGCGGCCTTCCCAGACGACGCGGCCGGTGTCGTTGGCGGCGGAAGACGCCAGCCAGTCGTCCATCGCCTCGCCCGGGCGCCAGTCGCGGGTCAGGTTCGCCAGGTTGCGCTCGGTCACCCGGACCAGGCGCAGCGAGAGCGCGGTGACGTTGACGGTGGCCACCGTGACCCGCGGCTCCTGCCCGCGCGGCAGCACGAAGCGGCGGCTGTCGAAGACGATGCGCTGGGCGCGGGACGGCATGGCGACCGGCAGGGCGGTGTCGCGCGCCACGCGCAGCCCGTCCTCGCCGGGCAGGCCGGCGCGCAGCGTCAGGCGGGTGGTGCGGCCCCAGGGCAGGCCGGCGACGCAGAGCGCATCGCCTTCCCGCACCACCGCCAGCCCCGGGATGGGCGGGTCGGCGGCGATCCAGTCGCCGGGCTGCCAATCCGTCCGCCGGGCGGGGGGGGTGGTGAAATCCAGGCAGGCGCGGGCGGGCTCGGCCTCCGGCTCCGTGCGCAGGCGGCGGACCAGCAGGCCGGCGGCGCGGCGGGCATTCGCCAGGGCTTCCCGGTGGCGGGGGTCGTCGGGCGCGCGCTCGGCCACCGCCTCCAGCGCCTGGATGCGGGCGGCGGCATTGCCGAGGCGGTCCAGCGCCTCGGCGACCAGCAGCAGGGAGGGGATCTCGGGCGGGCCGGCGGGGACCAGGGCGAAGGCGCGCCAGGCGGCCTGCAGGGCGCGGGCGGCCTCGGGCGGGGTGCGGCGGAGCTGCGCCTCGGCGAGCGCCAGCCAGGTGTCGGCGCCGGGCTGGCCCTGGGCGATGCGGTCCTCCCAGGCCGCGGCGGCGGCGGCCCAGTCGGCGCGCTGGGCGGCGGCGCGGGCGCGGGCTTCGGCGGCGGCGCGGGCCTGGGGGGTGCCGCCGGCGGGGACGCGGCGCGTCAGCTGCTCCTCGTAGCGCCAGGCATCCTGGTCGAGGCCGGGCAGCTCGAAGGCGGCGGCGGGCGCGGGCGGCCAGAGGGCCAGGCAGAGCCCGACGACGAGCGCGATGCGGCGCCACATGACCACGCCTCCCCAATCCCAGGCGGCCAGCATGGCACGCGGCGTCGGGCGGTGCATGGATGGACGTCCAGCTGGACGCGCCCCGCGTGTCGCGGAAAGCCGCCGGGGGGGCCGCGCGCCCTACCGCGCCCGCGCCGCCACCACGCCGCCGCCGGCGACCATCAGCGTGGCCAGCGCGGTGCGCCAGCCGAACCCCCCCTCCCCCGCCGCGACCAGCAGCAGGGTGGAGGCGACCGGCACCGCATAGGCCAGCGTGCCGAGCAGCCGCGGGTCGCCGCGCTTCATGCCGACATCCCACAGGAAGAACGCCGCGCCGACGGGGCCGAGGCCAAGCAGCAGCACCGCCAGCCACTCGCCGGCCGATGGCGCGACGGTGCTCTCGAAGACCACATGCAGCAGGGCGGCCAGCGCGGCGGTGGCCAGGCAGAAGCCGGCCACCGCCTCGGTCGGCACGCGGGCGAGCCGCGGCAGGCCGGCGGTGACGGAATAGACCGCCCAGACCACGGCGCAGCCGAGCGCGGCCAGGAAGCCCGCGATGGCCTCCGGCGGGAAGGACGCGCCGGGGCCGACCAGCAGCGCGCAGCCGGCGAAGCCCAAGCCGACCCCGGTCAGACGCGCCGGTCCGAGGCGCATCCCGCGGATGGGCGCCGCGAGCAGCACGATCAGCAGCGGCCAGAGATAGTTGATCAGGTTGACCTCGACCGCCGGGGCCAGGGCGAAGGCCAGGAAATAGAGGGCGTGGTAGCCGAACAGCCCGCCGACGCCATGCGCCCAGGCGATGGGGGGCTGGCGCAGCGCCGCCCCGCCGCCTCGGGCCAGCACGACCGCCAGCCCGACCGCTCCGCCGATGCCGAAGCCCATGGCGGTGAGTTGCAAGGGCGGTATGCCGGCGGCCAGGCGCGAGAGCAGGGCGAGGAAAGCCCAGAGGATCAGCGCGCCGCAGCCGGCCAGGGTGGCGGGGGACATAGCGCGGGAATAGCGTGTGCGTGCGGCTTTGCGAGCCCCCGGCTTCAGCCTCCACAGCCGAACACGCGACCGAAATGCGCCTGTTGCGACTCCGCGAAGATCACACAGTCTTGGGGATGGTGAGTCCGACCTCTCGCACGCGACGCGCTCTTATCGCAACTGCAGGGGCAGGCCTTCTTGTCGGCTGCCGAACCGCCCCCACGACGACGGCACCGACCAGGCAGGACGGGGAGGTGGCGCTTGATGCGGTACGCCGGCTAGGAGCCTGTCCTGGTAACCGCGTTTCTGCCCAACGCGGCGGCGGACCGAGCGGCCCACGTGGAGTGGGAGCGCCGACGGTCGGTCAGGCTGCTGCTGCCCTGGTGAGCTTGGTG
>JAIYDD010000085.1 GCA_027487675.1 Acetobacteraceae bacterium | reverse complement strand
CGGGCGGGGCGGCTGGCGCGCCCGTGCCGCCGGGCGAGGCGCTTGGCGCGCCCGTGCGGCCGGGCGAGGCACCCGTGCCGCCGCGCGGGGCGGATGGCGCGGCGGTGCCGCCGGGCGGGGCGCCCGTGCCGCGGCGTTCGCCGGGCGGCGGGTCGGGAGGCGTTCCGGCCATGCGCGTCAAAACGCCTGGCCGAGGCCGATATAGAGGCCGTAGCCGGCCTCGTCCCGCCGCCGGTCCAGCGGCGTCGCGACATCCAGCCGGATCGGGCCGATCACCGTCGCGTAGCGCAGGCCGAGGCCGACGCCGAAGCGCACGTCCGACAGGTCCGGCGCCGCGGTCGTGCCGAGCGAGCCGGCATCCAGGAAGCCCACCACGCCGAAGGGACCGGCGACGCGCTGGCGCCATTCGACCGAGCCTTCCACCAGGCTCGACCCGCCATCCGGACGGTTGGCGGCGTCGCGCGGCCCGATCTCCTGGTAGCCGAAGCCGCGCACCGAGCCGCCGCCGCCCGCGTAGAAGCGCTTGTCGAGCGGCACGGCGCGCGAGGCGCCGACCAGGCTGCCCAGGCTGCCGCGCAGCGCCAGCACCGATCCGCCATCGCCGGTGACGTCGATGTAGTGGCGGATGGTGCCGAGCGCACGGACGAAGCCGCCGCCCTCGGCGATGTCGGCGTAGGGCGTGACGGCCGCGTCCAGCCGCCAGCCGCGGCGCGGGTCGAGCAGGCTGTCGGCGCCGTCGTAGCTGGCGCCCATGACGAAGCCGGCCAGGGTGAAGGGCTCCAGGCTGCCGGCGCGGCCGATGCGCCCGGTCTCGAAGGTCGGGCCGGCGCGCAGCGTCCAGCGCTCGCCGAAGGGGCGTTCCAGCAGGATCGCGGTGGTGACCACGTCGCGGTCATAGGCTTCCAGGCGTTCGCGGATGCCGGCGGCCTCGATCGCCAGCGTGGTGCGGCCATCGATCAGCCCGGGGCGGCGGAAGCTGGCGCCGAGGCGGTAGTTCACGTCCTCCGTGCCCCCGCCGGCGCCGAGGCGGGAGACCTCCGCCTCCAGCCGCAGGCGTTCCGCGTTGCCGAACAGGTTGCGACGTTCGTAATAGACGCGCCCGGAGGGGCCGAAGTTGGTCTCGTAGGCCAGGTTCACGCCGGCGGCGTTGCGCGGGCGGTCGGTGACGGCGAAGGTCACGGGCAGGCGGCCGGCCGCGTCCAGCCGGTCGGCGGCGCGGGCGCGGACGGCATCGAAGGCGCCGAGCGCCGTCAGCTCGCGCCGCGCCTGGTCGAGCCGCGCGGGGCTGTAGGGCGCGCCTTCCAGCCTTCCGGCGACGCGGTCGAGCAGGCGGGGGTTCACCAGGGTCTCGCCGGTGACCTCGGGGCGGGCGAAGGCGGCGCGCGGGCCGGGGGCCAGCGTCCAGGTGACGTCCATCGCCTGCGCCTCGTGGTCCACCACCACCTCTCGGTCGACGATGGCGGCGAGCGGGTGGCCCATGCGGCGGAGGCGGTCGAGCAGCGCGGCCTCGGCGTCCAGCACCGGGCCGGCGCGGGCGGGCTGCCCGGCGGCGATGCCCTCGGGCGGGGGCAGGGCGGCGACCACGGCATCGGCGGCCGGCGCGTCCGGGCGCAGCGCGACGCGGCGATAGGCGTAGCGGGGGCCGGGGGTGACGCGGATTTCGACCGGCACGGGCTCGCCTGCCGGCAGGGCGGCTGCCCCCGGCGCCGGCACGGCGGCGTCCCCCGGCGCCGCCGGGGCGGGTGCCTCCCGCGCCGCCAAGGCGGGTGCCTCCCGCGCCGCCAAGGCGGCGACCCGGTCCGGCAGGCCGGGGGTCTCGGCGGGCTCGCCGGCGACGCGCACCTCGATCCGCGGCGCCCAGTAGCCCTCGGATCGCAGCACCTCCTCCAGAGCCCGGGGCTCGGCGCGGGCGCGGGCGACCAGGCCGAAGGCGTCCACCGGGGCTTCCCCGGCAAGGCCGATGAGGCGGGAGGCCTCGGCGAGGAGGCCGTCCAGCGAAGCCTCCCCGGTGGGGTGCAGGGTGGTGGCATAGGGCAGCGCCGGCGCTTCCTGTGCCGGCGACGCCAGCGGGGCGAGCGCCAGCGGCGCGAGCAGCAGCGCCAGCCGCAGCCAGGCGGCGCGACTCATGCGGCGGGCTCGCCCAGGCGGCGAAGCGGGCTGGCGGCGGCTCTGCCCTCGATTGTCATGCGCGCAAAAGTCCCGGACGGCCCCTGCGGTTTCCGCGCCCGCGGGATGGAGGCGGCGCGCCGGAAAGGCTACCACTGCACGCATGCACCCGTCCCTCGCCGAGACCCTGACGGCCTGGCGCCGCCACCTCCATGCCCATCCGGGCCTGACGCTGGCCGAGCAGGACACCGCGGCCTTCGTCGCGGCGCGGCTGCGGGAGATGGGGGTGGCCGAGATCGCCGAGGGCTTCGGCGGCCATGGCGTGGTGGCGACGCTCCGGCGGGCGGGGGGCAACCGCGCCGTCGGGCTGCGCGGCGACATGGACGCCCTGCCGATCGAGGAGGGGAACCACGACCTGCCCTGGCGGTCCAGCATCCCCGGCGTGATGCATGCCTGCGGGCATGACGGGCACACGGCGGCGCTGCTGGGCGCGGCGCGGCTGCTGCTGGACGATCCCGCCTGGCGCGGCGTGGTGCACCTGGTCTTCCAGCCGGCCGAGGAAGGCGGGGGCGGGGCGAAGCGGATGGTGGCGGAAGGGCTGTTCCGCCGCTTCCCGATGGAACGCATCTTCGGCTGGCACAACTGGCCCGGGCTGGAGGCCGGGACCATCGCGGTGCATGACGGGCCGGTGATGGCCGCGGGCTGCCGCTTCGAGATCGTCTTCGACGGCCACGCCGCCCATGCCGCGCTGCCGCACTATGCCCGCGACCCGATGGTGGCGGCGGGGCATTGCATCGTCGCGCTGCAGACGCTGGTGGCACGCAACCTCGACCCGCTTTCGGGCGGGGTGGTCAGCGTGACCATGGTGGAGGGGGGCGAGGTGCAGAACCAGATCCCCCGCCGGGTGGTGCTGAAGGGCACGGCGCGCTGGCTGGCCGATTCCGCCGGGCAGGCGCTGGAGCAGGGGATGCACCGCGTCGCCGCCGGGGTGGGCGCGACCTTCGGGGTGGCGGCGGCGGTGACCTGGCGGCAGGGGGTGGAGGTGACGGCCAACCACCCGGCCGAGCGCGACCTGGCCGCCGCGGCGGCGGCCGCGGTGGCGCCGCTGCGGCGGGACCTGCCGCCGGCCATGACGGGGGAGGATTTCTCCTGGTTCCTCAAGGAGATCCCGGGCGCCTTCGCGTGGATCGGCAATGGCCCGGCCGGCGACGGGCGGGAATTGCATAACGATCGCTACGATTTCAACGACGCGATCCTGCCGGTGGCGAGCGGCTGGCTGGCCGAGGTGGCGAAGCGGGCGCTGGCGGGCGGGGCGTAGCGGCGGGGCCCTCGCCTCGGCCGGGCGCGCGCGGCCGGCCGGCGCCGCCGCGCCCCGCGCCACCGGCGAAGCCGCCTTGCCGATGCCGGCGGGCAGGGCAATTGCATATGCAGTCCGGAGCGCGAACAGCGGAGATGTTCTTGCCCTCTCCCGCCGACGGGGGGAGAGCGCCGCGGCAGTGCCCCGTCGGGGTGAGGGGGGCGCGCGAAGCGCCAAGCCATCTCTCTGATGTGAAGAGGCTTTCCGTCGAGCGCTGCGCGACCCACCCCCACCCCCGACGGCGCACTGCGCCGGCGCTCCCCCGCCAAGGCGGAAGACGGAGTTCTTCTCCGCGCCAGAGCCTGTGCAATTGCCCTGGGCCGGCGGGGGAAGCCGCTTGATACCTTGACCCTTTGTCATCATGCTGGCGCGCCGGCGATCGGCCGGCCACACCGGAGGAATCCATCATGTCCTGGAAGAAGCCCAAGCTCGTCGAAGTCTCCCTCGCGCTCGAGATCAACAGCTACGCCTCGGCCGAGATCGCCTGACGCGCACGCCCGGGGCCGGACTGCATGCTCCGGGCGATCGTGCTGGGCGCCGGTGCGGGTGGCGGGTTCCCGCAATGGAACTCGGCCGGGCACGGCTGCATGAGGGCGCGCGCGGGCGACCGGGCGGCCCCGGCGCGCAGCCAGGCCGGGCTTGCGGTGTCCGCGGATGGGCAGCGCTGGGTGCTGGTGAATGCCAGCCCCGACCTGCGGGCGCAGATCGCGGCGACGCCCGCCTTGCATCCCCGCCCTGCCTCTCTGCGCAATTCCCCGATCGTGGCCGTGGTGCTGACCGGCGGGGAGGTCGATGCGGTGATGGGGCTGCTGCACCTGCGCGAACGCCATGCCTTCGCGCTGCATGCCGCGCCGCCGACGCTGGCGGTGCTGGATGCGAACCCGATCTTCGGCGCGCTCGACCCGGCCTTCGTGACCCGGCACGCGATGCGGCTGGAGGCGCCCTTCGAGGTCTGCGGCGTGGCGGTGACCGCCTATGCGGTGCCGGGGAAGGTGCCGCTCTTCGCCGAGCGCGGGGGCGACGATCCGGGCGTCGCGGAAGCGGGGGAGGCGATCGGCCTCGCGCTGTCGGCCGGCGGCGGGACGCTGCACTACGTGCCGGGCTGCGCGCGGATGACGGACGCGCTGCGGGCGCGACTGCATGGCGCGGCCTGCGTGATGTTCGACGGCACGCTGTTCGACGATGACGAGATGATCCGCCTCGGCGCCGGGCCGAAGACGGGGCGCCGGATGGGGCACATGCCGATGACCGGGCCGGGCGGGACGCTGGAGGCATTCGGCGGGATCGCGGTGGGGCGGCGCATCTTCGTGCATGTGAACAACACCAACCCCGCCCTGGTCGCCGACAGCCCGGAGCGCGCGCGCCTGGCCGCGGCGGGCTGGGAGGTGGCGGAGGACGGGATGGAGCTGGCGCTGTGACCGGGGTGAAGACGCCCGACGAGCTGGAGGCGGCGCTGCGGGCCATCGGCCCCGCCGCGGAGCGGTGCGCGGCATGACGGCGCCGATCCTCACGCCCGACGAATTGGAGGCGGCGCTGCGGGCCATCGGCGCCGAGCGCTACCACATCCACCATCCCTTCCATCACCTTCTGCACGAGGGGCGGCTGGGCAAGGGCCAGGTGCAGGCCTGGGCGTTGAACCGCTACTACTACCAGGCCTCGATCCCGGCCAAGGATGCCTCCCTGCTGGCGCGGCTGCCGACGCCGGAGCTGCGGCGGGAATGGCGCCGGCGGCTGGAGGACCATGACGGCGACGGCACCCATCCGGGCGGGGTGGAGCGCTGGCTGGCGCTGACCGACGGGCTGGGGCTCGACCGCGACTACGTCGTCTCGCAGCGCGGGCTGCTGCCGGCGACGCGTTTCGCGGTGGATGCCTATGTGCGCTTCGTGCGGGAACGCACCCTGCTGGAGGCGATCGCCTCCTCGCTGACCGAGATGTTCTCGCCCGCCATCATCTCCCAGCGCGTCTCGGGGATGCTGCGCAACTACGACTTCGTCAGCGAGGCGACGCTTGCCTATTTCAAGCCGCGGCTGACCCAGGCGCCGCAGGATGTCGATTTCGCGCTGGGCTATGTGAAGACGCACGCCACCACGGTGGAGACGCAGCAGGCGGTGCTGGACGCGCTGCGCTTCAAATGCGACCTGCTCTGGGCGCAGCTGGATGCGCTGCACTTCGCCTATGTCGCGCCCGGCCTGCCGCCGCCTGGCGCCTTCATCCCCGAGGACGTCGCCGGGGGTGGGGCGCGGTGATCCCGCGCTTCGCCCGCGGGGTTCGCCTGCAGGAAGACAAGGCGCGCGGCCGCTGGATCGTGATGGCGCCGGAGCGGATGTTCGTGCCCGACGAGACGGCGCTGGAAGTGCTGCGCCTGGTGGATGGCGCGCGCGACGTGGACGCCATCGTCGATGCGCTGGCCGCGCGCTTCGACGCGCCGCGCGAGGAGATCGCGGGCGATGTGCGCCCGATGCTGGAGGATCTGGTGGAGAAGGGCGCGCTGACGTGGTGAACCCGCCCCTCGCGCTGCTGGCGGAGCTGACGCATCGCTGCCCGCTGCGCTGCCCCTATTGCTCGAACCCGGTGGAGCTGGCGCGCGCCTCGGCGGAACTGTCCACCGCGGAATGGGCGCGGGTCTTCGCGGAGGCCGCGGCGCTGGGCTGCCTGCAGGTGCATCTGTCGGGCGGCGAGCCGACGGCGCGGCGCGACATCGTGGAGATCACGGCGGCGGCGCATGAGGCCGGGCTCTACACCAACCTGATCACCGCGGGCGTGCTGCTGGACGGGGCGCTGATGGGGCGGCTGGCGGCGGCGGGGCTCGACCATGTGCAGCTCTCCGTCCAGGACGCCGAGGAGGCGGGGGCGGAGCGCATCGGCGGCCTGCGCGGCGCGCAGGCGAAGAAGGCCGCAGCCGCGCGGCTGGTGCGGGACGCCGGGCTGCCGCTGACGCTGAACGCCGTGGTGCACCGGCAGAACCTGCACAATTTGCCGGCGCTGATCGACCTCGCCCTGGACTGGGGCGCCGGGCGGATCGAGGTGGCGCATGTGCAGTATTACGGCTGGGCGCTGGCGAACCGGAGCGCGCTGCTGCCGACGCGCACGCAGCTGGACGAGGCGACGCGGGTGGTGGAGGCGGCGCGCGCCGCGCATCGCGGGCGGCTGGTGATCGACTATGTCGTGCCGGACTATCACGCGGCGCGGCCCAAGGCCTGCATGGGCGGCTGGGGCAGCCGGTTCCTCGCCGTCTCGCCGGCCGGGCGGGTGCTGCCCTGCCATGCGGCGGAATCGATCGCGGGGATGGTGTTCCCCAGCGTGCGGGAGGTCTCGCTGCACGACGCCTGGTACCAGGGCGAGGCCTTCGGGCGCTTCCGCGGCACGGAATGGATGCCGGCCCCCTGCCGGGGCTGCGCGCAGGCGGAGAAGGATTGGGGCGGCTGCCGCTGCCAGGCTTTCGCGTTGACCGGCGATGCCGCGGCGACGGACCCGGCCTGCACGCTGTCGCCGCATCACGGGATGCTGGCGGCGGCGGTGGCGGAGGCGGGCGGGGCGGGGTTCGTCTACCGCGGGGCGTGACGCGCGCGGCCGCTACGGCAGGCGCTTCGACATCAGCGGCACCTGGCGGCCCTGCCATTCCTCCAGCCCTTCGCGCTGCCAGCCGCGGGCGGCGTAGAAGCGCTCCGCCTCCGGGGTGAAGAGCCAGATGCGGGGGTGGCCCTGGGCGCGCGCCGCGGCCTCCACCCGCGCCACCAGCGCGGCGCCGATGCGCTGTCCGCGGCTTTCGGGGCGCACCCAGACGCTGGCGAGCCAGGGCGAGAGATCGCGGCGGGTCGGCAGGTCGTCGATGTCGAAGGTGGCGGTGCCGAGGGGCGCCCCGGCCTGCTCGGCCACGAAGCAGCAGGGCGCGGCGGGGCCGGTGGCGCTGCGCAGGAAGGCCTCGGTGGCGGCAAGCGTCCAGCCGGAGGCGGCCCACCATTCCGTGTGCAGCCAGGCCGCGACGGCCGGCGCGTGCGGGGTCTCGGCAAGGGGGCGGATCAGGACCATGCGCGCATCCTGGCGCGCGGCGCGGCCGGGGCGCCAGGGGCGGGGGCGCATGCGGGACGCTGTGCCTGGCGATCCCGGCGCCGCGTGGCGGGGTCCGCCGCCGCCGGGTCAGGCCGGCAGGTCGAGCCAGGCCAGGTGCCCGCCCTTGCCGGCGCCGCAATCGAGGAAGACGCAGGTCCCGCCGAGCGCGCCGGCGACGCGCAGCGGGCGGCCATCGGTGCTGCGGCGGTCATGGCCGCAATAGACCGTCAGGCCGCGCGGGATGCGGTCCACCCAGCCGTGCAGGCGTTCGGGGAAGCCGTCGCGGCCGGTGCGGCCGGTGACCTGGCCGAAGATGGCGCGGGAGACGAGCTCGTCGGGCTTGCGGGCGCCGGCCTCGGGGGGCGGGGCTTCGTGCAGCATGCGGGGGTGGAAGCCGGCATGGACCAGGATGGCGTCGCCGGCGCGCAGCCAGGCGGGGGCGCGGGCGATCTCGGCGATGGCGCGGGCGCGCAGCGCGGCGCCGTCGGGCGCGGCGTCGAGCTGGGCGAGGGTGCGGCCCAGGCCCTCCGGCTCGATGCGGATGGCGGCGCCGGTCAGCGCGCGGCGCAGCTTGTGGTCGTGGTTGCCGAGCAGGAACAGGCCCCGCCCGGCATCGATCAGCGCGAAGATGTGGCGCAGCACGGCGGGGCTGTCCGGGCCGTGGTCGGTCAGGTCGCCGAGCTGCACCAGGAACAGGCCGGCCTGCTCGGCGCCGCGCGCCGCCATCTCGAAGGCGGCGGCGTCGCCATGGACGTCGGGGACCACGCGCAGCCCCGCGAAGCCGGCCCAGGGCGGCGGCGCCGTCATCCGCTGGTCGCTGCTGCGGTCATCGGGCGCGGGCTTCCATGGCCCGGTCGCCTGGCGCCGCGCTGTCGTGTCGCGCGGGTGCGGCGCATCGGCCATGCGGGGCCGGCATGCAGGGCGCCGCGGCGGGCGCCCGCGTCACGCGGCATCGCCCTTGCGCAGCGTGGCGAAGGCGGCCAGCGCCCGGGCGCGGCCTTCCTCCGGCAGCACCACCGGGCGCGGGTAGTCGCGGCCGAGCCGGACGCCGGCGCCGGCCAGCACCAGGTCGGGCGCTTCCCAGGGGCTGTGCAGATGTGCGTCCGGCAGCTTCGCGATCTCCGGCACCCAGCGGCGGACGTAATGGCCCTCGGGGTCGAATTTGCGGCCCTGCAGCACCGGGTTGAACACCCGGAAGAAAGGCGCGGCATCGGTGCCGCAGCCGGCCACCCACTGCCAGGACGCGCTGTTGGAGGCGAGGTCGGCATCGACCAGCGTGTCCCAGAACCAGGCCGCGCCTGCCTGCCAGGGCTGCATCAGGTGCTTCACCAGCAGGCTGGCCGCGATCATCCGCACGCGGTTGTGCATCCAGCCGGTCCGCCAGAGCTGGCGCAGGCCGGCATCGACGATCGGGTAGCCGGTGCGGCCGCGCTGCCAGGCGCGCAGCAGGGCGGGGTTTTCTTCCCAGGGGAAGGCCTCGAATTCGGGGCGCAGGCAGCGGACCGGCAGTTCGGGGCGGTGCCAGAGCAGGTGGTAGGAGAATTCCCGCCAGAGGATCTCCTTCAGGAAGGTCTCGGCCCCGGCGCCGCCGGCGGTGGCGGCGACCGCGTGCCAGACCTGGCGGGGCGAGATTTCCCCGAAGCGCAGATGCGGGGAGAGGCCGGAGGAACCCTCGGTGCCGGGCAGGTTGCGCGCCTCGGCATAGGCGCGGACCGGGCCTTCCAGGAAGCGGGCGAGGCGGGCGGTGGCGCCGGCCTCGCCGGGCTGCCAGCGCCCGGCGAAGCCGGCGGCCCAGTCGGGCTGGCCGGGGACGGGGTAGAGGGCGAGCGCGTCCAGGCTCTCGCCGCCGGCGGGCGGGTCGAGGGCGGCGATGCGGTCCGGGGCGGGCAGGGGGTCGCCGGGCTGGCCGAGGGCCAGCATCGCCTTGGCGAAGGGCGTGTAGACGGCATAGGGCTTGCCGCTGCCCGACGCGACGGCGTGCGGTTCCCGCAGCAGGGTGGTGGTGTGCAGCGCGAGCTTGCGCCCGGCATCGTGCAAGGCTTCGTGCACCCGGCGGGATTGCTCGCGCGCCCAGGGCTCGGCGGCGCGGCCGGCATGGATGGTGCCGGCCCCCGTCGCGGCGGCGAGGGAGGGCAGGATGGTCTCGGCGCGGCCGCGCGCCAGCAGCAGGGGGGCGCCGCGGGACGCGAGCGCCTCGGCCAGCGCGGCGAGGCTGCGCTTCAGCCACCAGCGGGCGGCACCGCCGGGGGCGTGATCGCCGGCGGCCGCCTCGTCCAGCACGAAGATTGGCAGCATGGGCCCGCCCTCGGCCAGCGCGGCGTGCAGCGCGGCATGGTCGGCGAGCCTGAGGTCGTGGCGGAACCAGAGGAGGGAGGGCGCGGTCATGCGCCCGGATGTAGGGCCTTCCGCCGCGCTGGCCAGCACGTCGTCGGACCGAGGCGGCGAACCCGTGGCCGCCGCTCGCGTTCGTGGGCCGGCAACAACCCGGAAGGACATCGCCCATGCACATCATGCACCGCCGCCACCTGTTCGCGCTGGGCGCCGGCGCGCTGGCCGCGCCCGCGCTGGCGCGCGCGCAATCGCTGACCAACCTGGCCGACACCATGGCCGGCGACAACCGCTTCAGCCGGTTCCTGGACCTGATCACCCGCGCGACGATGGTGGAGGATTTCCGCCAGCCGCAGCCGATGACGGTCTTCGCGCCGGTGGACGACGCCTTCACCGGCGCGCCGGCGACCGCGCTGCAGGACATCCTGACGCTCGGCCAGCAGCGCGGCTCGGGCGGCGGGTCGTCGGGCGATTCGTCGGACCGGCAGCGCTGGGTGGCGTTCATCAACTACCATGTCGTGCCGGGCGCCTTCCGGGCGAGCGAGCTGACCGGGGCGGACCGCCGGCTGCGCACGCGCAACGGCGGGGACGTGCAGATCAGCGGCACCGGCGGGTCGCTGCAGCTGCGCAACCCGGCGCCGGCGCAGCAGCTTTCGGCGGTGGGGTCGTTCGGCATGAACGTGCAGCCGCAGCCAGCGCAGGTGCTGGGCAGCGAGATCGTGGCGAGCAACGGGGTGATCTACCCGATCAGCCAGGTGCTGTTCCCGTAAGGGATCCCGGCGGCCGCCCGTCCCTTGGGGGCGGGCGGCCCGTGCCCGGGCCGTGACGGGCGGCGGCGGGGCGATGGCCGAGCTGGCGCGCTGCCATCCGGGAGGGGGCCTACCGGGGCAGCTCCGGCGCGCCCTCGGCCAGCAGCGCGCGCAGGCGGGCCACCGCCGCCTCGGGCAGCCCCACCATGCCGGGGGCGAAGAAGCGCGCATCCGGGGTGTGCAGCAGGTAGGCCTGGGTCTCGTCGACCATCAGCTCCTCGTTCGTCGCGTCGTAGCCTTCGCGGGCGAGGAAGGCGCGGAACGCGGCGCGCTCGGGCTCGGTGAAGCGGTCGCGCCAGACGCGGTGGATGTGGGCGGCATAGGCGGGGCGGGTGGCGAAGAGGCCATGGCCCAACTCGTGGCGCAGGATGGCGGCGCGGGAGGCCTCGTCCAGCCGCTCGCCGGGGGCGGCGATGGAGAGGATGGCGATCTCGGCCTCGGCCGGCACCAGGGACCGGGCGGCGCGGAACTGCGCCTCCACCCAGGCCTCGGCGGGCGAGAGCGCGATGCCGTCGCGGGCGGCCAGGCGGAAGAAGCGGTCGAGGTCGCGGCCGCGATAGTTGTGGCCGAAGTAATAGGTCGCCGGGGTGTCGCCGGACCGCGCGATGGCGGCGGCCAGCTCGGCCTCGGTCAGCACGCGGTCGCGCGGCAGGCCGGCCTTCTCGACCAGGGCGGCGACGCGGTTCAGCGCGGCGCCCTGCGCCTCGAGCGAGGGGAAGTCGATCACGAAGACGGCCGGGTTCGGGGCATAGCGCAGCAGGACGGGTGCGGCGGCGCGGTGCGCCCGGATGCCGGCCTCGTCCAGCAGCGCCGGCGCCGCCACGGCGGGCGGTGCGACGGCCGGCGCCGCCGGGGCGGGCGCCGGCGCGACCGCGACCGGCGCGGGGGCCCGGGCGGGGGAGAACGCCCACCAGGCGCCGCCGGCCAGCAGCAGCACGGCCAGCGCCGCGGCGCCCGGCAGCGCCCACCGCCTCCGCCCGGCGCGGGCGG
>JAIYDD010000003.1 GCA_027487675.1 Acetobacteraceae bacterium | reverse complement strand
GCATGCCGCGCCGCCGGCGCGCGGGGATGGATGCCGCGCCGCCGGCGCGCGGGGACGCATGCCGCGCCGCCGGCGCGCGGGGACGCATGTCGCGCCGCCGGCGCGCGGGGACGCATGCCGCGCCGCCGGCGCGCGGGGACGCATGCCGCGCCGCCGGCGCGCGGGGATGAATGCCGCGCCGGCGCGCCAAAAGACCGGCGCGCGGACGCGCGGGGACGCATGCCGCGCGGAGGCGCGGTCAGGAAGGAGGCAACACGGCATGTCGATGCTGGCGATCATCGGCAACCTCGCCGCCGCGCAGACCGGCCTGCGGGCGCGCATGGACCTCGCCTCGCGCCAGGTGGCGACGGGCCAGATCGGCGAGCGGCACGGCGACCTCGGCGCCTCGGCGCGGCGGGCGATCGACCTGCGCGGCGACATCGCGCGGCGCGAAGCCTACGTGCAGGCGATCGGCACCGCGCAGGGACGCATGTCGGCGACGCAGGAAGTGCTGGGCCGGCTGGAGCGGCTGGCCTCCGACCTCGCCGCCGATGCGCTGCGCGCGCGCACGCTGGGCTCCACCGGGGTCGATGCGCTGGCCAACGCGGCGCGTGCGGCGCTGGAGGAAGCGGCCGCGCTGATGAACACGCGCCATGCCGGCGAATACCTGCTGGCCGGCGCCAACCTCACCGTGGCGCCGCTGCCCGATGCGGCGGGCATCGCGACCGGGCCGATGGCCACGGCGATCGCGGCGGCGGTGGCCGGCCTCGGCCCGGACAATGCGGCGGAGGTGCTGGCGGGCACGCAGGCGGCGGCGGCGGAGCCGGGCACCAGCCCCTTCGACGCGGCGCTCGAGGCGGCGGCGGGCGCCGAGCCGGCGCGGGCGCTGCGCGTCGCCGATGCCGAGCGCGTCGCCTGGGGCGTGCTGGCCAACCGCGACCAGGCGGGCGAGGTGGCGCAGTCCTGGGGGCGCGAATTGCTGCGGCACCTGGCCACGCTCGCCGCGATGCGCCCGGAGACGGCGGCGCAGGGCGCGGGCTACCAGCAGTTCCTGCAGGGCGTCGCGACCGGGCTGTCCGAGGCGCGGGCGGGGCTGGGCGCGGAGCGGACGGTGCTGGGCGGCGCCGAGGCGCGCGTCGCGGCGACGCGGGAGCGGCACGAGAACCTGCTGGTCGCGCTGCGCAACCAGGTGCGCGACGTGGAGGAGGTGGACCTGGCGGAGGCCTCGGCGGCGCTGCGGCAGCTGCAGGTGCGGCTGGAGGCGTCCTACGAATCGACGGCGCTGGTCTCGCGGCTGTCGCTGGCGGCGCTGCTGCGATGATGCCGGCGCGCCGTGCCGCGGCTTTCAGCCTTCGTGCAGCGGCTTTCAGCCTTCGCGCCGCGGCTTTCAGCCCCGGTTAAGCCGGGGCGGGCGAAGATGCCGTCGCGCCGGGGCGGCCGCGGTTGAGCGGCAGTCCCGGGGCGGCGTCTCGAGGAGCGAGCATGCGGCCCCTTGCCGCGTGGCGGCGAAAGAATCGCGGGGGCCGGCGGATGCCGGCCGCCGGCGTGGCGGCCTCCCCCGGGCGGTCGCGCCGACAGGCTGGGAGAGTGGCATGTCCACGTTGGTGCTCGAGATGCGTGCCGGCGACCTGATGGTGGTGAACGGCGCGAGCCTTCGTTTCCGCAACCGGACGCGGGTCGAACTGGTGGCGCGGGCGCGGTTCCTGTTCGGCAAGCAGGTGATGCCGCCGGAGGCGGCGAACACGCCGGCGCGGCGCATCTACTTCGCGATGCAATGCGCCTATGTCGGGCCGGAGGAGGAGCGCGAGGCGGCGATGGCCGACGCGCACCGGCTCGTTGCGGAATTCCAGGAGGCGACGACCTCCAACATGGCGAAGCAGCTGCTGGAACGCGCGCTGACGCTGGCGGAGCAGGAGGAATGGTACCAGGCGCTGCGGCTGGTGCGGCACGTGATGCGGCACGAGGCGACGGTGCTGGGCCTGGATCCGTCGACCGGCCTGCCGGTGCCGGCGGCGGGGCTGGCGCGCGCCGGCGTGCCGGTGCCGCCGGCGGCGGAATGAGGCGCGGGGCGCGGCGGGCGGGGTTGCTTTACCCCTCTTTCACCGCGCCCGGCGAAACTGGCTTCGGCGGCCCCGGTCAGGGCCGCTCCCCGGGTCCGGCGCAGCCGGCCCAGGCCGCGGGAAGGCGCCAAGACGGCCCGTCTTTCCGCGGAACGCGTGGATGAGGAGCGGGGACGATGTCCTCCATCAACACCAATGCCGCCGCGATGGCGGCGATCCGGTCGCTGAACCAGATCTCGATGGACATGGGCAAGACCCAGGCCCGGATCGAGACGGGCCTGCGCATCAACAAGGCGAATGACGACCCGGCCGTGTTCTCGATCGCGCAGACCATGCGCGCCGAGCTGAACGGCATGACCGCGGTGCGCGACAGCCTGTCCTTCGGCAAGGCGACGGTCACCGTGGCGCGGGATGCCGCCACCAAGATCAGCGACGAGCTGGCCCGCCTGAAGCAGACGATCACCCAGGGCCAGCAGGAAGGCATCGATTCCGCCGCGATCCAGACGCAGATCGACAATGCGCTCGAGAACATCGATGCCTTCTCGCGGTCGGCGAACTTCAACGGCGTCAACCTGCTGATCAACCCGCAGGACGACCTGGTGGCGAACGGCGTCGACGCCACCTCGCTCAACGTCATCCGCAACACGCTCGGCAACACGCGCACGGTGGCGAACGAGAACCTGTCGGCGTCCGGCGTCGGGCTGCAGGGCCTGCAGGTGAACAACGGCGCGCTGGCGATCACCTTCGACGACGCGATGGCCTTCGCCAACGGCGACGTGGTGAACGTGACGCTGGAGAGCGGCGAGCAGTTCGTCTTCGAGTTCGTGGACGGCGCCACCGCGCTGACCACCGAGCCGGTCGAGGACGATCCCGCCACCACCGGCGCGGCCGCGAACGAGCGCGTGAACGTCATCGCCGTGGTCTACGACAGCGCCGCCGAGCCGCCGCTGGCCGGGCTGCAGAAGCTGATCGCCGCGGTGCGCGGCGCGGGCTTCGGCGCGACGCTCGGCACCAACCCCGACGACGGCAACCCGCGGCTTGCCATCAGCGGCGCCATCAACACCGCCGCCTCGCAGGGCGCCACCGCCATCGCCGCCGGCGCCACCGCCGGCGAGGTGACGGGCACCGAGACGGCGATCGCGGCGATCGACGGCGCGATCGAGACGGTGTCCGGCGCGCTGACGCGCATCGGCGCGGGCCTCAGGCAGATCGAGGGCCTGTCGGAATTCACCAAGCAGCTGCAGGATTCCGTGAAGGAAGGCCTGGGCGCGCTGGTCGATGCCGACCTGGCGGAGGAAAGCGCGCGGCTGACCAGCCTGCAGACCCGGCAGCAGCTGGCGACGCAGTCGCTGTCGATCGCGAACCAGCAGAGCCAGTCGCTGCTGTCGCTGTTCCGCTGATCGCGGTCCCGGCGGGGGCGGCGGGCGCCGCCCCCCTTTCGTGCTCCGCGCCGGAACGGGCGCGGATCGCGGCCCGGTCCCGTCCGCGCATGCATGGCCCGCCGCCGCGGCGGCGGCGCCTTCGCGGATCGCGCGGCGGCATCCGGGTCGCTTGTTCCACCGCTCCGGCGTTCCGCCTTGGCGGATCACGCTCCAGCGTCGCAGGAGGCGCCGCATGACCGCAGCCCGCTATGCCGCAACCCAGGACGCGGCCGCATCCCCGCGCGAGATCGAGCTTCGCGCCTTCCGCTACGTCAACGGCCTGCTGGGCACGGCGCGCGACGTGCCGTCGCGGATGGCGGCGCTGCACAAGGCGCACCGGATGTGGGCGATCCTGCTCGGCGACCTGCTGTCGCCCGCCAACGGGCTGCCGGCGGAGCTGAAGGGGCGGCTCGTCTCCCTGGCGCTCTGGGCGCAGCGCGAGGCGGAGGCGCGGATGTCCGACGCCGGCAGCCTCGATCCGCTGATCGACCTGCATCGCGACATGATCGCCGGGCTGGAGGCGCAGGCGAAGCCGCCGCCGGCCGCGCCGCGGGCCGCCGCATCCTTCCTCGCCAGCGCCTGAGGACCGGTGGAGGCTTGCCCGGACACGCCATGCCCCGCCGCCGCCTTCCCGTGACGCCGTCCTGCCGCGCCGCGCGGGCGCGACGGGGCTGAGATGCTGGCCGGGCTCGACCCGCAGGCCGCCTTCGCCGTCGCGCTGCGGCGCGGCGACGACCTGCGCGCGCGGTTCGAGGCGCGGCGCGACAATGCCGCGGATCTCGCGCGGCTGCGCGAGCGGGCGGGCGGGATCGGCGATGTCGAGGCGCTGCTGGCCGACCGCCGCACGCTGCGCACGGTGCTGGAGGCCTTCCAGCTCGAGAGCGAGATCGACAAGCGCGCCATCCTGCGCCGGGTGCTGACCGAGGATCCGGCGGATCCGCGCAGCTTCGCCAACCGCATGGCCGATCCGCGCTGGCGGGAGCTGGCCTCGGCCTTCGCGCAGCGGGAGGCCTCGGCGCTGACGCCCGCGCAGGTGGGCCGGCTGGACGAGGCGTCGGTGCGCGGCCTGGCGCTCAAGCGCGTGGCGGGGCTGACGGCGGAGCAGGCGGGCGGGCTGACGGCGCGGCAGCTCGGCTGGATGGATCCCGCGCAGATCGGCGCGCTGCAGCCGGCGGCCTTCGCCGCGCTGTCGCCGCAGCGTGTCGCGGGGCTGACGCCGGCGCAGCTGCGCGGCGTGACGGCGGAGCAGCTGGGCGCGGCGAGCCTGGCGCAGCTGGCGGCCATCCCGCCGGCGGGTTTCGCCGGGCTGTCGCCCGAGCAGCTGCGCGGCATCCCGGCCGCGCGGGTGGCGGCGCTGACGCCGGCGCAGCTCGCGGTCTCCACCGCCGCGCAGCTTTCGGGGCTGACCTCGGCGCAGGCTGCGGCGGTGACGGGGGGGCAGCGCGCGGGCCTCTCGGCGGCGCAGCTGCGCGCGCTGGACGCGCCGCGCGCGCCGGCGCCGGAGGCCGCGCCGGCCGGCCGTCCGCCGCTGGCGGACCGCGTGCTGCTCGACCGGCTGGTGCGCGATGCCACCACCAACCGCTACGAGAAGGCGATGGGCGATGCGACGCCCGGGCTGCGGGAGGCGCTGTATTTCCGCCGCATGGCGGCCGGCGTGGACAGCATCAACGAGCTGATGGCCGACCGCGCGATGGTGGAGGTGGTGCGCGGCGCGCTCGGCCTGCCTTCGCAATTCGGCCTGCTGGGCTTCGAGCAGCAGCGCGCGGTGCTGACGCGCCGCGTCGACCTCGACCAGTTCAAGGATCCGAAGGCGGTGGAGCGGATGGCCGCGCGCTATCTCGCCGCGCGCGGGCCCGCGGGCGGGACGCCGGCGGCGGTGCCCGGGCTGCCGGGCTTCGTGAACACCGGCGCGGCGATCGTGCCGGTCCTGTCGCTGCGGGTGTGATGCCGGGCGGCGCGGGGGTGATCGCGGGGAGGCCCGGCGCGGGCCGGCCGGGCCGGCATGCCGGCCCCTCGCCTGGCGGCGCCCGGCAAGGGGGGGCGGGGGATCTGGCAGGGCAATTGCACACGCTCTGGCGCAGAGAAAAACTCCCTTCCCCGCCTTGGCGGGGGAGCGCCGGCGCAGTGCGCCGTCGGGGGTGGGGGTGGGGCGCGCAGCGCTCGACGGAAAGCCTCTTCGCATCGAAGAGATGGCTTGGCGCTTCGCGCGCCCCCCTCACCCCGACGGGGCACTGCCACGGCGCTCTCCCCCGTCGGGGGGAGAGGGCAAGAACATCTCCGCTGTTCGCGCTCCGTACTGCATATGCAATTGCCCTGGGGGATCCGGGCCGGCGCCGCCCGGTGCCGATGCGCGGGTCGGCCGTCGTCACGCACGCCGCCCGCGGCGACGGGTCCGGCGCGGCATCCGGTGGCGCGGACCGCGGGGCGGACGCGGCGCGGCTCAGCGCGTCACGTCGGTCCCGGTGGCGGGCGGCGCGGTGGCGGGCGGCGCGGTGGCGGGCGGCACGGTGGCGGGCGGCGCGGTGGCCTCGCGCTCCCCGTCGGGCTGGGGCTCGGCCGGGGCCGCGTTGCGACGATAGGCGTCGAGTTCGCGCGGCGTCGGGATGGACAGGCCGACCTGCCCGGCCTCGTCGCGGAACTCGATCACCACGATGTTCAGCGCCGGGTCGATCCGCAGGCGCGGGTTGACGACGGGCGTGGGTTGCGGCGCAGGTGCGTCCGGCAGCGCCTCGGCGCGACCGGGGGCGCGGAGCGGCAGGACGGGGACGCCGGCGGCGTCGCGGATCATGGCCAGGGTCTCCCGGCGGGGGCGCCCAGGCGGGCGGCCGGAGGGTTCGGGTGCGCCCTCCTGGCGCCGGCGGCGCGCGCTGCGCGTGGCCTTGGTGCATATTGTTCGACGGGGGTTTGCGAAAGGTTTACGCAGGCGCGGGGCGGCGTGCGCGCGGCGCGCGACCGGCATGCGAAGGCCGCGGGGCCATGCGGCCGCCGGGCGACGGTCCGTGGTTTGACGGGCCCGCCACGGGCCCCGATGCTGCCGCCCCGTCGTGAGCTTCCCTGCCGCATCATCCCCTGCCGCGCCCCCGCCGGGCGTGCCGGCCCATCTGCTCACCGCGGCGGTCGCCGCCTCGGGCGGGGCGCTGGCCTGGTGGCTGCACGTGCCGCTGCCCTGGATGCTGGGCGCGATGGCCGCGACCGGCGTGCTGGCCTGGCACGACCGGGCGGCGGTGGCGCGGCCGACGCGGCCGGCGGCGCTGCTGGTGCTGGGGCTCGGGCTCGGCCAGACCTTCGCGCCGCCGGTGAT
>JAIYDD010000165.1 GCA_027487675.1 Acetobacteraceae bacterium | reverse complement strand
TTCTCCGCGGTCGCCTTCGCGCGCGCCATGAACACGCCGAGCGAGGGCTACCTGACGGCGGTGGTGGCGCTGATGGAATTCGGCGTCGTGCTGTCGCTGATGATCGCGCGCTGGGGCCTGGGGCGGGAACGCGGCGGCATCAAGGTGGGGGAGCTGGTGCTCGACACGCTGCGCGGGCGCGGGATCCTGCTGCTGTCGGGCGGCATGCTGATCGGCTTCGTGTCCACGGACGCCGACTGGAACCGCATCGCGCCCTTCTACGAAAGCCTGTTCCGCGGCTTCCTGATGCTGTTCCTGCTGGAGATGGGCATGACGGCGGCGCGGCAGGTGCGGCAATTCGCGCAGGTCGGCGTGTTCATGACCGGCTTCGCGCTGGTGGCGCCGGTGGTGTTCGGGGCTGCGGGGGTGGCGACGGGCTATGCCGTCGGGCTGTCGATGGGGGGCGCCTTCGTGCTGGGGGCGATCTGCGCGAGTGCCTCCTACATCGACGCGCCGGCGGCGTGCCGGGCCTCGCTGCCCGAAGCGAGCCCGGGGATCTACCTGACCGCCTCGCTCGGCGTGACCTTCCCGTTCAACCTGCTGGTGAACCTGCCGGTGCTGTATGCGCTGGCGGGGTGGCTCTACCAGGGGTAGCGGCGCTAGACCATGATCGGCGAGGAGTGACTCGCCGACCATGGTCTAGCCCATTGTCTTCTCGCGTAATTCACGCCTTCGGGCGTTTCGCCCTTCGGCGATCACGCTCTACGCCGCCGCCGGGTCGCCCGGCGCGGTCTGCCGCCCCGATCCGGTCAGCGCCACGATGCGCCGCCCCTGCCCGTCCGCCCGGCAGACCAGCGCGCCCTGGCCTTCCAGCCATTCCACCAGCCGCCGCGCCCTGCCTTCCGAGCGGCTGCCATAGGCGCGGGCGATCGCCGCGTCCGAGGGGCAGGGACCGCCTTCCAGCGCGGCGCGTGCCAGCAGCAGGTAGACGCCCTGCGTGTCCTCCGGCAGGGCGGCGGCCTGGGCGCCGACCTCGGGCCAATCCGGGTCATGCGCCAGCGCCGCTTCCTCCACCCCCGCACGGGCCAGTGCCAGCAGGCGGCGGAAGGCCGGCAGGTCCGGTGCGCCGGCCAGGCGGGCGATGCGCAGCCGCACCAGGAAATCCTGGTAAAGCACGGCGGGCGGGCGGAAGGCGGCTTCGGGCTCGGCCAGCATCTGGCGCAGCTTCTCGCCGAGCACGGCCTGGCGGGCGGCGGCCTGCTCGGGGGTCGGCGGCGGCGCGCGGTCATGCACCGCCGCGGGGCGGGCGGCGGCGAGCTGGGCGGCGATGTCGGGCGCGGGCGCCGAGGGGCGGCGGGGCGGCGGCAGGGGCTTGGCCTCCGGCGCGGCGGCGGCCTGCAGGATCTCGGCCCGCGCGGCGTCGGAGGCCACCGGCGGCGGGCCGGCGAGCTTCGACCCGGCGCCGCGGCTGCCGGTCTCGACCGCGCCGATCCGCACCGGGACCGGGCGGCGGGAAATGGCGGGGCCGAGCGCCACGAAATGCCCGCGGCCGAGGTCGCGGAACATCTCGGCCTGGCGGCGCTCCATGCCCAGCAGGTCGGCGGCGCGCGCCATGTCGATGTCGAGGAAGGTGCGGCCCATCAGGAAGTTCGACGCCTCGGCCGCGACGTTCTTGGCGAGCTTGGCCAGGCGCTGGGTGGCGACCACGCCGGCCAGGCCCCGCTTGCGGCCGCGGCACATCAGGTCCGTCATCGCGGCGAGCGCGGTGCGCCGCGCCTCGTCCGAGACATCGCCGCCGATGGCCGGGGCGAAGAGCTGCGCCTCGTCCACCACGACCAGCATGGGCGACCAGGCGTCGCGCTCCACGCCGAACAGCCCGTCCAGGAAGGCGGCGGCATGGCGCAGCTGGTGGTCCACCTCCAGGTTCTCGAGGTTCAGCACGACGGAGACGCGGTGCTGGCGCACCCCCTCCGCCGCGCGCTTCAGGCCGGCGAGGCCGCATTCGGCGGCGTCGATCACCAAATGGCCGAAGCGGTCGCCGAGGGTGGTGAAGTCGCCCTCCGGGTCGATGATGGCCTGCTGCACCCAGGGGGCGGATTGCTCCAGCAGCCGGCGCAGCAGGTGGGACTTGCCGGAGCCGGAATTGCCCTGGACCAGCAGGCGGGTGGCCAGCAGCTCCTCGAGGTCCAGGGTGACGGGCTGGTCGCCATCTGTCGCGCCGATCTCGATCGGGACGGTCATGCGCGGGGCCCGCGGCGCGGCGCGGCGGCCGCGGGGTTGGGGTGGATCGGGGACGGCGGGGCGCGGCGGGGCATGGCGTCCGGGCGGCGGGGAGGTGGGCAGGGATGAGAAGGAGTGGCCCCCCTCACCCAACCCTCTCCCCCCGTTGGGGGGAGAGGGCTTTGGCGCGGTCGGGGGCGGGGCGCGGCGGGCTTGGTAGGGCAGGCGGGCGGGGGTGGCCAGAGCCGGCGGGCGGGCCGGCGGCCGGCCGGGGAAAGGCCCTACCCGCCGACCATGCCGACGGGCGCGGGCGGGCCGCCGGGGTCCATCGCGGCCAGGCCCTCGGGCACCGCGCGGGAATTCGGGGTCAGCAGCAGCAGCTTCAGGGCCTGGCGCGTCGCGCCGCCCTCGGCCGCCGGGTCCAGCGCCTCCGCCCGGCGCTTCCAGACTTGCAGGGGGTTGAACAGCAGCACGTCGCCGGGGCGCAGCTCCATCCGCAGCGCCAGGCCCGGCTCGGCGCAGATCGCGTCCAGCAGGTCCAGCGCCTCGACCTCGGCGCTCGACAGGCGGCGCGTCTCGGGCAGGCGCTGCGCGGCGTCCACGGCTTCGCGCGCATAGCGGCCGGCGAAGGCACCGGAGGCGACGGAGAAGACCGGCAGGTCGCGCACCTGCGGCGCCTCCCCCGGCGCGCGGCGCATCAGATGGGGGACCGGGGCATAGAGCGCTTCCAGCGCGCGGCGGTCGCGCTTCAGCAGCTCGTTGTGGACGGCGGCGGCGGCGACCAGCATCACCGGGTCGCCCTCGGGCGGCTGGCGCAGGGCGAGCTGCGCGACGATGTCGGCGGCATCGGCGTGGAAGCGCCAGCGCAGCGCGCCGCCGACCGGGGTGGCGACCATCTGCGCCGCGGCACGGCCCTCCGGCCCGGGGACGGCGCGGCCGAGATGCGCGCCGAGGGCGAGCAGCAGCGCCTCGGCCCGGGCTTCGCCGATGCGGTCCATGGGCAGGCCGCGCAGCAGCGCGACCCCCCGCCCGGTGTCGAGTCGGCCGGCCGCCTGGCGCAGCACGGCGGACAGCCGCGGCAGCGGGGCGTCGGCGGCCGACAGGGGCGCGCGGCCGCCGAGGGCGGCGATCGCGGCCTCGATCTCGGCGGCGTCCTCGGCGCCGACCGGCAGCATCCAGTCGGCCGGGCGCAGCTCCGCCGCCCGCCAGGCGGCGGGGCCGGCCTGGGGGGCGATGCGGGGCCGCGGCGTGGGCACGGCGGGGGTCTCGGGTGGCTTCATGCGGGCAGCCTACAGCATGAAGGGCGCCGGGGGATCACGCTGTCGGGGGGGGCGGCGCGGCCGGTGCGGGCGGCCCCCTTCCCCGGACCGCCCGCGGCAGGCCACGGCGCCGCGCGGGCGCGGCGCCCTGCGTCCGTCCCGCGACGCCTTTGCCGCCGCGCCCCCGCCCCTTGCCGGGCGCGCCGCCGCCCCGCAGGCTGGCCGCTAGCCATCGGAGCGAGCCTTTCATGGACGACGCCGCGCGCCACCCCGCCCTCGACCTGCCCTTCGACGAGGCGGCCATCGTCGCGCGGCTGCGCGCCTGGGTGGAATGCGAGAGCCCGACCTTCGACGCCGCGGCGGTCGAGCGGATGATGGACCTGGCGGCGCGCGACCTGGCGCTGCTCGGCGCTCGGATCGAGCGCATCCCGGGCCGCATGGGCTTCGCGGGCTGCGTCCGCGCGCGCTTCCCGCATCCGGCCGGGGAGGCCGCGCCGGGCATCCTGGTGCTGGCGCATCTGGATACCGTGCATCCGGTGGGCACGCTGGCCGCCATGCCGTTCCGGCGCGACGGCGCGGTGCTGCGCGGGCCCGGCGTGTTCGACATGAAGGGCGGCACCTGCCTGGCCGTCGAGGCGATGGCCGAACTCCGCCGCGCCGGCCTTCCCACACACCTGCCCGTCACCTTCCTGCTGACCCCGGACGAGGAGGTCGGCAGCCCCTCGACGCGCGACCTGATCGAGGCGGAGGCGGCGCGCGCCCGCTGCGTGCTGGTCCCCGAGCCGGCGCGGGCCGATGGCGGCGTCGTCACCGGGCGCTACGCCATCGCGCGCTTCAACCTGCGCACCACCGGACGGCCGAGCCATGCCGGCGCGACGCTGTCCGAAGGCCGCAGCGCGATCCGGGAGATGTGCCGCCTGGTGCCGCAGATCGATGCGATGACCGGCGAGGACTGCACCTTCTCCGCCGGCGTGATCCGCGGCGGGCAATGGGTGAACTGCGTCTCCACCACCTGCGACCTCGAAGTATTGTCCATGGCCAAGCGCCAGGCGGACCTGGATGCCGGCGTCGAGCGGATGCTGGCGCTGCGCTCCGCCACCCCCGATGTGGGCCTCGAGGTCCGGCGCGGCGTGACGCGGCCGGTGTGGGAGCCGGATGCGGGGACCATGGCGCTCTACGCCCATGCGCGGGGGCTCGCGCGCGCGATGGGCTTCGACATCGGGCACCAGTCGGCGGGCGGGGGTTCGGACGGGAATTTCACCGGGGCGATGGGCATCCCGACGCTGGACGGGCTCGGCGTGCAGGGCGCGGGGGCGCACACGCTCGACGAGCATTTGGTGCTGTCGAGCCTGGTGCCGCGCGCGCGGCTGCTGGCCGGGCTGTTCGCGTCGCTGTCGTGACGCCCGCCGGATCGCGCCGCGACAGCTGAAGGACCGCGCGGCAGGCGTGCAGGACAGGCCCGACAACCTTCGCGGCGCGGCGCTGATGGCAGCCGCGGCGCTGGTCTTCGCGGCGGAGGCGCTGGCCATCCGCTGGATGACCAGCCGCGGCATCCCGGTGGAGATGCAGTTGCTGGCGCGTTGCGGCGGCCAGTTCCTGTGGGTGGTGCCGGCGCTGCTGTCGCAGGGCTTCGGCGTGTACCGCACGCAGCGGCTGGCGATGCACCTGCTGCGCGGCCTCGCTTCCCTCGTCACCTGGGCGCTCTACTACGTCTCCCTGATCCGGCTGGATCTGGCGACGGGCACGGTGCTGTCCTTCACCAATGTCGTCTTCACCACGCTGCTGGCCGGGCCGGTGCTGAAGGAACGCGTGGATGGCTGGCGCTGGGCGGGCGCAATCTCGGGGCTGGTCGGCGTCGCGGTGATGCTGCGGCCCGGCGGCGGGGTGGATGCGCTGGGCGCGGCGGCGGCGCTGGGGGCGGCGGTCGCCTGGTGCGGCATCACGCTGACCTCGCGCAGCCTGACGCGGACGGAGAGCACGGCGACGGTGGTGGGCTGGGTGGGGGTGGTGACGATGGCGGGCGTGCTGCCCTTCGCGGTGGTGGCCTGGGTGCCGCTGGGGCTCGGCGACTGGCTGATCCTGGCGACGGTGGGGCTGGTGGCGCCGTCGATCGTCTGGCTAGTGACGGAGGCGCTGCGGGCGGGCGAGGCCTCGGCGATCGCGCCGCTGCAATACCTGCGCCTGGTCTTCGTGGCGGCCGCGGCCTGGCTGCTGTTCGGCGAGGCACCGGACGCCTGGGCCTGGCTGGGTGCGGCGGTGATCCTTGGTGGCGCCGTGGTGGTGACGGTGGCCGAGGCGCGCCGCCGATGAGGTCGCGGGGCCTCCAACACCCGGGGTCCAGGGGCCTTTCGGCCCTTGGCGGGAGGGCAGCGGGCCATTGGCACGACGCTGAGGGCGGGACCGCGCCTGGTGGCCCGGGGAAAGGCTTCGCCTCGCCCCCGTACCCCCCACCAGCAGGGCTGCCGCCCTGGACCGGCATCAGACGAAAGCAAATCAACGAAAGGGGTTGCCGGGGGCAGGGGCCCTGGCGGAACGCGGGGCGGCGCCTCGCCCCGCCCCGCCAGACCACGCCGTGCCCGGGAGGGGCAACCCGTCGCGCCTTCAGGCAAGCGCCCTCCCCCGGCCAGGTGGCGCCGCCATGACCCTGCTGCTGCAAGCCGCCCCCCTGGTGCTGCTGGTGGGCCTGTTGCTGTCCGGCCGCGCCGGCCCGGTGCCCGCGGTGCTGGCCGCGCTGGCCGTGTCCGTGCCGGCCGTGCTCGTCTCCCTGCCCGGCGCCGTGCCCCCCCTGCCCTTCCTGGTCGAGGAGACGCTGCGCGGCGCCTTCCTGGCGGCCAAGCCGGTCGCGGTGGTGGCGGGCGGGCTGTTGCTGCACGCGGCGCTCGCCCGGCCCGCCGCGGCCGAGCCCGTCCCGCCCGACCCGCGGCGCATCTTCGTCGCCTGCGTGCTGGTCGGCGGCTTCATGGAAAGCGTCACGGGCTTCGCGGTGGGGGCGGTCTTCGCGCTGTCGGCGCTGCGGGCGATGGGGGTGGCGGGGGCGCCGGCGGTGGCGATGGCGCTGCTGGCGAATTTCCTGGTGCCCTGGGGCGGGCTCGGGCCCGGCACGGCGCTGGCCGCGGCGCTGACCGGGCTGCCGGCGCAGGAACTGGCGGCGGCGACGGCCTGGCTCTCGGCCGCCTGGATCCCCGTGCTGGGGCCGGTGGTCTGGGGCTGCTGCGCGGCCGCCGGCATCGCGGTGCCGCTGCGGGAGAAGCTGGCCCAGGCCGGGCTGCTGCTGGCCGTCGCGGCGCTGCTGGTGCTGTCGCATCGGCTGTTCCCCTTCGAGGCCGCGGGCATCGTCGCGGCGGGCCTGCCGCTGCTGGCCTGCCTGTGGCGGCTGGATCCGCCGCGCGGGGCCGAGGGCTGGCGGCGGGCGGCACGGGCGCTCGGGCCCTATGCCGCGGTGACGGCGGCGATCCTGGCGGCGCGCGCCATCCCGGGCGCGCCGTCCTGGCAGCCCTTCGCCGACCTGCCGGGGTTTCCGCTGACGCATGTTGCCGTGGTGCTGTGGGTCTCGGCGGCGGTGATGCTGGCGGCGCGGCCGGGCGGGGCGGCGAAGGCGCGGGCGGCGCTGGCACGCGCGCGGCGGCCGGCCACCGCGATGCTGCTGTATGTGGTGATGGCGCGCTGGCTGGCGGGGTCGGGCGTCGCCGCGGCGCTGGCCGGCGCGGCGGCCGGGGCGCTCGGGCCGCTCGCGCCCTATGCGGTGCCGCCGCTCGGGCTGCTGGCGGGGATGGTGACGGGCAGCAACGTCGCATCCAACGCGGCGCTGGGGCCGGTGCAGCAGGCGCTGGGGCAGGCGGCGGGGCTGCCGCCGATGCTCAGCCCGGCGATCCACAATTTCGCGGGCTCGGCGGGCGCGGGCATGTCCTTCGCGGTCACCGCGATGATCTGCGGGCTGCTGGCGGATGGCACGAAGCCGGCGCAGGCCTGGCGGCTGCTGTGGCCCGCCTTCGCGGCGGTGGTCGCGATCGGCTGGGTGGCGGTGGCGCTGCGGTAGGGCACAGCATCGCGCAAAGGACAGCCCTCCGCCGACACGTCGCGGCGCGGTGACACGGCCTAGACACCGGGGCGTGAGGAAGCGTCCGGCCGGGCCGGATGCCGAGGAAGCCCACCCCCCGCATGGACCAGCTGCTTGCCCAGGCCCCGCAATGCGCGGAGATCCTGTGGCCCAGCATCGTGCTCCCCGGCGACAACGCGGTGGTGATCGGGCTGGCCGCCGCCGGGCTGCCGGAGCGGCCGCGCATGCGCGCCGTGCTGTTCGGCATCGTCGCCGCGGCGGGCTGCGCATCGTCTTCTCGGTCTTCGCGAGCTTCCTGCTGGCGCTCTGGTGGGTGGACATCATGGGCGGCCTGGCGCTGCTCTACACGGCCTGGAGCTTCTGACGGGAACGGCGCGCCAGCGCGGAGGAGGGGGGGGCGAAGCGGGCCATGCGGAGGAGAAGACGCTGATCGTCGCGCTGTGGCAGATCGTCGTCACCGACGTGTCGATGAGCCTGGACAACGTGCTGGCCGTGGCCGCCGGCGGCGCGCAACAACCTGACGCTGCTGGTGAGCGACTTGATGCTATCCATCCTGCTGATGGGGCTGCCGGGCGGCGTGCCGGCGCGGCTGCTCGACCGCCACAAGGTCATCGCCTGTGTCGGGCTGGCGCTGATCGCCTATGTCGGCGTGGAGCTGCTGTGGGAAGGCGCGGCAGCGGCGAACGAGGCGCTGCGCCTGGGCCTGGGCCTGGGCCTGGGCCTGGGCCTGGGCCTGGGCCTGGGCCTGCCGCTGGCCGGGGGCGGGCACTGAAGCAAGCCGGCCCGGGCGAAGCCGGGCTGGTCCGGGATTGATGCTCCTTCGTCCCTTAACCTATATCTCCGCTCTCACGGGGCGCGGGGATCGCCGCCCCGACGAGGGGAGACGCACATCATGACAATGTCCCGCCGCCTGGCGATGGTCGCCGCGCTGGCTCTGCCGCTCGGCGCCGCGCCGGCCTTCGCACAGACGCAGGTCACCTTCCAGCACCCGATCGGCATCAACAGCCATTACGGTGCAGGCACGACCGCGTTTAAGGAGACCTTCGAGCGTCTCACCAACAACCGCTTCCGCATCGTCTACCAGCGCAACGACAACGAGCGCGAGACGATCGAGGCGGTGCAGATCGGCACCATCGAGTGCACGATCACCTCCACCGGCCCGGTCGGCAACTTCGTGCCGGAGACGCGCAACCTCGACGTGCCCTTCCTGTTCCGCGACACCGCCCATGCACGCGGCGTGCTGGATAGCCAGATCGGGCAGGACCTTCTGCAGCGCTTCCCGGCGCGCGGCATCTTCGCCGTGGCCTGGCTGGAGAACGGCTTCCGCCACATGACGAACAGCCGTCGTGAGGTGAACACCCCGGCCGATGTCCGCGGCCTGAAGGTGCGCACGATGGAGAACCCGGTGCACATGCGCGCCTTCCAGACGCTCGGCGCGCTGCCGACGCCGATGGCGTTCAGCGAGCTGGTGCCCGCGCTGCAGCAGGGCACGGTGGACGGGCAGGAGAACCCGATCCCGGTGATCCTGAACAACAACCTGAACCAGGTGCAGCGCTTCCTGACGCTGACCGGCCACGTCTATTCGCCGGCGCTGCTGCTCTGCAACCCGGGCTTCGTGAACCGGCTGAACGCGGCCGACCGCGCGGCGCTGATGCAGGCCGGGCGCGACGCGGCGGCGGCGAACCGCGCGCGCGTCACCTCCGACGAGCAGACCGGCGTCGACGAACTGCGCCGCCGCGGCATGACGGTGGTGACGCAGGTGGACAGCGCGGCCTTCCAGGCCGCGCTCGCCGGCGGCTCGGCGCAGATCGAGCAGGGCCTGGACAGCGCGCTGCTGCGCCGGATCAGGGAGTGGCGCCCGGGCTCGTGAGACCCGACGCCCAGGGCTGACACACGGCGCGGGGGAGGGCTCCCCCGCGCCATTTTCTTGAGTTGCGCGGGAGTTGCGATGAACGCGATGAACGTCATGCCCCTGCAGGTGACCGTCGCCGCGACCGTGGTCGCGGTCGGCGTCGCGCTGTGGGCGGGCAGCGGGGACAAGGGCGGCGGCGGGCCGCGCGCGGCGGTGCGGAAGGCGATCCTGACGGTGGACCGCGTCTCGACCGAGGTCGCCTCGATCATCGCCTGCCTCGCGCTCACCGTCGCGGTGGCAGCGGGCGCGTGGCAGGTGGTCTCCCGCTTCGCGACCGAGACGCCCTCCTCCTGGTCGGAGGCGCTGGTACGGGTGGCGCTGATCTGGATGGCCTATCTCGGCGTCGCCGTCGCGCTGCGCGCGGGCGCGCTGGTCTCGATCGACGTCGCGCACCGCTACGCGCGGGGCGCCGTGCAGCGCACGATCGAGGCGATGGCGTTGGCATGCGTGCTCTCCTTCATGGGCGTGATGTTCTGGTTCGGCTGGGCGATGGCGGAACGCGTGCAGTTCCAGACCATCGCGGGCCTCGAATTCTCCATGGCATACGCGTATGCGGCGATCCCGCTCGGCGCGCTGTTCGCGATGGTGGGCGCGACCGCGCATTTCCTCGACCGCCGCGCCGAAGAGCTGGAGAACGCGGTATGAGGCCGAGCACGTCCGACACGGGGCGGCGCGCCCTTTGCGCGCCGCGCGGCCGGACGGCCGCCGCCGGCAGTCCGGCGAAGCCAAGGCCGCGGAGCGGCCGCCCGGCGTCTGAGGGCATCGCACGATGAGCGGCACCATGCTCACGGTGATGCTGGTCCTCTTCGCGGCCAGCATCCCGGTCGCGGTCGCGATCGGCATCGCCGCCGTCGTCGGCATTGTGAACTACACCAACTTCCCGCTGATCGTGGCGGCGCAGCAGCTCTTCGTCGGGCTGGACCGCTTCCCGCTGGCGGCGATCCCCTTCTTCATCCTGGCGGGCAACCTGATGGATGTCGGCGGCATCTCCCGCCGGCTGGTCGAGTTCGCGAAATCCATCGTGGGCGGCATCCAGGGCGGGCTGCCGGCGACCTGCATCGTCACCTGCATGATCTTCGCCGCCATCAGCGGCTCCTCCGTCGCGACGACCTTCGCGATCGGCGCGATCATGATCCCGGCGCTGATCAAGGCGGGCTATCCGGTGGCCTTCGCCGCCGCGCTGCAGGCGACCGCGGCCGAGCTCGGCGTGATCATCCCGCCCTCGATCCCGATGATCCTCTACGGCGTCAGCACCCAGACGAGCATCCCGGAGCTGTTCATCGCGGGTTTCGGACCGGGCATCCTGATCGGCGCCGCGCTGATCGCGACGGTGCTGATCTGGTGCCGGATCAATGGCTGGGGCAAGCGCGACGGCGAAGGGCGTCTGCCCTTCTGGGTGGCGACGCGGCAGGCCGGCTGGGCGCTGTTCATGCCGGTCGTCGTGCTGGGCGGCATCTATGGCGGCATCACCACGCCGACCGAGGCCTCCGTCGTCGCGGTGGTCTATGCGATCATCATCGGCATGTTCATGCACCGAGAGCTGGGCTGGCGCGACCTCTACCCCATCTTCAAGAAGTCGGTGATCAGCTCCGCGGTGATCATGCTCATCATCGCCGCCGCGACGCTTTTCTCCTGGCTGCTGAACCGCCAGGGCGTGCCCGACCTGGCCGCCGAATGGCTGGTGCAGACCTTCGACAGCGCGGGCTGGTACATGCTCGGCGTGAACCTGTTCCTGTTCGTGGTCGGCATGTTCGTCGAGACCTCGGCCTCGATCATCGTCCTCGCGCCGATCCTGTCCGAGGCCGCGGAGCGGCTCGGCATCGACGCGGTGCATTTCGGCACGATCATGGTGGTGAACCTGGCGATGGGCATGATCACGCCGCCCTTCGGCGTGAACCTCTTCGCCGCGGCGCAGGTAGCGGGCACCAGCATCGACCGGATGATGCGCTACCTGCCCACCTTCATCCTGGTGATCTTCGGCTGCCTGATGGTGATCAGCTACGTGCCGTGGATCACGCTGGCGCTGCCGACGCTGGTGTTCCGGTGACGCCACCGGCGCTGGTCGCCAAGGCGCCCCGGCCCGCCCCCGCGATGGGCGGGCCGGACGCGCTGCGGCACCTGCGCCGGGACCCGGTGCTGAAGGCGGTCATCCGCCAGGTCGGGCCCTGCACGCTGCGCCCGGTCAGGCGCGAGCCCTATGAGGCGCTGGTGCGCGCAATCGCCCACCAGCAGGTGCATGGCCGCGCGGCGGAGGCGATCCTCGGGCGCTTCATCGCGCTGTTCCCCGGCCACGATTTCCCGCCGGCCACGCAGGTGCTGTCCACGCCGGCCGGGGCGATGCGCGGCTGCGGCCTGTCGGGATCGAAGGTCGCGGCGATCCGCGACATCGCGGAGAAATCCGTGGGCGGGCTGGTGCCGACGCGCGCGAAGGCGGCGCGGATGACGGATGCGCAGCTGATCGAGCATCTCGTGCAGGTCCGCGGCGTCGGCCGCTGGACCGTGGAGATGCTGCTGATTTTCACCCTCGGCCGCAAGGACGTGCTGCCGGTGGACGATTTCGGCGTGCGCGAGGGCTGGCGCGTGGCGACGGGGGCGGAGGCGCAGCCGAAGCCGAAGGAACTGGCCGCGATCGGCGAGGCCTGGGCGCCGTGGCGGTCCGTCGCGGCCTGGTACCTGTGGCGGGCGGCGGATGCCGCGAAGGCGGCGCGCGCGAAGCCGCAATAGGCGGGGTCAGGACTTCTTGGCACGGCGCCGCTTCGGCGCGGCGGCCGGCTGGTCCGCGACGTCCGGCGCGGCCTCGGCTGCGGGCGCCGGGCCCTGGGGCGCGGCGACCGCATCCGCGGCGTCCTCGATCGCCGCCGCCGGCGCATGTGCCATGGCCGCCGCTTCCGCCGCCAGCTCGCGACGGGCGCGTTCCCAATGCTCCGCCTCCCGCCCCTCCGGCCGGCTCTCGGCCACCCAGATCTCGTAGGCGCGGCGGCGGATCGTCTCTTCGTCCTGCATGCAGTCCTGGTTCCGATGTGGTGCCGCGGCGAAGCCTACACGCGCGCGGGCGTGTCGGGGATCAAGATCGCGACGGGCAGCGGGCCGGGAAGCTCGCCGAGATCGAGCTGCTCGTCCCGAAGTTCCAGCACCGCGCCGGTCATCAATTCCCGCCAGCGTGCGACGCCGGACGCGGCCTCGGGCCAATTGATGGCGGTGCCGGGGGGCAGCGCGCCGCGCGTCGGGAAGCGCGTCGCCACCAGTATCAGCGCCTCGGCGCCTTCGCAGCGGGCGAAGGCCAGGACGCGGTCCGCCTGCTCGCCGGACGCCGGCAGGGGAAGGTAGGCGCCCGCGGCAAACAGGCGCGGATGCGTGCGGCGATGGTCGAGCAGCGCCGCGGTCAGCGCCAGCTTCACGCGGCCGTCCTGCCAGCCCTCGGCCATGCCGCGCAGCGCGCCGGCGCGGTCGCTCGCCAGCGCGCCGCGCATCTCCTCCAGCAGCGCGGCGCGATGCGCGAAATCCACGGGGCGGCGGTTGTCGGGATCGACCAGGCTCAGCTCCCACAGCTCCGCGCCCTGGTAGATGTCGGGCACGCCGGGCGCCGCCAGCTTCACCGCCGCCTGCACCAGCCCGTTCGCCACGCCCAGGCGCGCCACCTCCGTCGCGAAGGGCGCCAGGCTGTCGAGCAGCGCGGCCGAGGCGTCCGCGTCGAGCGCATCGCGGACGAAGCCCAGCGCCGCCTCCTCATAGGCCAGGTCCGGCGCGACCCAGGAGGAGCGCAGCTTCGCCTCGCGCAGGGATTTCCTCACCACCGCCTCCAGCCGCGCGGCATAGGCGCGCAGCGCGTCCGGGTCGGGCGCGCCGCCGCCGCACAGCTCCGCCGGCCAGGCGCCGACAACCAGCTGCCAGATCGTGTATTCGTCGTCGCGCGCCGGCGGCGCCGTGCCCTCCACGTCGCCGCGGCGCGCGCGCAGCAGGCGCGACCAGGCGCGGACGCGGCGCGCCCATTCCTCCGGCATCTCCGCCAGCACGGCCAGCCGCGCGCGCACATCCTCGCCGCGCTTGGTGTCGTGCGTGGACGTGGCGAGCATCGCCGCCGGCCAGCGCTTCGCGCGGCGCGCATTGGCGGCGTGGAAGGCGGCGACCGAGACGCCGAAGGCATCGGGGTGGCCGCCCACCTCGTTCAGCGCCAACAGGCGCGGCCAGCGGTAGAAGGCCGTGTCCTCCAGACCCTTGGCCATGACGGGGCCGCTGAGCTGCTGCACGCGCCGCGCAAGCCGCAGCGCGGCGTGGCGCGAATAGCCGCTGCGCGGCTGCGCCACCAGGTCGCCCGTCAGCACGCGATGGAGGAAGTCGAAGACGCCGGGATCGAGCGTCGGCTCCACGCGCCGCGCCTGCGCCACGGCCCAGTCGATGTCGCGGCGATCGGCGTCCGATGCGACGCCGCCCTCGTCCGGATAGCTGCGGTAGACGGGGAAGCAGGCGATCACGGCCGCCAGCGCGCGGCCGAGCAGGTTGCGCGTGATGTCGGCGCTGCGCGGGTGCTGGCGGGCCAGCCTTCCGGCATCGCGCGCGAGCACGTTCAGCTCGCTCGCCATCTCGTCGCGCAATATGCCGAGCTTGCAGTCGCGCACCAGCTCGGCGAAGGGCACGGGCGGGCCGGCGAAATCGGCCAGCGCGCGGGTCATGCCCTCCTCCCCGCCCGCATCCACCAGCACGCCGGTCAGCAGGTTGGCGAATTCGTAGCCCGTGGTGCCGTCGACCGGCCAGTCCTCGCGCAGCTGCTCGTGGCGCGCCAGGATCTTCTCGACCACCAGCCAGAACGGGCGCGGCGCGCGCTCGCGCAGGCGCTGCAGGTAGCCCTTCGGGTCGAGCAGACCATCCACATGGTCGATGCGCAGGCCGTCCAGCGTGCCGTCGGCCAGCAGCGCGAAAGGCAGGCGGTGGGCGTGGTCGAACACCTCCGGCAGCTCCATGCGGATGCCGGCGAGCTCGTTGATGTTGAAGAAGCGGCGGTAGTTGATGTCGTCGGCGGCGACACGGAAATGCGCGGCGCGCCAGTGCTGGTCGGCGATCAGCGCATCCAGCGCCGCCCAGCTGGAGAGATCGCTCGTCTCGCCGGAGAAGCGCGCGACGGCGGCGTCCAGCGCGGCGGCCACGCGGTCATCGGCGCGCACCGCCTGCGCCAGCCCGGCCTGCAATTCGCGTGCGCGCCGCGCCACATGCGGGCGCGATTCCGGCAGGGCCGCAAACGCGTCGCCCAGCCGTTCCAGCACCGGATGCGCATCGCCCAGGATGCGCGGATAGTGCAGCGGGCAGACCGGCAGCCTGTGCGTGCCATAGGCCCAGACGGCGAAGCTGCCAGCAGCTTCATCGTAGCGCAGGCGGAGATCGCCGGCTTCCAGCACCGCGCCGTATTGCGCGCCTAGGAAGGGCACCAGCAGCTTGCCCGTCAGGTAGCGCCGGTCGGGGTCCCAGTCGATGTCGAACCAGCCGGCGAAATCCGACGCCTCGCCCCATTCCAGCACGTCGAGCCACCACGGGTTGTCGGCGCCGCCGACCCCCATGTGGTTCGGGACGATGTCCAGCACCTGGCCGAGCCCGTTGGCGCGGAAGGCGGCGCACATGGCGCGGAAGTCCTCCGCCGTGCCGAGCTCCGGGTTCAGCGCGCCATGGTCCACGATGTCGTAGCCATGGCCGCTGCCCGGCCGCGCCTTCATCCAGGGCGAGGCATAGACATGGCTGACGCCGAGCCGCGCGAGATAAGGCGCGATGGCGGCGGCATCGGCGAAGCGGAAGCCGGCATGGAATTGCAGCCGGTAGGTGGCGCGGGGGATCGGCGTGTCAGTCATGCGGCGCGAACCCCCGGCGGGCGCGGAAGATCGCCGAGACAGCCTCGAACAACGGATGCCCCGGCAGGTCCTCCAGCGGCAGCGACTGGCGGCGTCGCCAGTTCGGATGCTGCCAGGAGGTGGAAGGCACGTTCACCTGCTCGGCCTCCGCCAGCATGTCGTCCAGCTGCGCGACCGCAAGCAGGCTGCGGCTTGCGGCCAGGAAGCCGTGCATGGCGCGCGTCAGCGCAGGGATGTCAGGCGCCTCGTCCTCGCCGAGCAGCCCGGCGGCGCGCAGGGCGCGCAGCAGCTCCGCCTTGTCGCGCGCGCGCAGCCCGCGCTGGAAGTCGATCTCGGCGGCGCCCGGCAGCAGGCCGTGATGCGCCTTGAGGTCGATGTCGTGCCCGGCCCACCAGCCCGGCAGCGTCGGCAGATCGTGGCTGCCGAGCACGGCAAGCGCCAGCGGCGGATACGCCTCGGGCGGGCGGAAGGCGCCGCTGGCCTCGTCCTGCTCGAAGGCGAGGATGCGGTAGGACAAGATATTCGCCGCCGCCATCGCCGCGCGGAAGCCGGCGGGGACGGTTCCGAGGTCCTCGCCCACCACGAGGCAGCGGTTGCGCTGGCTTTCCAGAGCCAGGATGCCGACCAGGTCCTCGAAGGGCTGGGCGATGTAGGCGCCGCGCACGGGCGACATGCCGGCGGGGATGCAGAACAGCCGCAGCAACCCCATCACGTGGTCGATCCTGAGGCCGCCCGCATGGCGCATGTTGGCGCGCAGCAGCGCGACGAAGCTGCGATAGGCTTCCTCCCGCAACCCCTCCGGGTGGAAGGGCGGCAGGCCCCAATCCTGGCCGGCGGGGTTGAAGATGTCGCGCGGCGCGCCGACGGCGACGCCGCGCAGCACCGCGCGCTGGTTCGCCCAGGTCTCGGCCCCGCCTGCATCCGCGCCGACGGCAAGGTCGCGGTAGAGGCCGATCGGCATCCGATGCGCCGCCGCGGCTTCGGCGGCCGCGCCGAGTTGCGTGTCGGCCAGGAATTGCAGCCAGGCGTGGAAGTCCACCCGGTCCGCATGGCGCGCGGCGAACTCCGCGACCTCGGCGGAGGCTGGGTCGCGGAACGGCGCAGGCCAGTCCAGCCAGAAGGGCAGCGGCGGATCGGCGGCCGCGAAATGCTCGCGCAGCGCGAGGAACAGGCAGTGCAGCGCAGGCGCCTCGCCCATCGCGGCTTGGAAGGCGCGGAAGTCCTGCCAGAGCGGGCCTTCGCGCGCTTCGGCGAAGAGCAGTTCCAGCACCGGCAGCTTCAGCGCGGCGACCGCCGCGTAGTCGAGGCGCGGCGCCGCGCGCGAGGCGGCCATGCGACGGCGAAACGCGTCCGACGCGATCAGGTCCAGTGCCGGCCGGCAGCCCGGAAGCCCGGGCAGCGCCTGGATGTCGATGTTGAGCACGTTCAGCAGCAGCCGGCTGGCCGGCGAATAGGGGCTCGCCATCTCCGGATCGTCCGGGAACAGCGCGTGCAGCGGGTTGAGCCCGACCACGCCGGCGCCGCGCGCTGCCGCCAGCTCCACCAGCGCGCGCAGGTCGCCGTAATCCCCGATGCCCCAGTCGGTGGCGCTCCGCAGCAGGTACAGCTGCGCGGCGATGCCCCAGAGCGGCCTTGCGTCAGCGAATGCCGGTGGCAGCCAGCAGCGGCCCGGCGTGACGACAAGGCGCATGCGCGCGGCGGCGACCTGCAATTCGTGATAGCCCCAGGGCAGGTCGGGAGGCAGCGGTAGCAGGCGACGTTCCTGGCCGTCCGGGCCCGTCGCCTGCAGCTCGAGGGCGGCGAGTTCCGCAGCACCGTCCCGCTGCGCGCCGTCCTCCAGCGCGATGCGCCATTCGATGGCGTCCATCCCCGCGGGCAGGGTAAGCGGCACGCGCGGCGCATCGCCGGCGCGCGCGACCAGCACCGGCGGCAAGGCGCGCGACCACTCGGCCTCCTCCAGCCGGCGCAGCGCCGCCTCCGCCGCCGCCTCGTCGGCCGCGGGCACGCCCATGGCCGCGAGCAGCGCGCGCTGAGTGTCGGGTGTCGCGACGACGCGTTCGCCGCGCACGTCGTGATACGCGGGCAGGATGCCCATGCGGCGCGCCAGCGCCTCCAGCGCCTGCGTCATGCGCGATGCTCCTCGAACGACCAGCGGAGCGACCAGGGACCGAAGGCGCCACCCGCGCCGGCCTCGCCCTCGCGCCAAAGGATGCGTCCTGCCTCCGCCGGCAAGCCGCGGACGGGCTGCGGCGATAGATTGAGCGCGAGCGCCAGCGCCGCCGCCTCCCCCGCATCCCAGCGTATCGCGACCGCGCCGGGCGCGATCACCTCGAAGCGCCCGCCGCGGCGGATGCGTGCCAGGCGAGGCACGATCTCGGCATGGCGGACGGCCAGGATGCGGCGGTGCCACGCCGTGGCCGCCGCCGTCGCGTCCTGCCAGCGCAGCTTCGCGGCCATGAAGGTGTCCTCCGCCATCGGGTCGGGGATGCGTGCGCGCGCGGCGGGATCGGCGAATTCCGGGAAGCGGGCGAACTCGGCACGGCGGCCGTCGCGCACGGCATCCGCAAGATCCGGCCCGAAGTCGCAGAAGAAGGGGAAGGGCTGCGCGCAGCCCCATTCCTCGCCCATGAACAGCATCGGCACCTGCGGCAGCAGCAGCCAGGCGGCGCTGGCCGCGCGCATGGCCTGCGGTGGCGCCAGCGTTGCGATGCGGTCGCCGAAGGCGCGATTGCCGACCTGGTCATGGTTCTGCAGGAAGGCCACGAAGGCGGCGGGCGGCAGGTGGGCGCTCGGCTCGCCGCGTGGATGGCCGCGATAGGGCATGTGCTCGCCCTGGAAGGCGAAGCCCTCGGCCAGCGCGCGGGCCAGCTTGGCCGTGTCGCCCAGGTAGTCGGCGTAGTAGCCGCTGCCTTCCCCGGTCGTCGCCACGTGCAGCACGTGGTGAACGTCGTCGTTCCATTGCGCGGTGTGCAGCGCGGGGCAGCCGGCGGCGTCGCGGGCCAGCAGCCGGGCCTCGTTCGCCTCGTTCTCCAGCAGCAGGTGGACGTGGCGGCCGGGATGCGCGGCGCGGATGCGCTGCGCCAGCTCCTCGATGTAGTGCGGCGTGCTGTCGTCCAGGATGGCGTGCACGGCATCCAGGCGCAGGCCGTCAAGGTGGTATTCCTCGATCCAATGCAGCGCGTTGTGCAGGAAGAAGCCGCGCAGCGCGGGCTGTGCGAAGTCGAAGGCGGCACCCCAGGGCGTGTGGTGGCGGTCCGTGAACGCCTCCGACGCGATGGCGTGCAGGTAGTTGCCGTCCGGGCCGAAATGGTTGTGGACGACGTCCAGCAGCACCATCAGCCCGCGCGCATGCGCCGCCTCGACGAAGGCCTTCAGATCCTCGGGGCGGCCGTAGCTGTCGTCCGGCGCGAAGGGCAGCACGCCGTCATAGCCCCAGTTGCGCCGGCCCGGAAACGCGGCGACCGGCATCAGCGAGACGGCGGTGACGCCGAGCGCCACCAGGTGATCCAGCCTGCCGATCGCGGCGCCAAAGGTGCCCTCCGGCGTGAAGGCGCCGATGTGCAGCTCGTAGAGCATCGCCTCCTCCCACGGCCGGCCGCGCCAGGCGCCATCGGTCCAGGCATGCGCGGCGGGGTCGATCACCTCGCTCGGGCCGTGCACGCCCGCGGGCTGGAAGCGCGAGGCGGGATCGGGCACGGCGAGCCCGTCGGGCAGCACGAAGCGATACAGCGCGCCGGCCCTCGCTTCGGGAATCGCGATCTCGTGAAAGCCTTGCGCGTCGCACCGCATCGGGCGCGGCGCGGCGCCATCCAGCTCAAGCCCGACCTCCGCATGCGATGGCGCCCAGAGCCGGAAGCGCACGCCGCCTTCGGGCCGCACCTCCGCGCCGTAGGGCATGCGATGCGCGCGCCGCATCGGCGCGCCGTATGCTGTCGTCATGGCTGGTCCCGCGATCCCCCGCGCGGTCGATCCCCCGCGCGGTTGCACGGAACGCGCCGGCCCCTGCCCCGTTCCGGTGCGGCCTGCGAACGGAGGAACCCGCAGAATGAGGCCGATCGAAGCGCGTCCGGCGGTGATGCGCCGCTCACGCCTGCGCGAGGGGCTGCCCTTCCCGCTCGGCGCGACCTGGGACGGGCTTGGCGTGAACTTCGCGCTGTTCTCCGCGCATGCGACCAAGGTGGAGCTCTGCCTGTTCGACGATGCCGGCGAGACGGAGATCGAGCGCGTCGCGCTGCCGGAATTCACCGATGAGGTCTGGCACGGCTACCTGCCCGATGCGCGGCCAGGCACCGTCTATGGCTATCGCGTGCACGGGCCGCACGCGCCGGATGCGGGGCATCGCTTCAACCCGAACAAGCTGCTGCTCGACCCCTATGCGCGCGCCATCGTCGGCGACCTTTCCTGGGGGCCGGAGGTGTTCGGCTACGTGCTGGAATCGGGCGACGACCTGACGCTCGATCCGCGCGACAGCGCAGGGCTGATGCCGAAATGCCGCGTCATCGACAGCGCATTCACCTGGGGCCGTGATCATGCGCCCGCGGTGCCGTGGGAGCGCACGATCCTCTACGAGGCACATGTGAAGGGCTTCACGAAGCGCATGGCGGCGTTGCCGGAGGAGATGCGCGGCACCTATGCAGGCCTCGCCTCGCCCGAGGCGGTGTCCTGGCTGCGCGAGCTTGGCGTGACGTCGGTCGAGCTGCTGCCGATCCACACCTTCGTCAACGACCAGTTCCTGCTTGAGAAGGGGCTGACCAACTACTGGGGCTACAACTCCATCGCCTTCTTCGCCCCCGCCCGCCGCTATGCGCGCGAGCCCACCTTCGCTGCGCGCGAGTTCAAGGAGATGGTGGCCCGCCTGCACGATGCGGGGCTCGAGCTGATCCTCGACGTCGTCTACAACCACACGGCGGAAGGCAACGAGCGCGGGCCGATGCTGTCCTTCAAGGGCATCGACAACGCCAGCTACTACCGCCTGATCGCCGGCCAGCCGCGCTACTACGTGAACGACACCGGCACCGGCAACACGCTGAACCTGTCGCATCCGCGCGTGCTGCAGCTGGTCACCGACAGCCTGCGCTACTGGGCGGGCGAGATGCGGGTCGATGGCTTCCGCTTCGACCTCGCCACCATCCTGGGACGGGAAGCGCATGGCTTCGACGAGGGCGGCGGCTTCCTCGACAGTTGCCGGCAGGACCCGCTGCTGTCGCGCGCCAAGCTGATCGCCGAGCCCTGGGATTGCGGCCCGGGCGGCTACCAGGTGGGCGGCTTCCCGCCCGGCTGGGCGGAATGGAACGACCGCTTCCGCGACACCGTCCGCGCCTTCTGGAAGGGCGACGAGGGCAAGGCGCCGGAGCTTGCCGCGCGCCTCACCGCGTCGGGCGACCTGTTCAACCGCCGCGGCCGCCGGCCCTGGGCCAGCGTGAACTTTGTCACCGCGCATGACGGCTTCACGCTGGCGGACCTCGTCAGCTTCAATGACCGCCACAACGACGCGAACGAAGAGGGCGGGCAAGACGGCCACGCGCACAACCTGTCCTGGAACCACGGCGCCGAAGGCCCGACCGAGGATCCGGAGATCCTGGCGCTGCGCGCGCGGCAGCAGCGCAACATGCTGGCCACCCTGCTGCTGGCGCAGGGCACGCCGATGCTGCTGGCTGGCGACGAGTTCGGCCACAGCCAGGGCGGCAACAACAACGCCTATTGTCAGGACAACAAGACAACCTGGCTGAACTGGCCCGCGCTCGACGAGCGGGGGCTGGAGCTTGCCGGCTTCGCGCGCAAGCTGATCGCGCTGCGCCAGGCCTTTCCCGTGCTGCGGCGCGGTCGCTTCCTGACCGGGGCGGTGAACGAGGAGCTCGGCGTGAAGGACGTCGCCTGGCTCACGCCCTCGGGGACGGAGATGGAGGACGGGCATTGGGAAGACCCGAATGCCCGCTGCTTCGGCATGCTGCTGGACGGCCGGGCGCGCGCCACCGGTATCGCCCGCCCGGCCGGCGATGCGACGGTGCTGGTGGTGCTGAACGCGCATCACGACGCGGTGGAATTCGCGCTGCCCGAGCCGCCGGCGGGCCAGCACTGGCTGCTGCTGGTGGACACGCTGCGGCCGGAGCTGGAGGAGCCGGAGGATTTCGGCTTCGGCCACCCCTACCTGGTGACCGGACGGTCGCTGCTGATGTTCCTGCTGCACCCGCTGCGCGGCGGCGGCGCGATCCTCGCCGCGGCGCGCGGCGCGCTGATGCGGCGCGCGGGGCGCTGATGGGGTGCGGGGATTGCGGTCGCCGCGGCGCCGGCGGCGTGGCATTCGGCCGCCAGTTCCTCGATCAGCGCAGCGCGCCGGGCGGCCAGCGCCAGCCGCGCGCCTTGGCGGGCGAGGGCCAGCGCGGCGGCACGGCCGAGCCCGCTGGACGCACCGGGGATGACGACACGGCAGCCCCGCAGGCGCTTCGCCATGGGCAGCGCCTCCGCTTGGGGTGGCTGGCAAGCGCGGCGCGGCAGCGCGGGTCCTGTCGCCGGCCGATGGCAGCGCGGGCATCGAAACCACGGGTTGACGATCCGCGCCCCGGATCGGCAGCCTGCGCGGGAGGCGCGCGTCGCGGGGGGCTCGACGCGGGCCGGTGCCGGAGGGTGGATGAGGCTGCGTCCCGGGAACCCGCGCGTCGCGGCCGCCGGAGCGGAGGGCGTGCGCATCCCGCGCCCGGCCTCGGCGGTCGTCGCGCTCGCCTCGCCGCTGGTCGCCGCGCTGGCGTCCTGGCCCGCCGCCGCGCAGCCGCCGCCCCCCCTGCCTGGAATCATCGAGCGGGTGGCGCCGGTCGATCCCCCCGCCCTCGGCCCGCCCCTGCTTCCGCCCGAGCCGGCGGCCGCGACCGGGCCTGGTGAGGCTCGCCGCGTCGCCATCGCCGGCGTCGTCATCCTGGGCGCGCAGGCGCTGCCCGAGGCCGGTCTGCGCCCGCTGGTCGCGCCGCTGGAAGGCCGCGCACCGACGCTCGCCGAGATCGAGGCGGCACGTCTGGCCGTGCTGCGCGCCTATCGCGCGGCGGGCTTCCCATACGTGGCGGTCGCCGCGCGGCTGGTGGCGGCGGCCGGAGATGGTGCCGAACTCCGCCTGCTTGTCACCGAGGGGCATATCGCGGAGATCCTGCTGGACGGCGCCTCGATCGGCCCGGCCGAGCGGCAGGTGCGGCGCTTTCTCGATCCGCTGGTTGGCCAGCGGCCGCTGTCGCAGGCCGCGCTGGAACGCGCCTTGCTGCTCGCCTCCGACATCCCCGGCGTCGTGGCGCGCGGCGTTCTACGACCGCTGGCCGGCGGGGCCGGGGCGCAGGCGGGCGAGCCCGGGGCGCTTCAATTGCTGGTGCAGCTGTCGCGCCGGCCGGTCTCGGGCTTCGCCAGCCTCGACAACCGCGGCCATGCGGCGACCGGCGCCTGGCAGGGGCTCCTGGTCGGCCAGCTGAATGCGCTTACCGGCTTCGGCGAGCGGACCGAGGTCGCGCTGCTGAGGTCGGAGGGCAACGGCCAGGGCTTCGTGCAACTGGTGGAGGAGATCTTCCTCGGCGGGTCGGGGCTGCGGCTGCGTGCCCATGCCGGGGCCGGGCGGTCGGCGCCGGGCGCGCCGCTGGCCACGCTAGGCTATGCGGGGGAGACGCAGGTGGCGGGGCTCGGACTCAGCTACCCGGTGATCCGCAGCCGGACGCTGAATCTCGGCGTCTCGGCGCAGGCCGAGGCCTTCGAGAGCCTGGTGGAAACCAGGCCCGCCCCGGGCGAGGCGCGGCGGCGGCAGAGCCGCGACGCGGTGCGAGCGGTGCGGCTGGGCGCCGACCTTGCCGTGCAGGATGCCTCTGTGCCGGCGCCGGCAGCCGCGACCACCACCCTGCAGCTGCGGGTGCACCAGGGGATCGCAGGGCTGGGGGCGGCGGAGGGCGGCACCTCCCGCACCGGCAGCGAGGCCGGGTTCCTGCGGATCGGGGCGGAGGTGGTGCGGGTGCAGCCCCTTGCGCTGCTGGCGGAGGCCTGGCTGCTCGCGGTGCAGGGGACGCTGGCGGGGCAATGGTCGGACGACGTGCTGCCGGCCGCGGAGCGCTTCTACCTTGGCGGCGCGCGGCTGGGGCGCGGCTTCCATGCGGGCCAAGCGGCGGGCGACCGGGCGGTGGCGGGGTCCATCGAGCTGCAGCTTGGCCGCGTGCTGGAGACGGGCGAGACGGGCGCGGGCGGGGTGCGGCTCGGCACGCAATTCTACCTGTTCCGGGACGAGGGGCGTGGCTTCGATAACGGACCAGCCGGCGCCGACCAGCGCCTGGCGAGCTGGGGCGGGGGCGTGCGCCTGCAGATCGACGAGCGCTGGCAGATCGAGGCGGAAGGCGTGCGCCGCCTGACCCGACGGCCGGACGGGGCGGGCGTCGCGCCACTGGATGAGACGGCGGTGTTCGGCCGGGTGCTGCTGCGGTTCTGAAGGTGCCGCTGGGCGCGGCGCGTGGTGGCGGGATGCCACGAGGGTTGCCGCCCGGGTCGCCCGAGGCTAGAACCCCGGACCGGCATACGTCGTGCGACTTCAGCGCCCCAGCGGAGGGGTGGCCGAGTGGCTGAAGGCGACGGTTTGCTAAACCGTTATAGGGGGAAACCTCTATCGTGGGTTCGAATCCCATCCCCTCCGCCATCTCCCTGTAAACACTTAGCTTTTCGCCCAAGATGCTCCAAAGACTGTTTATTGATATAACGGTCTTCGGGGCTGTGGGACAGGTCGTGGGACAACCACTCGCCCGTGGGACAGGTTTGCGGCGCTGACGCCAGGCTCCTGGGATTGTGCGCGGCGGCCACCGGGGAAGGCAGATGGCGCAGGGGAAGCGGTACTACCTGGATGACGACGAATACGGAGTGACGCCCTCGCAGCTGAAGCGCTTGGGCCGCAAGAAGCAGGTCGCCTACATGACCGCGTGGTTCCGCCGCAACTATGAAGATCCCAGCTATCGGACGCCCCGGGACGCGGGGCAGTTCATCTACCTATGGGGCGGGCCCTACGACGCGTTCGACGTCATGCTGGCCGAGTTCGCCAACACGTTGTCGAGCGACCGCGCATGGGAAGCGGCCCAAGAGGTGCAGGCCGACGGCACTGTCGAGTGGGCACCTTCGGAACACCACCCAGACCGCGCGGGCGTGCAGGCTGCCGAACCGGATGAGCGTCCCGACGAGACACCCGTCGAGCAGTTATCGGCAGAGCTCCTGCGCCGCCTGCACCGGGGCGAGGAGAGGTGGCTCGGGAAATTCGGACAGGTTGATGAGTGGATTTCCTGCCTGACAGCGGCGAAGCTGCCGCGGATCAGGAGAGACGATGACGAAGCGAACCCGCCGGACGCACAGCCCC
>JAIYDD010000262.1 GCA_027487675.1 Acetobacteraceae bacterium | reverse complement strand
TCTGGGCCAGCGGACATGTGCCGCATCAACAGGCCGGACACATGACCGCAGTCGCACCGGGACGCACGCTCTCAACAAAGCATCTTGCATCCGGGGGGCCGTCCACACATGGAACCCGGTCATGGGATCGGCTCGACGGACTGATGCCGGTCCAGGACGGCAGCCCTGGTGGTGGGGGGTAGCGGGGGGCAGGCGAAGCCTCCCCCCGGGCCGCAGCGCGCAGTCCCGCCCGCAGCTTCGCGCGCATGACGCTTCGCCTGCCCTCCGGGCCAACTGGTGCGACCGTCGCCCTGCGGCGCGCCCCCCTCGCGCCCGCCCGCCCGCCGGGGCAGGGTGCCGCCCGCTGACAGGGACCCTTCGCCCCCTTGCCCATCCTCGCCCTTGCCTACCTGGCCTATGTCGGCCTCGGCCTGCCGGACCCCCTGCCGGGCACGGTCTGGCCGGAGGTCGCGCCGGCCTATGGCCTACCCAATGCCGCGCTCGGGATGCTGCTGATCGGCGGTTCGCTCGGCTACATCCTGGCCGGGCTGCTGGCGGGGCGGGTGATCGGCTGGGGCGGCATCGGTCTTGTGGTCGCGGCCAGCCTGGCGATGAGCGGCACGGCGGCGCTCGGCCAGGGGCTGGCGCCGCCCTGGGCGGTGTTCGTGGCGCTCGCCGTGCTGGCGGGCCTCGGCAGCGGCGCGGTGGATGCGGGGCTGAATGCCTTCGCCGCCGCCCGCTTCGCGCCGCGGCACCTGAACTGGCTGCACGGATGCTGGGGCATCGGCGCCACGCTCGGGCCGGCCATCGCGGCGGGGCTGCTTGCGGCGGGTCTTGGGTGGCAGGCCGGGTACCTGACGGTCGCGGCGCTCCTGATCCTGCTGGCGGGCGGGTTCCTGGCCACGCGCCACCGCTGGGATGCCGGCGCGCCCGAAGCCGCCGCGCGGATCTCCGCGCTGGCCGTGCTGCGCAACCCGGTGGCGCGGCTGCAGCTGGTGGTGTTCTTCCTCTACACCGGCTTCGAGGCCTCGGCCGGCCAATGGGCGCCGACCGTGCTCGCCGCCCGCGGCGCGGGCCCGGCCGAGGCGGCGCTCGGCGCCACCATCTTCTGGGGCTCGCTGGCCGGGGCGCGGATCCTGCTCGGCTTCGTGGTGGACCGCGTCGGCGCGGACCGGCTGCTGCGGCTGCTGGCGCCCCTGGCCGTGCTCGGCGCGCTGGGCTTCGCGGCCGGTGTCGCGGACAGCGCCATGCTGGTGCTGCTGGCCTTCGCGCTCGCCCCCGTCTACCCGACGCTGATGGCCCGCACGCCTGCGCGGCTGGGTGCGGCCGCGGCGGTGCATGCGGTGGGGTTCCAGGTCTCGGCCGCGATGGCCGGGGTGATGGTGATCCCCGGCGCGCTCGGCGTGGCGGCCGACCTGTTCGGGGCGCAGGCCATCCCCTGGCTGGTGGCGGGCGGCGTCGCGGTGCTGGCGGTGCTGCTGTGGCGGCTGACGCTCGCTCAGGGCCCCGGCCATTCCGGCAGCTGAGTCTCCTGGCGCAGCCGCAGGCGGCGGAAATCCAGCGCCGCGAACAGCTCCTCCGGCGCCGGCGGGCGGTCCGGGGCGAGGGGCAGGGTGGTGCGCGCTTCCTCGCTGAAGCGGCGGCGCAGCGCCGGATCGGCGCCGAGATACGCCTCCTCCCACCAGCCGAGGATGCGCGGCCGCGCCGCCTCCAGCGCCCCGGCCGCCACGATCAGCCCGCCCTTGTCCTGGTTCGCGGCGCGGGAGGCCGGCAGCAGGTTCCACAGGTCGTTGCACGCCCAGGCGGACCAGGGCAGGCAATGGTCCACCTCGATCCCCCCCGGGCGCAGCGGCCGCCCGGTCCAGACGCAGGCCACCGCCGCCCCGCGCGCCAGCCGCGCGGCGACCAGCCCGCGCACGAGGCCGGTGTCGCGTTCCGGCTCCGCCCATTCCAGCGCGCGCAGCACCTCGTCGGCCGGCAGGTCGCGCCCGGCCCGGGCGGCATAGCCCTGGGTCAGCCGCGCCCATTCGGCCAGCAGCATCGGCTCGATCCAGGCGGCCATGCGCCGCAGCGCCTGCCAGACATGCAGGGGCACGAAGGTGGCGCCGAAGGCCCAGAGACTCTCCCGGTCCAGCACCAGCTCCGCGCCGGCGCGTGGCGGCCGGCCGAGGCGCGTGGGGAAGACCGGCGTGTCGTCGGCGAAGGTCAGGTGCGTGGCCGGCATCGTCGCGATCACCCGCGCCGCATCCGCCAGCGCCTGGCGCAGCGCGGCGCCAAGGTCGCCCGCGAAGCTCGCCCCCAGCCGCAGCTCGGCCGGTGCGAGCGGGGCCAGCGCGCCAAAGGCCTCCTTCACGAAGCCCATGCGTTCGCCCGGCAGCTGCGGCAGGCGGCGCTCGACCAGCGGCTTGAACATCCGGATCCAGGTCAGCGCGACGAGGCCAAGCGGCAGTTCGACGCCGTCGTCCCGGTCCAGCGCCACGTTCGGCGACGCATCGGCGATCCGCGCCAGGCAGCGCAGCAGCGCCAGCTTGTAGGTCGCCGCCTTCTGCTGCCGCAGGATCACCCCGCGCAGCAGCGGCAGCGCGCCGGCGCCGTCATCCGGCAGGTCGAGGATCACGGTCTGCCAGCGGATCGCGGCGCGCCCCTGCCGGTCCTCGACGCGCTCCGTCGCCACCCGCAGCGCGAGCCCGTGGTCCAGGCCGAGCCGCTCCACCTCCGCCGCATCCACCGGCCACATCGGCCGGTCCTCCGGCGCCGGGCCGTGGCGCAGCGTCAGCACCATCCGCCCGCCGGGCTTCAGCAGCGTCGCCAGCTTGCGCAT
>JAIYDD010000055.1 GCA_027487675.1 Acetobacteraceae bacterium | reverse complement strand
GCCGCGGTGTTCCTGGCCGTCACCTTCATCGGCGCGGAGAATGCGCAGATCATGCTGCGCCTGCCGCTCGACGTGACACGGGTCTTCCAGGGGCTGCTGCTGTTCTACGTGCTGGCCTGCGACACGCTGCTTCTGTATCGCCCGCGGCTGGTCAGGAGCGCCCACGCATGACCCTGCTGGAAGCCATCCTGCTGACCGTCATCACCGCCTCCACCCCCCTGCTGATCGCCGCGATCGGCGAGCTGGTGGTGGAGAAATCCGGCGTGCTGAACCTCGGCGTCGAGGGGATGATGATCATGGGCGCCGCTTGCGGCATCGTCGCCGCCATCGCCAGCGGGTCGGGCGCGGTCGGCGTCGCCGCCGCCATCCTGGCCGGCATGGCGATGGCAGCACTCTTCGCCGCGCTGACGCTCGGCCTCGCGGCCAACCAGGTCGCCGCGGGCCTGGCGCTGACCATCTTCGGCCTCGGCCTCTCGGGCGTGGTGGGGTCGTCCTTCGTCGGCGCGCAGCGGGCGGGGATCGGCAAGATCGAGGTCCCGCTGCTGTCGGACATCCCCGTCCTCGGCCCGGTGCTCTTCAACCAGGACCCCTTCGTCTATGCCTCCCTCGCGCTGACCGCGGGCGTCGGCTGGTTCCTGACGCGCACCCGGGCCGGCCTGATCCTGCGCGCCTGCGGGGAAAGCGCGGCGTCCGCCCATGCGCTGGGCTATCCGGTGCTGCGCATCCGCTTCCTGGCCATCCTGTTCGGCGGCGGCTGCGCGGGCCTGGCGGGCGCCTACCTCTCCCTGGTCCTCACCCCCTTCTGGAGCAGCGGCATGACCGGCGGCCGCGGCTGGATCGCGCTCGCCATCGTCGTCTTCGCCAGCTGGCTGCCCTGGCGGGCGGCGGTCGGCGCCTATCTGTTCGGCGGCATCACCATCCTGCAGCTGCACGCCCAGGCGCTCGGCGTTCGGGTGCCGCCGCAGCTGATGTCCGCCCTGCCCTACCTGATCACCATCGTGGTCCTCGTGCTGATCATGCGGCTCAGGCGCGGCGGCACGGCGGGGCCGGCCTCGCTCGGCCTGCCCTTCGTGCCGGATCGCTGAGCCGGCCCCGTCCCGCGGGCGCCCCATGGCGCCCGGCATGAAAATCGCTTAACAATTCCGTGTCCAACGGCGCCCGCATCACGCAAGCCCGGCGCCCCCAAAAGGAGCCTCCCGCATGACCCTGACCCGTCGCCACCTGCTGGGCAGCGCCGGCGCGCTGGCCGGCGCCGCCGCCCTCGGTGCGCCCGCCCAGGCACAGGGCCGCCTCAATGTCGGCGTGGTGCTGATCGGCCCGGTCGGCGATTTCGGCTGGTCGCACATGCACGACCAGGGCCGCCGCCGCATGGCCGAGGTGCTCGGCGACCGCGTCAACGCCACCACCGTCGAATCGGTGGCCCCGCCCGATTTCGACCGCGTGGTGACCCAGCTGGTGCGCACCGGCCACCGGCTGATCTTCACCACCAGCTTCTCCTACTTCGCGCCCACCCAGCGGCTCGCCCCGCAGCACGCCGGCGTCTTCTTCGAGAACGCGACCGGCCCCACCACCCTGCCCAACATGGCAATCTACAACGCCCGCTTCTACGAAGGCCGCTACATCCAGGGCGTCATCGCCGCCCGCAAGTCGCGCAGCAAGACCATCGGCTACGTCGCCACCTTCCCGGTGCCGGAGGTGATCCACGCCATCAACACCGTCATGCGCGGCGCCTGGTCGGTCGACCCTGCCATGAAGGTGCGCGTGGTGTGGGTGAACGCATGGTCGAACCCGGCGCGGGAAGCCGATGCGGCGCGCGCCCTGATCGACCAGGGCTGCGACGTGCTGTGCAGCCACACCGACGGCCCGGCACCGCTGCAGCTGGCCAATGAGCGCGGCATCTTCGGCTTCGGCCAGGCCAGCGACATGACCCGCTTCGCGCCCCGCGCCCACCTGACCTCCTCGGTCAACAACTGGGGCGACTACTACGCCGAGCGCGCCCGCGCCGTCATCGACGGCAGCTGGCGCCCGACCGACACCTGGGGCGGCCTGGGCAGCGGCATGTTCCGCATGGCCACCTGGACCAACATGACGCCGGAGGAGGTGTCGGAGGCCGAGCGGATCCGCGATGCCCTTGCCTCGGGCCGCCTGCATCCCTTCGACGGCCCGATCGTGCGCCAGGACGGCACCTCGGTCATCGCCGCGGGCCAGCGCCTGACGGACGACCAGATCCGCGCGCAGAACTACTTCTACCAGGGCATCGAGGCCGCGATGCCCTGATCCGGCGGCGCGGCCGCGTCCTCCGCGTCGCCGCGGAAGGGCCGCGCCGCAAAGCCGGGGCGGCGGGCGGGAATGCGTGGCGCGCCATGCATCGCCGCCCGCAGCCCCCAGCCCGTCTGGACCGACGCGCGAAGGGGTGCGAAAAAAACTCACCCTTTCGTTGGTCGTCCGCACAGCCCGATGCCGCGCCCTCGCACGTCCTTTCCCGCCGCGAGATCGCCGGCGCGGCGCCCGCGCGGGTGCGGCCAGCCATGGGCGGCAGCGAGCCCGGCGCGGCACGCCCTCCCGCCCGCCGCGCCTGGCCGCCGACCCGCCGCCCAGCCGCGCCGCCCGCCGATCCGCCGGCCGTGACACGTCGCGCCTTCCCGCTCTGGCCCGAGGTGACGGCCGGCCTCGCCGGCGCCATGGCGTCCCTGCCGCTGAACCTCGCCCATGGCGCCATCGCCTTCGCCCCGCTGGGCGCGGAGGGCGTGGTCGCCGGGGCCGCCGCCGCGGTGGTCACCGGCGGGCTCGGCGGGCTGGTGCTCGGCCTGCTCGCCAGCAGCCGACCGCTGATCGGCGGACCGAGCGCGCCGGTCAGCCTCAGCGTCGCCGGCGTGCTCGGCGCCGGGCTCGCCGCCGGCGCCATCCCCTCCGGGGCGGCGGGTATCGGCACCGCCATCCTGATCTCAGCGCTGCTGACGGTGGCGGCGGGGCTGGTCCTGGCGGGGCTTGCCGTGCTGCGGCTGGGCCGGGCGGCGACGCTGATCCCCTACCCGGTGCTGTCGGGCTTCCTGAACGGCACGGCGGTGCTGCTGGTGCTGACGCAGATCGGGCCGCTGCTCGGCCACCCGCTGGGTGACCGGCCAGCGCCCGAGGCAGCGCGCCCGCTCGCCACCCTCGTCGCGCTCGCCGCCGCGCTCGCCATGGTGCTGCCGGCGCCCGGCCCGTTGGGCCGGATCCCCGGCGTGATGCGCGCCCTCCTCGTCGGGCTCGCCCTGGATGCCGGGCTGCGGCTGGCCGGCCTCGACGCGCTGCTCGGCCCGCTGCTCGGCGCGCCGCCGACGATCCACCAGCATGGCGACGACATGCTCGCCGGCCTCCATGCCTTCCAGGCCGTCGATCTGCTGCCGCTGCTGCCGATGCTCGCGCTTGCCGCCGCCACCATCGCCGCCCTCGCCGCGATCGAGACCCTCGGCACCTCCGCCGCGCTGCGGGAGCTGGGGCAGCCCCGCGCCGACATCGACCGCGACCTGCGCGCGCTGGCCGCGGCCAACGTCGCCACCGGCCTGGGCGGCGGCATCGGCGTCTGCGGCAGCCTCTCCGCCACCCGCGCCAGCCACGCCGCCGGGGGCCGCACCAGGGTCGCGGCGGCGGTGCGCGGCGTGGCGCTGCTGCTGGTGCTTGCGGCGCTCGGCCCGGCGGTCGCGCTGGTGCCGCAGGCGGCGCTGGCCGGCATCGTGCTCGGCACCGCCTGGCTGCTGGCCGATGCCGGCACGCTGCGGCCGCTGCGCGTCGCCAGCGGCCGCGGCGTCAGCGATGCGCTGGTCATGCTCGCGGTCGCCGCCATCGCGGTGGGCTGGAGCCTGGCCGCGGCGGTCGGCATCGGCATCTTGCTCGCCGTGCTGGCCTTCACCGCCTCGATGAGCCGCGGCGTGGTGCGCCGCGCCTGGCGCAACCCTGGCGGCCGGTCGCGCACCCGCCGCCCGGCGCGCGCCGAGGCCATCCTGCTGGCCGCCGGCGGCCGGATCGAGGTGCTGGAGCTGGAAGGCGCGCTGTTCTTCGGCAGCGCCGACGACGTCGCGCTGAAGGTGGAAGCGGCCGCCGCCACCGGCGCCGGCTGGATCATCCTGGACCTGGCGCGGGTGACGCGGCTCGACCTCTCGGGCGGGCGGCAGCTGCTGCGCCTGCTGCGCCAGCCGCCGGGCCAGGGCGCGCAGGTGCTGCTCGCCGGTCTCCGCCCCGGGCACCCGGCGCAGGAGGACCTGGCGGCGCTCGCCCTGCTACCCGCCCTGCCCCCCGGCACCGTCTTCGAGACGCTGGAAGCCGCCATCGAGAGCGCTGAGGACCGCATCCTGGCCGAGCAGGCTGCCGGCCCGGCCGACGCGCCGACCGACCCGCATGGCTTCCTGGTGCAGCTTGGCGTCGCCCCCGACATCGCCACGCGCCTGCTCGCCCAGATGCGGGAAGTCCGCTTCCCGGCCGGCCAGGCGGTGATCCGCCGCGGCGACCCGCCGGATGCGCTCTACGTCATGGTCAGCGGCGCCGCGGAGATCACCATCCCCCGCCCCGACATCGGCACGCTGCGGGTCGCCACCATCACCCCCGGCGCCATCTTCGGCGAGATGGCGGTGCTGACCGGCGCACCGCGCAGCGCCGACATCCTGGCCCGCACCCCGCTCGCCTGCCTGGCACTGGACGCCGCGGCGCTGGCCCGCCTGGAACGGGAAGACCCCCCCGCCGCCGCCGCGCTGCTGCGCGCCATCGCCCGGCAGATCGACAGCAACCTGCGCATGGCCAACACGACCATCGCCAGCCTGCAGCGCTGATCACCCCACGAGACACACGTTAATATTTTTTGGACACGTTGAGACTTGTGAACGACGGCGGTATCGTTAGGTTGACGTTCATGTTTCGGGGGGCACCCATCATGTCATACGCACCAGCCACGCGCCGCGCGACGCGCCCGATCCTCGCCGCCACGGCGGCGCTGCTGCTCGGCGCCGCCCCGGCCCTGGCGCAGGGCACGGCGCCCGCGCCGCGCCCTGCGCCGGCAGCAGACGACGCGGCCGGCGAGGTCCTGCGCTCCCGCGGCACGCCGCAGGGCCGCGCCGCGGCGGCTTCCCGCGGGGCGCAGGGCGAGACGCCGCCGCCCGCGCCCGCGCCGGCCACGCCGGCCCCGACGCCCGCCCGATAATCCTGGTGGCGATGCGCGTGGGGGGAAAGCGGACGGCCGCGATCGGCCTTGGGGTGGTGGCGGCGCTGGCGGCGCCGCGGGGCTGGGCGCAGACGGTCCCACCCCTGCCCGGCATCATCGACCGCGTGGCGCCGGTGGAGCAGCCCCGGCTGCGCCCCTCGCCCATCCCGGACCTCCCCGAGGCCCGCCGCGGCCCGGGCGAGGACCGCGTGCTGCGCCTGCGCCAGGTGCGCGTCACCGACGCCACCGTCCTGCCGCCGGCGGCCCTCGAACCCGCCGTCGCCGGCCTCGCTGGCGAAGCCGTGCCGCTCCGCCGGATCGAGGAGGCGCGGATCGCCCTGCTCGCCGCCTTCCGCGCCGTCGGCTATCCCTTCGTATCGGTCAATGCCGGCCTGACCCCGCTGCCCGACGGCGCCTTCGACCTGCGCTTCTCGGTCACCGAGGCCGAAATCGTGGAGATCCGGCTGGACGGCGACATCGGTCCCGCCGCCACCCAGGCGCTGCGCTTCGTGGAGCCGCTGCGCCGCATGGGCCCGATCCCGGCCGCGGCGCTGGAACGCGCGCTGCTGCTGGTGTCGGACATCCCGGGCGTCAGCGTGCAGGGCGTGCTGCAGCCGGTCGGCGACGCGCCCGGCGCGCTGCGCCTGGTGCTGCGGCTGGATCGCCAGCCTTTCTCCGGCCTGCTGTCGCTCGACAACCGCGCCTTCCGCCAGACCGGCCCCTGGCAGGGGCTGCTCGTGCTGCAGGCCAACAGCTTCAGCGAATTCGGCGAACGCACCGAGCTTTCGCTCTACGGGACGGAGGCGCTGTCGCAGCGCTTCGGGCAGATCTCCAGCGAATTCTTCGCCGGCGCATCCGGCCTGCGGCTGCGCCTGTTCGGCGGCCATGGCACCAGCGAGCCGCGCGGCCCGCTCGCGGCGCTCGGCTACGAGGGCACCAGCACGGTGGCCGGCATCGGCGCGTTCTATCCGCTGGTGCGCTCCCGCCCCGCCAACCTGGCGCTCACCGGCCAGTTCGACATCTTCGATGGCGCGGTCGACATCCCCGGCGCGACCATCGAGAGCCGGGACGAGCTGCGCACGCTCCGCCTCGGCGCGCAGGGTCAGGCGCTGGACCCCATTGCGCTCGGCCCGCTGCCGCTGGGCGCCACCTTCGGCCAGGCGCGTCTGCATCTCGGCCTCGGCGGCGACACCACCCGCTCCTCCCGCGCCGGGGCGCAGGACAGCTACACCCGCCTGACCGCGGAGCTGACGCGCAGCCAGCCTCTCGCCGAGCTGGCGGAGGACCTCGCCCTCGGCGTGCAGTTCAACCTCGCCGGCCAGTGGTCGTCGGACGTGCTGCCGCCGGCCGAGAAGTTCCTGCTCGGCGGCGCGCGGATCACCCGCGGCTACTATTCCGGCCAGGCCTCCGGCGATTCCGGCTGGGCGGCGGGGGCTGAGCTGCAGCTCGACCGCGGCTTCGACCTGCCGGCGGCCGGGCCGGTGCCGGCGATCCGCCTGCAGGCGCAGGGCTACCTGTTCTACGACCATGGCCGCGCCACGCAGAACCTTGCCGCCGAGCGCGACGTCGAGCTCTCCTCCTTCGGCGGCGGCGTCCGCTTCTTCCTGGACCGCAGCGTGCAGCTGGAATTCGAGGTGGCGCGCCGCCTGGAACGCCGCCCCGACGGCGCCGGCACCGCGGCCATCGATCCCCTCGCGGCTTTCGTGACCCTGGTGGTGAGGTACTGATGCGCGCGTCCGCCCTTCGCCGTCGGCTGCTGCTTTCCACCACCGCGCTGCTGGCGCTCGCCGCCGTCGAGGCGCGGACGCAGTCGCTGCCCACCCCGAGTGCCAGCCCGGCCGGCGGGCAGGTGGTCGCCGGCCAGGCCAGCATCGCCCAAGGCGCGAACCGCACCACCATCCGCCAATCCACCGACCGCGCCGCCATCGACTGGCAGCGCTTCGATGTCGGCCGCGACCACACGGTGCGCTTCGAGCAGCCCTCCGCAGGTTCCTGGACGCTGAACCGCGTCACCGGCCCCGATCCGTCCGTCATCGCCGGCCGCGTGCTGGCCAATGGCGGCGTCGCGCTGGTCAACCCCTCGGGCGTGCTCTTCGCGCAAGGATCTCAGGTGGATGTCGGCAGCCTGATCGCCACGCCGTCCGACATCACCAACCAGGACTTCATGGCAGGCCGCATGCGCTTCGAGGGCACGCCGCGGCCCGGCGCGCGCGTCGAGAACCAGGGCGAGATCACCGTCGCCGACCGCGGCCTCGTCGCGCTGGCCGGCCCGCGTGCCGCCAATTCGGGTATCATCCGCGCCCGCATGGGCCGCGTCGCCATGGCCGGCGGGGCGGAGGGCGTGACGGTCGACCTCGCCGGCGACGGGCTGCTCGCGCTGGATGTCACGCGCTCCACCCGCCAGGGCACCGGCGGCGTCGCGCTGCTGACCAATTCGGGCGTGGTCGACGCCTCCGGCGGTTCCGTCGCGCTGACCGCCCATGCCGCCTCCGGCCTCGTCGAGGACCTGGTCCACCACACCGGCAGCGCCACCGCCAGCCGCATCGCGATCCGCGCCGAGGGCGGCAATGCCGTCCTCGCCGGCACCCTCGCCGCGCGCGCCACGACCGGCGCCGCCAGCGTCGAGGCCACCGCCCGCGGCGGCGCCGTGCGCGTCGCCGCCCCCGCAGGCGTCTCGGCGGAAGGTGCCACCACCGCGCGGGTGCAGCTCGGCGGCGCCACCACGCGCCGCGTGCAGGTCGATGGCCAGGTCGCCGCGCGCGGCGCCAACGGCCAGCGCGGCGGCCGCATCGCCGCCCAGGCCAGCGACAGCGTGGCGGTCGGCGCCGGCGCCCGCCTCGATGCCTCGGCGCCGGCCGGCGGCGGCGAGGTGCTGGTCGGCACCACCGGCCAGGGCCGCGCCCAGACCATGGCGCGCACCACCACCATCGCCGCCGGCGCCGCCATCGCGGCGGATGCCACCGCGCAGGGGCATGGCGGCACGGTGCTGGTCAACAGCACCGAACGCACCGAGATGCGCGGCACCCTCTCCGCCCGCGGCGCCGGCCAGGGCGGCGATGGCGGCTTCGCCGAGATCTCCGGCCAGGGCCGCCTGGTGCTGCCGGACCTCGCCAGCCAGGTGGACCTCTCCCCCGGCCCCGGCGGCCGCCCCGGCACGCTGCTGCTCGACCCGCGCACCATCACCATCGTCGCCGACGAGGAGGAGGAATGCCGCTACGAATGCGGCTATGAGGGCGAGGCGAGCTTCGCCGCCCTCTCGCTCGGCGGCATCGGCCCCCTCCCGACAGGCGACGTCGCGGCCGGCGACCCGCCGGAGGGTCTGATCCTCTTCGCCTCCCAGGTCGGCGGCACCACCGCGAACCTGGTGCTGGAGGCGACCGACACCATCACCGTCGCCGCCGCCGTCACCAAGCCGCAGGGCGACCTGACGCTGCGCACCACCACCGTCGAGGGCTCCGGCATCCTGGTGAATGCCGGGCTCACCCTCGGCGCCGGCGCCACGCTGACACTGGAGACGCCGCTTGCCATTCGGCTCGACGCGCCCATCGCCGCGCCGAACCTGGTGCTGAACGGCGCGACCGGCATCTTCCAGGCCGCGACCGGCGCGGCCATCACCGCGGATCGCCTGAGCGTCGCCACCGGTGCCGGCGTCGCCGCCGCGCTCGGCGGTGCGGGCAACGCGATCGGCACGCTCGCCGGCGCCGATGTCGGCGGCCAGCTGCGGCTGGCGAGCGCCAGCGGCGACCTTGTGCTGGACGGCGTGGTGAAGGCCGGCACGCTGCGGCTGGAACTCCCGGCCGGCGACGTGACCCAGACGTCGGGCAGGGTGATCACCGGCCAGCTCTCCGCCGGCCTCGGCACCGGGCGTTCGCTGACCCTGACCTCGACGGAAAACCGCATCGCCGCCCTCGGTCCCACCCAGGCGCCGGGCGGCAGCATCCACCTGGTCACCGGCGGCCCGCTCTCGCTCGCCGGCACCATCGACACCGGCGCCGAGGGCACGATCCGTCTCGGCAGCGCGGGGGACATCAGCCCCGGCATCGCCCTGGTGATGACCGCCGGCACGCTGCGCTTCGACGTCACAGCGGGCAGCGTGAAGCTCGGCGGCGCGCCGATCGCCTTCCGCCGCATCGGCCGCAGCGACGTCGCCGGCGCGCTGGAGCTGGTGCCGGCGGGGTCCGACACCACTGACCTCGTCTTCGCCGGCCCCGTGCAGGCCGACAGCATCCGCATCAACCGCCTGCTGTTCGAGCGCGCCCGCACCATCACCCAGGCCGAGGGCGCGACCATCACGACCAACGCGCTGAGCCTCGCCGCCGGCGCGGGCGTGCGGCTGGACGATCCTGCGAACGCCATCCGGGCGCTCGGCGTCGTCACGGCGAACAGCACGAGCCCGCTCTTCCCGGCCGGCCAGCCCCGCGTCTCCGTCACCACCTCGACCGCGCTCGAACTGATCGGGCAGGTGGTGGTGCCGACCGGCGACACGCGCCTGGCCGCGGCCGGCGACATCACCCAGGCGGCGGGCAGCGATCTGCGGGTCGGCACGCTTCTGCTGACCGCGCCGAATGCCTGGCTGACCCTGCCGGGCAACGTGGTCACGGGCCTCGGCGCCAGCCAGGTCGAGGGCGATCTCGCGCTGCGGACCAGCACCGCGCTCGCCATCACGGGCCCGGTGCAGGCGAAGCTGCTGGACCTGGCATCCGGAGGCACGATCCAGCAGCAGCCCGGCGCGCGGCTGGACGTGGAAACGCTGGCAGTCTCCGCCACCGGCGCCGCGCTGTTCGAGGAGCCGACGAACATCGTGCGCGGCCTCGGCGAGGTGAGCGTCGCGGCGGGCGGCGTGGAGGGTTCGCGCTTCTCCCTCACCACGACCACGGCGCTCGAAATCAGCGGGCCGCTCACCTCGGCCGATGTGACGCTGGTGGCGAGCGGCACGGTGCGGCAGGTCGGCGCCGCGGAGCCGACGGAGGGCGGTTCCGTCGTCACGCTGCACGAAGGTCCTGGCATCTGCGCCTGCGTCGTCATCGCGACGGTGGCGACCTCCGACAGCTCCGCGGGCGGCCCGATCACCGCGGGCAGCCTGGTGGTGCGCGCGCCGGAGGCCATCCTCGATCATCCGGACAACGCCATCGCCGCGCTCGGCCGCGCAGGCGCGGGCGGCAGCGTCGTCGTCCCCGGCACGCTGCGCGTCGTCAACGGCACCGGCGGGCTGCGCTTCGACGGGCCGGTCACCGCCGGCACGCTGGAGGTGACGGCGCCCGGCGACATCACCCAGGCCGCGCGCGCCGATTCCGTCGTGACCGCCACGATGGCGCGCCTGGTCTCCACCGGCGGCAGCGTGGTGCTGGATGCCGGCGACCACGGCACGCCGCCGCATCCGGGCAACGCAATCCAACAGATCGGCGGCAGCGCGGCGGGCGACTTCGTGCTGGTCAACGGGCCGACCACCGATCCCTTCCTCAGCCTCGTCGTGGCCGAGACGCTGTCCGCCGGGAATGTCCGCCTCGCCGGACCGGGCTCCGTCACGCAGGCCGCGCCGCTGCTGGTGCGCGGGACGCTGAACCTGCGCGTCGGCACCGCCGTGGCGCTGGAACTCGCGGAGAACCGCGTCGCGACGCTCGGCGCCTCCAGCGCCGGCGGCAGCTTCAGCCTGCGCACCGGCGAAACCATCACGCTGCGCGGCGCCATCTCCGGCGGCAGCCTGCTGCGCGTGTTCACCGACGGCGGGATGGTGATCGACGGCGCCGCGCTGTCCGGCCCGCGGATCGAGATGGCGGCGCGCGGCGGCACCCTCGCGCTGAACGCCGCCACCATCACCGCCCGCGAAGCCGCGCTGTTCTTCTCGCCGCTCGGCATCACGGCCGGCGGCCAGACCCGCGCGCTGCGCGACCCCGCCGCGGCGGCGCCGGGCGTGATGGTGTTCGACACCCGCGCCAACGGCCTGCCCCAGCTGCCCGAGGCGGTGCGGCCCGATCTCGCGGTGGCGGATGCCGAACAGCCGACGCAGCTTGCCACCTTCGCCGCGTCGCTGGCCTTCGCCGGCCCGGCGGGCGGCAACATCGCCCTCGACCTGGCCGATGCCGGCAGCGTCTTCCTGCTGCTCGGCAACGGCGCCGCCACCGGCACGCTGCACGCCCAGCGGCTCGGGGTGCAGGCGCTCGGCGGCGCGGCGCTGCTCACCGGCTCCATCGCCGGCGACGCCACCGGCACCGCGGCGCAGCGCGTCGCCATCACCGCCCAGCCGAGCGGCGCCGCCCGGGGCGCCTACACCTTCAACGCCTGCGTCATGGGCCTTGCCACCTGCACCGTGCCGAACGAGGGCCCGGAGCCGTCGCCGGAGCCGCCGCCGGCGCCGAACCTGCCCTTCCTGATCGTCTCCGTGCAGCACGAGGAAGAGCGCGAGGGCGATGGGAACCCGTCGCAGGCCGCCAACGACATCCTCGACGCGCTGATCAGCCCGCAACAGCCGCCGCGCCAGCCCGACGATTTACAGGTGCTGCCGCCCGGCATCGGCACGCAGGATTTCTGAGCCATGCGCGCGCTGCGGCTGCTGCCCCTCCTCCTCGCCCTCGGCGCCTGCACCACCCCGCCGCCCGAGGCCTTCGTCACCTCCTCGCGGGAGGCGGCGCGGGCCGAGGCGGTCGGCACCGACACCCAGGGCCAGGCCTGCCTGCGCCGCCCCGGCGCCGATGCCGCCGCCGGCCGCACCAGCGAGGTCTATTGCGGCGGCTGGGGCCAGCCCGCCGCGCGCATCCTGGAACTCGACGGCAGCGCCGATCCCGCCCGCCTCGCCACGCTGGCCAGCGGCGGCGCCTGGCGGGCGGGGCTCGAGTCCCGCGCCAGCTGCGGCGCGCCGGAACGCACCACCATCGCGGGCCGGGATGCGCTGCTGCTGCCCTGCCGGCGCCGCCAGGGCGGCTGGCCGCACCTCGCGCTCGCCGCCGCCGGGCCGCGCGGCCCGGTGCTGGCCGATGGCCTGCCCGCCAGCCTGCCGGCGATCGAGGCGGTCATCGCCGGCCGCCCGGCCGAGCGCGCCAACCGCTCCGCCGCGCTGCAACTCGCCGCCGCCCGCCTGGCGGCCGAGGATTTCGGCACCGACCAGGTCGGCCGCTACGAAGCCCTGTTCGCGCTCGGCGCGGAGCTGAACCAGGCCGAGAACTTCGCCGCCGCGGCGGATGCCTATCGCGCCGCCCTGGCGTTGCAGGACCGCGTGCTCGGCCCCGCGCATCCGGACAGCGTCAACGCGGTGCTGCACCTGGCGCTGAACCTGTCGAACCTGGGGCGGGAGGCGGAGGCGGCGACGCTGTTCGCCGCCGCCGCCCGCATGGCCCCGCTGGCCGCCGACCCGGTTGCGCCCGCCCGGCTGCTTCACTACCGGGGCCTCGATGCCGCCAACCGCGGCCGCCCCGCCGAGGCCGCCGCCCTGCTGGCCGATGCCGAATCGCGCTACGCCGCGCTGCTGCCCGCCGGCCTGCTGGACGCGCCGGCCCGCCGCGCCGGCGCGATCGATGTGGGCCCGGCATTGTCGCTGGACGCCATCGCGCAATCGGCGCTGCTCGGGCTGGCCGAGGTGCGGCGCAACCGCGGCGTCGCGCTCGCTCGCGCCGGGCGTGCGCAGGACGCCGCGCAGCTCGCCGCCGAGAGTCGCGCCCTGATGCGCCGCGCCGGCATGGGAGAGGGCGTGATCTTGGCGCGCAGCCTGCGCAGCGAAGGCATGGCGCGCGAGGCGCTCGGCCTGCCGGAAGCCCAGCCGCTCTATTCCCAGGCAGCGGCCCGCTTCGCGGCGGCGCAGGCCGGCGAACGTCCGGAAGCGGTGACCCTGTTCCTGTCCGGCGCACGGCTTTCCGCCGCCGGCCGCGGAGCCGAGGCGCTGGCGGAATTCCGCCGCGGCGCGGAAATCCTTCGCGCCCGCCAGCTCGGCCTGCCGGTGCCGCTGCTGCAGCCCTATCTCGACCTCCTCCAGGCCGGCGCCGCCACCGACCCGGCCCTGCTGCCCGAGATGTTCGCCGCGATGCAGCTCGCCCGCCGCGACGGCACGGCGCGGCTGACTGCGCAGGCGACCGCCCGACTTGCCGCCGGCGGCAACGATGCGCGCGTGACCGCCGCGCTGCGCGCCATGCAGGACGCCGACCGCGAGCTGCGCGCCCTGCTGCTGGAACGCGAGGCCGCCGGCCGCAACGCCGCCGCCGACCTGCCCGACCGCATCGCGGAGGCCCGCCGCCGCCGCGACGCGGCGGAGGAGGACGCCGCCGCCGCCGCCCCGGGCTACCGCCAGCTGCTGCTCGGCGCCGCGGACGCATCCGCCACCGCCGCCGTGCTCCGCCCCGACGAGGCGCTGCTGGTCATGCTCGCCGGCCCGACCCACGCGCATGTCATGGCGCTGCGCGCCGATGGCCGGATGGCCGCGCAGCGCGTGCCGCTTCCCGAAGCGCAGATGGACGCGCTGGTGGCCCGCGTGCGCGCCGGCATGGTGGTCGGCGCCACGCCCCGCCCCTTCGACGCGGAGGCCGCCCATGCCCTGCACCAGGCGCTCGTCGCGCCGCTGATGCCGCTGATCGGGGATGCCGGCGCGCTGCTGGTGGTGGCCGACGGGCCGATGCTGCGCCTGCCCTTCGCGCTGCTGCCGGAACGGCCGGAAGCGGGCGCCGGCGCGCCGTGGCTGGTGCGGCGCTTCGCCATCTCCCACATGCCCTCGGCGCAGGCGCTGGTGGCGCTGCGGCGCGGCCGCGGCGCCTCCGCGGCGCCGGAGGCCTATCTCGGCTTCGGCGATCCGCTGACGCCCTCGGCCGCCCAATTCGCCGCCGCCTTCCCCCCCGCGCTCTGCGCCGGCGATGCGCAGATCGGCGCGCTGCTGCCGCCCTTGCCCGGCACCCGCGCCGAGGTCTCGGTCGCGGCCCGCATGATGGGCAGCGGCCCGGACCGCTACCGCCTGGGCGCGGAGTTCACCCCGGACGCGGTGCGCGCCGCCAGCCTGGGCCGCAGCCGCGTCATCCACTTCGCCACCCATGCGGTGCTGCCGGGCGAGCTCTCCTGCCTGCGGGAGCCCGCGCTGCTCGCCTCCGCCCCGCGTGGCGCGGCCGATGCCCGCGCGGCGCTGCTGACGGCCAGCGACATCCTGGGGCTGCGGCTCGATGCCGACCTCGTCATCCTCTCCGCCTGCAACACCGCGGTCGGCCCGGGCGGCGGGGAGGGCGCGGCGGAAGGCCTGGCGGGGCTCGCGCGCGCCTTCTTCTACGCCGGCACGCGCGGCCTGCTGGCGACGCATTGGGCGGTGGACGACCTCGCCTCCGCCATCACCATCGCCGAGCTTCTCGCGCGCCAGGAACGCCGCGGCGCCGACGGCGCGGCGGCGCTGCGCCAGGCGCAGCTGGTGCTGCTGGACGGCGCCGGCGGCCGCTTCCCGGCCGAATTCGCCCACCCGGCCTGGTGGGCGCCCTTCGCGCTGATCGGCGATGGACGGCGCGGCGAGGCCCGGCTCGCCGCCCGCTGAGGCGGCGGGCGCGGGCTTCAGGCGTCTGGCACGCAGGCTGTTCGGGCGGGCAGCGCGGGTGCTGCTCGCGGCGCAGCTCGTCGCCGCCCTGGTGCTGCTGCTGCGCGGCCAGGGCCTGCTGCAGCCCTTCGAACTCGCCTTCCACGACGCCACGCTGCGCCTGCACGCCAGCGAGGCCATTTCCGACCGCCTCGCCATCGTCGTCGCCGACGAGGAGGACATCGAGCGCTTCGGCTGGCCGCTGCCCGACGGCACCATGGCCGCGCTGATCGAGCGCATCTTCGCCGCCGGCGCCGCGGGCGTGGTCATCGACATCTACCGCGACCGCCCGGTCGGCGACGGGCACGACACCCTGGCCGCGCTGCTGACGCGGGAGCCGCGGATCTCCTGGGCCTATCGCCTGGGGGACGCGACCCATCGCGGCATCCGCCCCCCCGCCGCGCTGGCCGGCACGCCGCGCGCCGCCTTCGCCGACGTGGTCACCGACCCGGGCGAGGTGATCCGCCGCGCGCTGATCGTGGCGGAGGACCCGGAGAGCGGGCGCATCGTGCTCTCGCTCGGCGCCTCGCTCGCCGTGCGGCTGCAGGGATCTCGGCTGCGGCCGGAAGGCGACGACCTCGGCTTCGGCGACGGCGTGCTCAACGTCATCGAGGCGCCCTTCGGCCCCTATTCGGTGCTGGATGCCGGCGGCTACCAGCTGCTGCTGGACTTCCACGGCCGCTTCGCCCGCCACACGGTCGCCGAGGTGATCGATGGCCGCGCCGGCAGCTTCGCGGGCATGGGCGTGCTGGTCGGCCTCGACACGATTTCCGTGAAGGACAGCTTCACCACGCCGCTGACCACCGGCCTCGCGCGGCGCGCGCCGATCCCGGGCGTTGCGATCCACGCGCACACCGCGGAGCTCATGCTGCGCGTCGCGGCCGGCGAGGCGGGATCGCCGCACCCGCTGCCGCGCGCGGCGGAAGACGCGATGGTCTTCGCCGCCGCGACCGCGGGTGCGGCCGTGCCGCTGCTGGCGCCCGTCGCCGCCTGGGGCGCGGTAGCGGGCGGCGGCTGCCTGGCGCTGCTGGCGCTGGTGGTCGGCGGCGCCGCGCTCGCCTATGGCAGCGGACTGCTGCTGCCGGCGGTGCCGGTGGCGCTCGGGCTGCTCGGCGCGGCCGTCGTCGCGGCCTGGCTGCTGCAGGGCATCGGCCACCGCCAGCGCACCCAGCTGCGCCGCGTCTTCGAACACTACCTCGACCCGCGCATCGTCCGCGCCATGGTCACCGCCGAGCAGCCGCCCGCGCTGGGCGGCGAGCATCGCGAGATCACCGCGATCTTCACCGACATCGCCGGCTTCACGACGCTGGCCGAGACGCTGCCGGCGCCCGAGCTCGCCGCCCTGCTCAACGAATACTTCGAAGGCATGGGCGAGGCGGTGGTGGCCGAGGGCGGGCTGGTCGCGGATTTCATCGGCGACGGCATGATGGCCCTGTTCGGCGCGCCGCTGCCGCAGCCCGACCACGCCACGCGCGCGGTCGCCGCGGCGCTGGCCGCCGACCGCTTCGCCCGCGGCTTCGCCGAGCGGCTGGCCGCGCGCGGCATCGGCTTCGGCATCACCCGCATCGGCGTGCACACCGGCATGGCGCTGGTCGGCAACCTCGGCATGAAGGCGCGGCTGAAATACACGGCGCTCGGCGACACGCTGAACAGCGCGTCCCGCCTGGAATCGCTGAACCGCTACACCGGCACGCGCGTGCTGGTCTCCGGCCAGACCGCCGCGCGCGCCACCGGCCACCGCTTCCGACTGCTGGGCGATGCCGCGCTGGTCGGGCGCGCCGGCCGGATGGGCGTGCTGGTGCCGGATGCCGGCGACCCGGCATCCGACGCGGCCTACGAGGCGGCGCTGGCCGCGATCCGAGCCGGCGAGCGCGATGCCGCGCTGGCCGCCTTCAGCGGCCTGGCCGGGTCAGCGCCCGAGGACGCCTCCATCGCCTTCCACCGCCGCCGGCTGGAAGCAGGCACCTGCAGCCTGGAGATCGCCGGCAGCGGGAAGTAGTGGCGGGCGCCGCTCAGCCCGGACCGAGCCGGCCGAGGAGACGGAGGTCGGCCGCGTAGAGGGCCCGCAGACGCCCCGCCGTTTCCACGTCGCACAACGCGGCGTCCGACGGCATGCCGCCGAAGGCGACGAAGTGGCGGTGCAGTTCCGCGGACGGCGCCGCGGAAAGGTCGCCGTCGCGCGTCGGGAAGCCGGACGTCGCGTTCTCGCGCTCCGTGAAGAACCGTGCCGCGGCGTCATCGCCAAGGACGCCCGCCATGCCGGAGCGGAGGTCCTCCAACAGGAACGCGGCGTTGTAGGTGACGGCCAGAAGGTGCCGGTCCTGCGGCCACACATGCGGGTCGAGCTTCCGCAGGCGGTTGCCGACCAGGTAGCGCCCGACGAAGTCGCGGAACGACGCCTCGTCCGGATCCTGCAGCGCGAGCTTTGCGTAGGACGCGAAGAGGTCCTCATGTCCCGCGCGCTGGACGAACTTGTTCCGGTAGACCGAGACGATGCGCGCCACAGGGTCGCGCAGGATGCATATCCGCACCTCCGCGGCCGCCACCTCGTCGGCCGTGGCACGGTGATGCCGGATCATGAATCGCAGCGGCGTCTCGCGCGGCGTCGGCGCGTGCGGCGACAGCGCCAGGAACAGGCGCTTGAAGGCCGAGCAGCCGGTCTTGCGGATATAGCAATAGGCGATGCGCCGTCCCGGCACCGGCAGCATGAAGTGCTCCAGGCCGGCGCGCCGCTCCTCGCCGGCCAGGTCAAGGATGCCCATGCGCGATCCCAGGACGCCGCCGCCCGCTGAACGCCGCGTGGTCGGCATGATGGGGGGCCGGTCGCCAATGCGACGGCACGGGTCAGTACTCCGGCGGTGTCGGCCGGATGCCGAGGCGCACCAGCATCATGTTGCGGCTCTCCTCCTCCGGCAGCACCTCGGCCAGCAGCTCGGCCAGCGTCATGCGGCCGCGGCGAACCGCATCCTCCAGCGTGTAGGCCAGCGGCGAATGCGGCTCAGTCGCCTTGAACCAGGCGGCGATGCGGTCGAGTTCCCGCAGCGCATCCTCGCGCGATCGGATCACGCCCGGCCCCGGCAGCGCGGCGCCGGCGGCAGCCGCCACGCCCGGTGCGGCCGCGACGACCGCCTGCGCCTCCTCCGTCGCCGTCTCGGCCGCCGCCTCGAGCCCGCCGAGCCGCCCAACCACCTCCACCATGCGCTCCAGCAGCGCGCTGACGTTGCGGGTGGAGGGCGCCTCGGAGCCCAGCCGCTCGTTCAGCTTGCCGTCCATCTCGCGCCAGGCGTCGAGCGCCTTGCGGGCCGCGCGGCCGGTCCCGACGAGGAAGCCGCGGTCCAGCTTCGCCTCCGCCTCCAGCGTCGCCAGTTCCGGCACGCCGGCGGCATGGCGCGCGGCCTTGCGCTCCTCGTTCGCCAGGCCCGCCGTCTCCTCCGCCTGGTCCCACAGGTAGACCGGCAGGCCGGTGGCGTCGGCGCGGCGGAACAGCGCCAGCCGCCGCAGCGGCTGCATGATCGTGCCATCCCCCGAGGCGCCCGAAAGCCCGCCGAGCGGCGAGGCGCGGCCCTCCATCTGCTCGCCCTCGGGCAGGTCGGTCTCGGGCAGCGGGAAGCCGTTCTCCCAGAAATTGTCGCAGAGCCCGGAGATCAGCTGCGCCCCGGCGGCCAGCCCGGGCAGGCCATGATGGCGCACCAGCGCCTCCGTCAGCCAGGCGGCGATCTCGAAATCCTTGCTGCGCGTCTCGATCGCGCGCTGCCCGAGCTGCAGCACGTCACGCCAGCCTTCCGCGACGGGCGCCTCGGTCTCGGCGTCGGCGTCGCGCTGCCGTTCCTCGGCCCGCGCCGCCGCGCGGGCGTCACGCAGCTTCTGGTAGATCGATGCGGGCGAGAAATCGCCGCGCAGGTCCTCGCCCGCCCCGCCCTCCCCGGCGTCGAGCGGCGCCAGCAGCGCCCCGAGGTCGATCGGATCATCGGCCATGTCGGTTCATCTCCCCGCCGGCGAGGTTCCGCTTCACGCCGGCCGATCTCTGCTTCACGGCAGGCTCCCGATGATAGACATGGTTTCAACCCGTGGTTAGCCTCCCCCCCGTCGGATGAGGAACCGGCCGCTCGCGGCCGGCGCGATCCGCGGAGGAAGGCGTCAGATGGTGGCTGTTGATCTGAAGTCGGTGGTCGGCCGCATGACCGAGCTCGGCCGTCGGCAGCTGGAAGCCGCGGCCGGGCTGACGCTGTCGCGAAGCCACTACAACGTCGAGATCGAGCACCTGCTGCTCAAGCTGGTCGAGGCGCAGGGCACCGACGTCGCCGCCATCCTCCGCAAGGCCAGTATCGATCCCGGCAAGGTGGCGGCCGAGCTGACCCGCGCGCTGGACAAGCTGCGCACCGGCAATGCCCGCGCCCCCTCCCTCTCGCCCGACATCGTGACCTGGCTTCGCGAAGCCTGGCTGATCGCCTCGCTGGAAGCGGGTGCCACGCGAATCCGCTCCGGCCACATGCTGGCCGCGCTGCTGGCCGACGAGACGCTGAACCGCACGGTACGGGAAAGCTGCCCTTCGCTTGCCGCCATCCCGGCCGACGCGCTGCGGAAAAACCTGGCCGACTACGCCGCCGGCAGCGAGGAAGGCGCGCAGGCCGAGGCCGCGCAGGCGGCCTCCGGCGGCGCCGAAGCCGCGCCTTCGGGCGATGCGCCGCGCGGCGGCGGGCCGCTGGAACAATTCTGCACCGACCTGACGGCGCAGGCGAAGGCCGGCAAGATCGACCCGATCCTCGGCCGCGATTCCGAGATCCGCCAGATGGTCGATATCCTGACCCGCCGGCGGCAGAACAACCCGATCCTCACAGGCGAGCCGGGCGTGGGCAAGACCGCGGTGGTCGAGGGCCTCGCACTGCGCATCGCCGCGGGCGACGTGCCGGACGCGCTGAAGGGCGTGAAGCTGATGTCGCTCGACCTCGGCCTGCTGCAGGCGGGCGCGGGCGTGAAGGGCGAGTTCGAGAATCGCCTCAAGGGCGTCATCGACACGGTGAAGGCCAGCCCGACGCCGATCGTGATGTTCATCGACGAGGCGCATACGCTGATCGGCGCCGGCGGCCAGGCCGGGCAGAACGACGCGGCGAACCTGCTGAAGCCGGCGCTGGCGCGCGGCGAGCTGCGCTGCGTCGCCGCCACCACCTGGGCGGAATACAAGAAGTACTTCGAGAAGGACGCGGCACTCACCCGCCGCTTCCAGGTGGTGAAGGTCGACGAGCCGTCCGAACCGCTGGCGCGCGCCATGCTGCGTGGCCTGGTCGCGACGCTCGAGAAGCACCACGGCGTGCGCATCCTGGACGAGGCGGTGGAGGAGGGCGTGAAGCTTTCCGCGCGCTACATCCCCTCGCGCCAACTGCCGGACAAGGCGGTGAGCCTGCTCGACACCGCCTGCGCCCGCGTCGCCATGTCGCAGGCCGCGATCCCCGCCCCGATCGAGGACCGCACGCGCCGCATCACGCTGATCGAGACGGAGCTCGCCGCGATCGGGCGTGAGGCCGCGACGGGCGCCGACCACGCCGCCCGCCGCGTCGCGCTGGAAGCGGAACGCCAGGCCGCCCAGGACGAACTCGGCGCGCTCGAAGCCCGCTGGGCCAAGGAGAAGGAGCTGGTCGGCAAGCTGCGCGACCTGCGCGGCCGCGCCGAGACGCTGGCCGCCGGCGTGCTGCCCGCCGGCGCGCCCGCCGAGGACCCCGAAGCCGTCAAGCGCGACCTGGCCGCCACCGCCGCCGAGCTGAAGGCGCTGCAAGGCGAGGAGCCGCTGGTGCACCCCGTCGTGGACGGCCAGGCGGTGGCCGAGGTGGTCGCGACCTGGACCGGCATCCCCGTCGGCCGCATGGTCTCCGACGAGATCCACACCGTCCTGAAGCTGAAGGACCGGCTGATGGAACGCGTGGTCGGCCAGGACCACGCGCTGGCCGCCATCGCGCAATCCATCCGCACGAGCCGCGCGGGGCTGACCGATCCGCGCAAGCCGATCGGCGTCTTCATGATGGCCGGCACCTCGGGCGTCGGTAAGACGGAAACGGCGCTGGCGGTCGCCGACCTGCTCTATGGCGGCGAACAAAATCTGACCGTGATCAACATGAGCGAGTTCAAGGAGGAGCATAAGGTCTCGCTCCTGATGGGCTCGCCGCCCGGCTATGTCGGCTATGGCGAAGGCGGCGTGCTGACGGAGGCCGTGCGCCGCCGCCCCTATTCGGTGGTGCTGCTCGACGAGATGGAGAAGGCGCATCCCGGCGTGCAGGACGTGTTCTACCAGGTCTTCGACAAGGGCCAGATGAAGGACGGCGAAGGGCGGGACATCGACTTCCGCAACACCGTCATCATCATGACGTC
>JAIYDD010000213.1 GCA_027487675.1 Acetobacteraceae bacterium | reverse complement strand
TCGATCTCGGCGATGATGTCGCCGGCCTTGACCTGGTCGCCTTCCTTCTTCAGCCAGCGCGCCAGCGTGCCCTCCGTCATGGTGGGCGACAGGGCCGGCATCAGGATGTTCGTTGCCATGATGCGCCCCCCCTTACTTGTAGGTGACTTTGCGTGCCGCCTCGACCACCTGCTCGAGCCGCGGCAGCGCCAGCTTCTCGAGGTTGGCGGCATAGGGCATCGGCACATCGGCGCCGCAGACGCGCACCGGCGGCGCGTCCAGGTCGTCGAAGCAGGTCTCCAGAATCTGCATCGCCACTTCCGCGCCGATGCCGGCGAAGGGCCAGCCTTCCTCGATGGTCACCAGGCGGTTGGTCTTGCGCACCGATCGCGCGATGGTCGCGGTGTCCAGCGGCCGCAGGCTGCGCAGGTTCACGACCTCCGCGCTGATCCCCGCCGCCGCCAGCGCCTCGGCGGCCTGCATCGCCAAACCGACGGTGATCGAAAAGGCGACGATGGTCACGTCCGTGCCTTCCCGCTCCACCTTCGCCTGCCCGATCGGCAGCACGAAATCATCCGCCGTCGGGCATTCGAAGCTCTGCCCGTAGAGGATCTCGTTCTCCAGCACGATCACCGGGTTCGGGTCGCGGATCGCGGCCCGCAGCAGGCCCTTGGCATCCGCCGCCGACCAGGGTGCCAGCACCTTCAGCCCCGGGATATGCGCGTACCAGGATGCGTAGCACTGTGAATGCTGCGCCGCGACGCGCGCCGCAGCCCCGTTCGGCCCGCGGAAGACGATCGGGCAGCCGAGCTGCCCGCCCGACATGTACAGCGTCTTCGCCGCCGAGTTGATGATCTGGTCGATCGCCTGCATCGAGAAGTTGAAGGTCATGAACTCGACGATCGGCTTCAGGCCGGTGAAGGCCGCGCCGACGGCCATGCCCGTGAAGCCGTGCTCGGTGATCGGCATGTCGATGACGCGCCGCGGGCCGAACTCGTCCAGCAGGCCCTGGCTGATCTTGTAGGCGCCCTGGTACTGGCCGACTTCCTCGCCGATCAGGAACACGTCCTTGTCGGCGCGCATCTCGGCGGCCATGGCGTCGCGCAGCGCCTCGCGCACCGTCATGGTCCGCGTCGGGCCCCAATCCTTCTCGGCCTGGGCGGCGATGGGCGCGGCGGGCACGCTGGCGGGGGCTTCCTTCTTCGCCTCGGCGGGCGGCGCGGCCGCGGGTGCCGCGGCGGGCACGGCGGCGGCGCCGGCGCCGCCATCCAGCTCAGCGATCGGCGTGTTCACCGCCACCGCGTCGGTGCCCTCGGGCACCAGGATGCGGGTCAGCGTGCCCTCGTCCACCGCTTCCACTTCCATCGTCGCCTTGTCGGTCTCGATCTCGGCGATGATGTCGCCCGCCTTGATCGCCTCGCCTTCCCTCTTCAGCCAGCGCGCCAGCTTGCCCTCGGTCATGGTCGGGCTGAGGGCCGGCATCAGGATCTGCGTCATCTCAGCGCGCCTTCTCCAGCAGCACGTCGGTCCAGAGCTCGGCCTCGTCCGGCTCCGGCGAGGTCTGGGCGAAGTCGGCGCTGTCCTGCACGATCGCCTTCACCTCGTCGTCGATCACCTTCAGCTCCGCCTCTGGCACGCCGTGGCTGTCCAGCAGCAGCCTGCGCGCGGTCTCGATGCAGTCGTTCTGCTCTCGCATCTTCTGCACCTCCTCCCGCGTGCGGTACTTCGCCGGGTCGGACATGGAATGGCCGCGGTAGCGGTAGGTCTTCATCTCCAGCAGGTACGGGCCGTTCCCCGCGCGGCAATGCGCCACCGCGCGTTCGCCGGCTTCCTTCACGGCGATCACGTCCATGCCGTTCACCGCCTCGCCCGGGATGCCCCAGGGCACGCCGTTCTTCGACAGGTCCTTGGACGCGCTGGCGCGGTCGACCGAGGTGCCCATGCCGTACTTGTTGTTCTCGATGATGAAGATGCAGGGCAGCTTCAGCAGCGAGGCCAGGTTCAGGCTTTCATAGACCTGGCCCTGGTTCGACGCGCCCTCGCCGAAATAGGCCAGCGCCACGTTGTCGGACTGCCGGTACCAGTTGGCGAAGGCCAGCCCCGCGCCGAGCGAGACCTGCGCGCCGACGATGCCGTGCCCGCCATAGAAGCCCTTCTCGCGGCTGAACATGTGCATCGACCCGCCCTTGCCGCGGGAATAGCCGCCGATGCGCCCGGTCAGCTCCGCCATCACGCCGCGGGCCTCCATGCCGGTGGCCAGCATGTGCCCGTGGTCGCGGTAGGAGGTGATGACCTGGTCGCCCTCCTTCAGGCAGAGCTGCATGCCGACCACCACGGCTTCCTGGCCGATGTAGAGGTGGCAAAACCCGCCGATCAGGCCCATGCCGTAGAGCTGCCCGGCCTTCTCCTCGAAGCGGCGGATCAGCAGCATGTCGCGATAGGCCCGGGTCAGCTGGTCCCGCGTGATCGCGGGCTCCCTGGCACCCTTCCCCCGAGGCTTCCGGGTGGCTGTCTCGGCCATGCGGTGGTCCTTCCTCGAACGCGTCCTTTCTTCGCATCTACGCGCGCCCCGCGCCTCGCGCAAGCGCGGGATCCGGTCGGAAATCCCATGATGTTGCAACGCAATAGGAGAATTAACCACGCTTCGGTTAAGCGTCATCCTGGCGTCGCAGCCGCAGCACCGGACAGCAACGCGCGGAACCCGGCCAAGGCTGCGTCGCCGGCGCCGGGCAGTTGCGCGCGATGGCGCCGACCTGCCTCGCGCAACCGCCGGCGGGGCGGGGCGGGCGCCGGTGGCGCCGGCGTTCCTCCCCTGCCCCGCGGCGCACGCCTTCAGGCCGCCGCCCGGGCCTCGCTGCGGCGCGCCACGCCGGGAAGCAGGCGGGCCAGCACCTCCGTCTCCGCCGCGTCGGGCGCCGTGAAGGCCAGCCCGGTCTCGCCAGGCCCGCGCCGCGCCACGGTGCAACGCAGCGGCGCCGCGCCGCCGATCGAGAGCCGCCCGCCGGTGCAGCCCACCGGCAGCGCACCGCCGAAGCGCGCCCCCACGAAGGACAGGTCGAGCACCCGGCCCGCCAGCGTGCCACCCGCCCAGTCGAACCGCGCCGCGCGGCCCTCACCGGGCATCGCCAGCCGCTCCTCCGCCCGGCGGTCGAGCTCGGCGACGCGGCTGCGCATCGCGCCGACCAGCTCGCCCCGCAGCGCAGAGACCGCAACGGCCACCTGCTCCGCCCCCGCCAGCACATCCGCCGCGCGACGCCCGCCGAGGCCGGCCGCCTCCGCCAGCCCGCCAATGCGGCCGGCGACCGCCAGCGCCGCACCGGCGGCCTCCTCGGTCGCCTCGGCGATCTGACGGGCGGCGGCGGATTGCTCCTCCACCGCCGCGGCCGTGGCGATGGCGACGCCGTCAATCCGCCCGACGGCGCCGACGATCTCCTCGACCACCCCGATCGCCTCCCGGGCCGTGGCGTCGAGCGTGCCTATGCGCCCGGCGATCTGCTCCGTGCTGCGCGCGGTCTGCAGCGCCAGGCTCTTCACCTCGGTCGCCACCACGGCGAAGCCCTTGCCGGCCTCCCCCGCCCGCGCCGCCTCGATCGTCGCGTTCAGCGCAAGCAGGTTGGTGCGCGCGGCGATGTCGCCGATCAGGCGGGAGACCTCGCCGATCTCCCCGATGCTCGCCTGGAGCTGGCCGAAGACGCTCCGCACCCGGCCGGCCAGCGACACGGCGCTCTGCGTCGCCGCACTCGCCTCGCCCATGCGCGCCGCCACCTCGGCGATCGCGCCGGCCAGCCCGGCGGTCGCCTGCGCGGCGCTGTCCGATCCGGCGCGCCCAGCCTCGGACAGCACGCGCGCCTCGTCGGCGCCGGCGGTGGCGCGGTCCGCCGCCTCGCGCAGCTCCGTGATCACGCCCTGCATGTCGGCGATCCCGGCCTGCGCCCCGCGCACCGCCGCGTCGGCTTCCGCCTCGATCAGCGACGCCACCTCGGCCAGCGCCGCGGCGCGCGATTCGGCCGCGCGCGCCTGCAGCGTCGCGCGATCCGCCTCCAGCGCGCGGGCGGCGAGCGCGGTGTCGCGGAAGGCCGCGGTGGCGTGCAGCAGCGCGGCCACCTCGTCCTGGCCGCGCGGCTCGGGCAGGGCTGTGTCCAGCCGGCCGGCGGACAGCGCCTGCAGCGCCGCGACGCCGCCGCGCAGCGGCAGCACCACCCGCGCCCGCACCCCGGCCACGGCAAGCCCGATGATCCCGAGCGCCGCCGCCAGCAGGCCGAGCTGCACCGCCAGCGCCTGGCGCGCGGCCGCCTCCGCCGATGCATGGTGCGCGGTCACCGCCGCGGTCATCGCCGACTGCGCCGCCTGCAGACCGGCGATGACGGCCTTCGCGCCTTCCCACCAGGCGCGCGGCGCGACCGGCCAGGGCGTGCCCGCCTGGCCGGCGCGCAGCACCTCCGCGCGCAGCGTCGCGAAGGCGCCGTCGTAGCGGGCCAGCGCGGCGGCCAGCGCCTCGGCCTGCGCCGGCGCCAGGGCCTCCGCGCGCGCGGCGATGCGCGCCATCGCCGCATCCTGCCGGCCGCGCAGCGTGCCGAGCAGCGCCACCTCGGCCGCCGTCGGCGTCCGGCCGGCGCTGATCATCCCGTTGAGCAGCCCGCGTTCGCGGCCCAGGAACTCGGCCGCCTCGGCCAGCGCGTCGCGCACGGTCTGGGCGACCTCCCCCGCATCCTCGCTGCCGCGCAGCGCCTCCGCGGCACGGCGCAGAGCGGCCAGGGCATCTATGCGGGCCGAGGTGGCGGCAAACCAGGCGCCAGGCGCCGGGGGGCCTTCCGCCGGCCCGTCGACGCGCGCGCGCAGCGCCGCGACGCTGGCCGCCGCCGCCTCGTGCCGGGCCAGCGCGGCGCGCAGCGCGGCATCGCCGCCGGCCAGCGCCGACAGGCCGGGCAGCGCCGAGTCCAGCGCCGCCTCGCCCTCCGCCCGGCGGGCGCGGGCGCGCGCCCAGCCCTCCGCCGTCGCGCCGGCGGAATTGGCAAGCAGCCCGTTGGTCTCGCCGCGCTCGGCCGCCAGCGCGCCTTCCGCGGCGATGATGCCGGCGGCGTGGCGCGCCACCTCGGCCGAGAGGGCCGCGCCCCGCCTGGCCTGGTCCGCCTGCCACCCGCCATGGGCGAGCAGCAGGGCAAGGATCAGCCCCAGCAGGGCGAGAGGCGCGAGGATGCGCGTGGCAAGCGACATGGCAGATTCCGTCAGTCAGCGGGCGTGAACAGTTTCAGGAAACAGCAAGCCGGCTAACGGAAGGTGAAGGCGCCATGCCGTCAGAAAAACACCACATCCCCGGGCGTCGTCGCGGCATAGCCGAGCAGCCGCACCGACCCGCCCTCCCACGCCAGCAGCGTGTCGCCGCCCACCACGTCGCGGGTCAGGCTCGCCGCCGCCGCCGGGTCCAGCACAAGCCGGTCGCCGGTGGAGAAGACCAGGTCGTCCAGCCCGAAATAGCCCGGCCCGTCGATCGAGAGCGCCCGCAAATCCGACCATTCCGCCCCGAAGACGACCGCCAGCGGCGCCTCCCCCGGCTGGTCCACGCGCGGCGCCGCGACGGTCAGCGCCACCGTCGAGCCATCCCCGCGCGTGCCGGTGAAGGTCACCGCCAGCCCGTCCTGGAAGGCCGCCGAAAGGCTGACGCCATGCAGGTCGAAGGCCTCGCCGCGGGTGATGGCGATGCCGGACCCGCTCTCGCCCTCGTAGCCGTCGATCACGGCGCCGTTCTTCTCGCCCACGAAGGCGATCTGGCTGCCCGAGGATGCCGCATAGCCCAGCCCCGCATAGGCCGCCGGCACCGCGATGCCGGCCTGCACCCAGGCGAAGCCGCCATAACCCGCGTCGAGGAAGGCCAGCGGCGCCTCCGACGCGCCGCCCAGGTCGATATCGTCAAAGCTCAGCGTGGTCAGCGTGCGGCTGAAGCCCGTGACCACGTCCGCCGAGCGCGTCACCAGGTCGTCGAGGCCGAAATACCCCGGCCCGTCGATCGAGAGCGTCCGCAGGTCCGACCATTCCGCCCCGAAGCCGACCGCCAGCGGCGCCTCCCCCGGCTGGTCCACGAAGGGCGCGGCGACGGTCAGCGTCACCACCGAGCCGTCCCAGCGCGTGCCGGTGAAGGTCACCGGCAAGCCGTCCTGGAAGGCCGCCGAGACGCTGACGCCGACCAGGTCGAAGCGCTCGTCGCGGGCGATCACGATCCCCGAGCCGCTCTCGCCCGCATAGCCATCGAGCACCGAGCCGTTCTTCTCCCCCACGAAGGCGATCTGGCCGCCGGAGGAGGCGGCATAGCCCAGCCCCGCATAGGCCGCCGGCACCGCGATGCCCGCCTGCAGCCAGGCGAAGCCGCCATAGCCCGCGTCGAGGAAGGCCAGCGGCGCCTCCGACGCGCCGCCCAGGTCGATATCGTCAAAGGTCAGCGTGGTGGTGGCGGCGAAATCGGCCCAGCCGAGAACCTGCACCTCGCCCTCGGCCCCCTGTCGCAGAAGGGTGAACCCGGTCGTGCCCGACATCCTGTCATCTCCCCATGCGCGCAATGCGCGTTCGGGCGTCGCGTCACGCGCGCAGGAGATTACACGCCAGGGTTGTCGCGTTTCGTCGCCGGGGCGTCCAAGACGCCCCCTATCCGTCGGTCCGGCCGGCGATCGCAGACGCCAGGGCGGCCGGGCGGCCCGGGCTCAGAACAGCCGTCGTTCCGGCCCGTAGGGCACCACGATCTCGTCGCGGCCGACCATGTTGAGCAGCTGCCGCGCCCGTTCGTCGAGCTGGTCGCGGTCCAGCAGGTCGCCGCGCAGGCCCTGCACCCGGCGTTCCATCGCCGCCAGCTCGGCCTGGGCGCGGTCGCGCTCCGACTTCGCCTCGGCGATCTGCACCACGCGCTGGTCGCGCGCGATCAGCCCGCGATCGCCATGGATGGCATGCCACACGAAATAGCCGCAGACGGCGAGGAACAGCACCGGCAGCATGGCTGCCCGAAACCCCCGCAACAGGCGCGCGCCGAAACCCGCGCGCTCCGACCCGCCATACTCGTCCGACACGATCCCGGCCCCCCGACCGACGCGGACTCCCCACCGAGGCCGCGGCGTCACAGAACAAGAGCGGGCCGCGCCTGTCCAGCGACAAGCGCGGCCCGCGACCGATCATTGCCGTAAGCTTCGTCAACGAACCATGAACGGCACCCGCGCAGGCGCCGCCCGGATCAGCGCCGCACCGCCGCCCGGCCGCCATAGCGGGCGCTGCTGCCGAGCGACTGCTCGATGCGGATCAGCTGGTTGTACTTGGCCGTCCGGTCCGACCGCGACAGCGACCCGGTCTTGATCTGCCCGCAATTCGTGGCGACGGCGAGGTCGGCGATCGTCGCATCCTCGCTCTCGCCGGAGCGATGGCTCATCACCGCGCGGTAGCCGGCGCGATGCGCGGTCTCCACCGCCTCCAGCGTTTCCGTCAATGTGCCGATCTGGTTGACCTTCACCAGGATGGCGTTGCCGTAGCCGCCCTCGATGCCGCGCCGCAGGCGCTCGGTGTTGGTCACGAACAGGTCGTCGCCAACCAGGTTGACCGTGCCGCCGAGCTTCTGGGTCAGCAGCTTCCAGCCCTCCCAGTCATCCTCGCTCATCCCGTCCTCGATCGAGACGATCGGCCACTTGGCGCAGAGCCCGGCGAGGTAGTCGACCATGCCGCCCTGGTCGAGCGACTTGCCCTCGCCCGCCATGCGGTAGAGCCCGTCGTGGAAGAACTCGGTCGAGGCGCAGTCGAGGGCGAAGACGATGTCCTCCCCCACCCGGTGGCCGGCCGCCTCGCAGGCCTTGGCGATGAAGGACAGCGCCTCGTCCGCGCTGCCGATGTTCGGCGCGAAGCCGCCCTCGTCGCCGACATTGGTGTTGTGGTGGGCATCGTGCAGCGCGCGCTTGAGCTGCGCGAAGACCTCGGAGCCGATGCGCACCGCATCCGCCATGGTGCCGGCGGCGACCGGCATGATCATGAATTCCTGGATGTCGATCGGGTTGTCGGCATGCTTGCCGCCATTGATGATGTTCATCATCGGCACCGGCAGGGTGCGGGCGAAGACGCCGCCGACATAGCGGTAGAGCGGCTGGCCCAGCTCCGCCGCCGCCGCCTTGGCCACCGCCATGGACACCGCGAGGATCGCGTTCGCGCCCAGCCGCGCCTTGTTCGGCGTGCCGTCCAGCTCGATCATCGTCTCGTCGATCTTGACCTGCTCGGTCGGGTCCATGCCGCCGATCGCGTCGAAGATCTCGCCTTCCACATTGGCGCAGGCCTTCAGCACGCCCTTGCCGCCGTAGCGCGCCTTGTCGCCGTCGCGCAGCTCCACCGCCTCATGCGCCCCGGTCGAGGCGCCGGAGGGCACGATGGCATGGCCGCGGATGCCGCTGTCCAGCACCACCTCCGCCTCCACCGTCGGGTTGCCGCGGCTGTCGAGGACCTCGCGGGCGATGATGTCGGCGATGGCGGCCATGGGGGGCTCCGGCTGGGGCTGTCGGGCCCGCGCTTACAAGCGACCGCAAGCAGCGGCAAGAGCGGGCGGCGTCAGCGCGCCTTGCGGGTGTCCCAGACGGCGGCCGTGCCACGCCGCCGCGGCTGGCCGCGCTCGTCGCAGGGCTCGACGCGGCTGCGCGGCACCGCCATGGCGCGGGCCATCGCGGCTTCCTTCGGCCGGCTGTAGCCCGCCAGCTTCAGGTCCAGCGAGCCATCGGGATGGACCCGCATCACCCGCCCCCAGTCGCCGGCGAAGGCGGTCACCACCGGCCCGTCCTCGTTGCGGAGCAGCCGCACCAGGTCGCCCGTCTCATAGAGGTAGATCTCTACCCCGTTCTGCCCGGCCATGATCCGCATGGCCGACAGGAAGCACGGGGAGCCTTGGCAAAGGGTGAACCAGCCGCCCCTCGGCGCCCCGCCGGCTACTTCCTGCCGAGCCCCCCGCCCAGCGCCAGCGTCACGCCGAGCCCGATCGCCAGAGCCAGCGGCACGCCGAGGGTGCCGAGCAGCGCGCCCGCCACCACCGCCAGCACCAGCGTCGCCGCCAGGCCGATGCCGAAGATGCGCAGGCGCCCCTTGCCGCCGGGGCCGGTGGGTTCGGACATGCTCAGACCAGCCTCGCCTGGCGCACCGCGGCGCCGATGAAGCCGCGGAACAGCGGGTGCGGCGCGAAGGGCTTCGACTTCAGCTCCGGGTGGAACTGCACGCCGATGAACCAGGGGTGGTCCGGGCGCTCCACGATCTCCGGCAGGCTGCCGTCGGGGGACATGCCGCAGAAGCGCAGCCCCGTCTCCTCCAGCCGGTCGCGATAGGTGACGTTCACCTCGAAGCGGTGGCGGTGGCGTTCCTGGATCTCGGCCGCGCCCTCATAGACGTCGCGCACCAGCGAGCCTTCCGCCAGCTTCGCCGGATAGGCGCCGAGCCGCATGGTGCCGCCCAGGTCCCCGCCCGCCATCCGCGTCTCCACCTGGTTGCCACGCTGCCATTCGGTCAGCAGGCCGACCACCGGGTGCTCGCAGGGGCCGAACTCGGTGGAGGAGGCGCCCGTGAGGCCCGCCTGGTTCCGCGCCGCCTCGATGACGGCCATCTGCATGCCGAAGCAGATGCCGAAGAAGGGCACCTTGCGCTCGCGGGCGAAGCGCACCGCCTCGATCTTGCCCTCGGTGCCGCGCTCGCCGAAGCCGCCCGGCACCAGGATGCCGTGCACGCCTTCCAGCCGCTTCACCGCGCCCTCTCCGCCATCCTCGAAGATCTGGCTGTCCACCCAGTCGAGCCGCACCTTCACGTTGTTGGCGATGCCGCCATGGGTCAGCGCCTCGGCCAGGCTTTTGTAGCTGTCGAGCAGGTTGGTGTACTTGCCGACCACCGCGATGGTCACCTCGCCTTCCGGCTGGCGGACCGAGTGCAGGATGCGCTGCCAGCGCCGCATGTCCGGCTCGCCGTAGAAGGACAGGCCGAAATGCCGCAGCACTTCGCGGTCCAGCCCTTCCTCATGGTAGCTGATCGGCACGCCATAGATGCTGTCGGCGTCGTAGGCCGGGATGACGCTCTCGGGGCGCACGTTGCAGAACAGCGCGATCTTGCGCCGCTCGTTTTCCGGGATCTGGCGGTCGCAGCGGCAGAGCAGGATCTGCGGCTGGATGCCGAGCCCCAGCAGCTCCTTCACGCTGTGCTGCGTCGGCTTGGTCTTCAGCTCCCCGGCCGAGGGGATGTAGGGCACCAGGGTAAGGTGCACGAACAGGCTGCGCGTCGGGCCCAGCTCGTTCGCCAGCTGCCGGATCGCTTCCAGGAAGGGCAGCGATTCGATGTCGCCGACCGTCCCGCCGACCTCGACCAGGACGAAGTCGTAGGCCTCGGTCTCGGCCTGGACGCATTCCTTGATCTTGTCGGTGATGTGCGGGATCACCTGGACGGTGCCGCCCAGGTAGTCGCCGCGGCGCTCCGCCGCGATGACGTCCGAGTAAATGCGCCCGGTCGTCCAGTTGTCCGCCTTGTTGGCGTGGACGCCGGTGAAGCGCTCGTAGTGGCCGAGGTCGAGGTCGGCCTCCGCCCCGTCATCGGTGACGAAGACCTCGCCGTGCTGATACGGGCTCATCGTGCCCGGATCGACGTTGAGATAGGGGTCGAGCTTGCGCAGGCGGACCTTGTAGCCGCGCGCCTGCAGCAGCGCCCCGAGGGAGGCGGCGGCGATACCCTTGCCGAGCGAGGAGACCACGCCGCCGGTGATGAAGACATACCGCGTCATGGGCGGCCACCGTAGCGTGACGGCGGGTGCGGGGGAACCCGCGCATGTCGGGATGGCAGCGCTGCGCCGGGCGGGGGCGGGTTTTGGTGGACGGCGCGGCGCAGATGCGGCACGGAGGTGGGCCCGGGCCCCGCGCGACTCGGCCGCGGGCCCGGCAAGACGGCGCCCGCGACTGGCACCGCTCGCCCGCCGGCGCGCGGTGCCTGCGAGCGCTGCCGCGCCGCCAGACATCCCGCATGCTCCCGATCCGATGTTCGGCAGGCGGCCGGCCCGGGCGCCCCCCGGGCTGCCCTGTCGTGCCGGCAGATGGGCCCGGTGCCCCGCGACGGCGTCTGGCCGGCCGGGCGCGTGCCCGGCCCGCCCCGGCCCGCCCCGGTCAGCCCCGGCGCGCGGCGCGACCTCGCCTCAGTTGGTGGGCACGCTCGGCAGCGCTGGCGGCGCCGGTACGGCAGGCGCCGTCGGGATGGTGGGCGGCTGGTCGAGCAGCGAACCGCGCGGCTGCTGTCCCTTGCCCAGCATCGCCAGCGCCAGCGCGAGCACCATGAAGGCGGTGCCGAGGATGGCCGTCGTCCGCGTCAGCAGGTTCGCCGTGCCGCGCCCCGACATGAACGACCCCATGCCCTGCGAAGAGCCGATGCCAAGCCCCCCGCCCTCGCTGCGCTGGACCAGGATGACCCCGATCATCGCCAGGGTGACGAGCAGGAACAGGATGAGGAGCACGGTCGCCATGGCGCGCGGTTCTAGCGGCTCGGCTCGGCGAAGGCCAGCGCCGCGCGCCCTCCCCACCCGGGCGGCTTCCGCGTAGCATCCCCCCATGACCCAGCTCACCCATTTCGACGAGGCCGGCCGTGCCGCCATGGTGGATGTCTCCGCCAAGGCCGAGACATCGCGCATCGCCATCGCCCGCGGCCGCATCGTCATGGCGCCGGCCACCCTCGCGCTGATCCAGGCCGGCCAGGTCGGCAAGGGCGACGTGCTCGGCGTCGCGCGGCTCGCCGGCATCATGGCCGCCAAGCGCACGGCGGAGCTGATCCCCCTCTGCCATCCCCTGATGCTGTCCAAGGTCAGCGTCGACCTCACCCCCGCCCCGCCCGACGCGATCGAGATCGAGGCGCTGGCCAAGGTCACCGGCCAGACCGGGGTGGAGATGGAGGCCCTGACCGCCGTCACCCTCGCCGCGCTGACCGTCTACGACATGTGCAAGGCCACCGACCGCGCCATGCGGATCGAGGACATCCGCCTGGTCCACAAATCGGGCGGCAAGTCCGGCAGCTGGGACGCCGCCTGATGCTGGCGCTCGATGAAGCCCGGGCGCGCATCCTCGGCGCCCTCTCCCCCACCCCCGCCGAGACGGTGGCGCTGCCGGAGGCCTGGGGCCGCGTGCTGGCCCGCCCGGTGCTGGCGCGGCTGACCCAGCCGCCGGCCGATGTCTCCGCCATGGACGGCTATGCCCTGCGCGCGGCGGAAGCCCGGCCCGGCGCCCGGCTGCGCGTGATCGGCGCCGCCCCCGCCGGCCGGCCCTTCGGGACCGCGCTCGGCCCCGGCGAGGCGGTGCGCATCTTCACCGGCGGCGTGGTGCCGGACGGGGCGGATGCCATCCTGATCCAGGAGGATGCCGAGGAAGCGGGCGGCCTCGTCACCCCGCGCGAAGCCCCCGCGCAGGGTCGCTGGATCCGCCGCCGGGGCCTCGACTTCGCGGCCGGCGACACGCTGCTGCCGGAAGGGAGGCGGCTTTCGGCGCGCGACATCGGCCTGGCGGCGGCGGCCAACCACCCCTGGCTGACCGTCCGCCGCCGCCCGCGCATCGGCATCCTGGCCACCGGCGACGAGATCGCCCTGCCCGGCGAGCCGATCCCCGCCGGCGGCATCGTCTCCTCCAACGCCCATGCGCTGGCCGCCATGGTCCGCGCGGCGGGCGCCGAGCCGATCAACCTGCCGATCGCCCCCGACGACCGCGACGCCATCGCCGCCGCCGCGGCCGCCGCGCACGCCGCCGACATGCTGGTGACCACCGGCGGCGCCAGCGTCGGCGAACACGACCTGGTGCAGGCCGCGCTCGGGCCGCAGGGCTTCGCGCTCGATTTCTGGAAGATCGCGATGCGGCCGGGCAAGCCGCTGATCTGGGGAAGGCTGGGGCGCACCCCGGTGCTGGGGCTGCCGGGCAACCCGGTCTCGGCGCTGGTCTGCGCCGTGCAGTTCCTGCTGCCGGCGATCTGGGTGCTGTCGGGCCTGCCGCCCGCCGCGCCGCCCACCCAGCCGGTCCGCGCCGGCGCGCCCCTGCCCGCCAACGACCGCCGATTCGACCATCTGCGGGCCAGCCTCGGCACCGACCGGGACAGCCGATTCGTGGCGACCCCCTTCCCCGTGCAGGACAGCTCGATGATGGCCACCCTGGCGCGCGCCGAGGCGCTGATCCTGCGCCCGCCCTTCGCGCCCGCCCTGGCCGAAGGCGCGGAGGTGGAGGCGATCCTGCTCGACCGCCTCGGCGTGTGAGAATCCCGGCACCCGGTGCTGTGGAAAAGATTTGACGCGACGCGGAGAACCTACCTAGAACACGCGAACCGGTTGCCCGTTTGTTCGCCAGCCTGCCCGAACCAGGGCGCCAGGGGCGGCAGACCAGGCCGGCAGCGCCCGGCCGACCGGGGAGGAGGAGCCATGCTCACGCGCAAGCAGCACGAGCTGCTGATGTTCATCGACCGGCACCTGCGCGAGACCGGCTTCTCGCCCTCCTTCGAGGAGATGAAGGACGCGCTGCGCCTGAAGTCGAAATCCGGCATCCACCGCCTGATCACGGCGCTGGAGGAACGCGGCTTCCTGAAGCGCCGCGCCCATCGCGCCCGCGCGCTCGAAGTGGTGCGCCTGCCCGACAGCGTCGCCGCCCGCATGGCGCCCGCCGCGCTGTCGGCCGCGATGCAGCCGGCCGGCGCCTCGGCCTTTCCCCCGGCCGCCGCCTATGCCGCGCCCGCCGGCGGCGGGGCGACCTTCGCGCCCAACGTCATCCGCGGCACCTTCGCCCAGAACCTGTCCGGCGTGCCCCGCCCGGCGAACGAGGCGGCGGCCGTGCACCTGCCGCTCTACGGCCGCATCGCCGCCGGCCTGCCGATCGAGGCGCTGCGCGACAACGGCGCCTCGGTCGAGGTGCCGGCCGCGCTGCTGGCCAGCGGGGAGCACTACGCGCTGGAGGTCGCAGGCGATTCGATGGTCGAGGCCGGGATCCTGGACGGCGACACGGTGATCATCCGCCGCACCGACGTGGCCGAGAACGGCGCGATCGTGGTGGCGCTGGTCGATGATGCGGAGGTGACGCTGAAGCGGCTGCGCCGGCGCGGCAACTCGGTCGCGCTGGAACCCGCCAACCGCGCCTATGAGACGCGGATCTTTGGGCCCGACCGGGTGCGCGTGCAGGGCCGGCTGATCGGCCTGCTGCGCAAGTACTGACCGGCGCGGCGGCCATCGGGCTCGGGCCGCGCCCGCAGGCGCGCGGCCCGGCGGGCCGGCCTTGCGGCCGTGGTGGCGGCGCCGGCCGCGCCCCGGCTTCCCCCGGGGCCATTCGATCGGATGATCGCCCCCCTTCGGAGATGCGTTTTGTCTGTGGCCGCACGGCAGGGCAAGCTCCACGCCAGCGCGCGGCGGCCAAGCGGCCGGACTGCGCCGGGAGGAGACAGGACCCACGCCATGGCCGACACCACGCACGGCATCCCGCCCATCCGCGTCTGGACGCGGGCGGAAATGATGCAGCGCATCGCCTTCTTCCAGGACCTGGCCGGCAGCCGCGGCGGCCTGCCCGACAGCCCGCTGCCGGAATGCCAGCGGGAGCTGATCAACGTGATCGGCTTCCGCCCGCCGAGCGACGAGGGCGGCGCCACCACCAGCCCGGTCGGCGGCGACAGCTCCCGCGCCGCCGCCATCCCGATCGACGAGGGTTTCAACATGGGCTTCTGCCGCGCCAGGCCCGGCTGCGGCCCGCTGATGCACAACCACGACACCAACGAGACCTTCATGCCGGTCACCGGCCGCTGGCGCTGTTCCTGGAACGAGGGCGCGGCGGAGGAACACGTCGATGTCGGCCCCTGCGACGTCGTCTCCTTCCCCCCCGGCGTGGCGCGGCGCTTCATGAACGTCACGCATGACGAGCCGGACCAGGAACACGTCCTGCTCTTCGTCATCGCCGGCAACCAGCCCAAGGCCGAGTTCACCCCGGCGGCGATGGCCCGCGTCGCGGAGTGGGAGGCGTCGCAGAAGGCCGGGTGACGCCGGCCGCCGGTCAGCCGGCCCGCGCCCAGCCGATGGCGGCGCGGGCCAGCGCGTCCAGCGTGTCGCAGACCGGGATGGGCAGGGCCGGGCCGGCGGCGATGCCGAGCGGGATTTCCGTGCAGCCCAGCACCACCGCCCGCGCCCCGCGCGCCGCCAGCCGCCCCGCCGCCTCGGCCAGCGGGGCGTAGGCGTCCGCGACGCGGTTCGCCTTCACCTCGGCGATCGCCGGCGTCACCAGCGCCGCCATCTCCCCGGGTGTCGGCACCAGGCAGGTCCAGCCGCGCGCCGCCAGCCTCTCCTGGTAGAGGCCCATCGCCAGCGTCCCCGCCGTGCCCATCACGCCGACCGGCCCCTCCGCCACGCCGAGCCGCTCCAGCTCCGCCGCCGCCGCGTCCACGATGTGCAGGATGGGCAGCCGCGTCGCGGCCCGCATCGCCTCGAACCAGCCATGCGCGGTGTTGCAGGGAATGGCGACGGCGTCGCAGCCCGCCGCCTCCAGGCCCCTGATCCCGCGCAGCAGCGCCGGCAACGGGTCCTCGCCCCCCGAAAGCCGCGCCGCGGTGCGGTCCGGCACGCGCGGGTCGGACCACAGCACGGCCGGCACATGGTCCTGGTCGCGCCCGGCCGGGGTCAGCAGCGTCAGCCGCCGCATGAACTCCGCCGAGGCCAGCGGGCCCATGCCCCCCAGCACGCCCAGCACCCGCCCGCCCATCGCCCTCACAGCCCCAGCCCGTCCCACACCAGCTTCGTCCCGGTGACGCCCAGCAGCACATAGATCGCGCGGTAGAAGGTCCGGTCGCTCAGCCGCGCCTGCAGCCAGATGCCGAGCCGGATGCCCAAGGGTGCCAGCGGCAGCAGCAGCAGGCTGGTCAGCAGATTGGCCACCGGGAACTGCCCGAGCAGGAAATACGGCACCAGCTTGACGTAGTTGACCACGCCGAAGAACACCACCGTGGTCGCCGCCAGCGTCGCCCGGTCGAGCCGCAGCGGATAGAGATAGACCGCCAGCGGCGGCCCGCCCGCATGCGCGACCGTGGAGGTCAGCCCCGACAGCGTCGCCCAGAACCCGCCGCGCACCCGGCTGGGCGGCGCGGGCGCGGGCGACGGCCGGCCGGGCCGCGCCTGCCACAGGCTGCGCGCCAGGAAGGCCAGCGTGATGACGCCGAGCAGCAGCTTGACGGAGCGGTCGTCGAGCAGCCCGAAAGCCGCGCTGCCGAGCGCGATGCCCAGCATCCCGCCCGGCAGGATGGTCAGCAATTCGCGCCGGCTCCAGCGCCCCCACCAGGCGCGCAGCCCGGCGATGTCCATCGTGCAGAGCACCGGCAGCGCGATCGCCGCCGCCTGCGGCGCGGGGACGACCAGCGCCATCAGCGGCACCATGGTGTTCGGCGCGCCGGAGGCGAAGCCGCCCTTGGTCACGCCCGTCATCAGGGTCGCGAAGACGGCCAGCATCCAGAAGATCGGGTCGGCGATGATCGGCACGCGGGGTGACGTCCTTGGCGCATGCCGTTATGGCACGCGCGCTGACCTTTCGCGATGCCCGGCCTTCGCGCCGCGCGGTCAGCGGGTTGCCCGGGGGTTGACCAGCGCCGCGGCGCCCCTGCGCCGGCCGGGCGGGAGGAGACGGAGATGGATGGCGCGGCGGATCCGCTCTGGCTGACGGGGCTGGCGGCGGCCATGGCGGCGACCGGGCTGTTCTCCGGCCTGCTGGCGGGGCTGCTCGGCGTCGGCGGGGGCATCGTCATCGTGCCGGTGCTGTTCAGCATCTTCCCGCTGTTCGGCGTGCCGGAGGCGGTGCAGATGAAGCTGGCCGTCGGCACGTCGCTCGCCACCATCATCCCGACCTCGATCCAGTCTGCGCGCAAGCACCATGCGAAGGGGGCGATGGACGTGGCGCTGCTGCGCGCGCTCGCGCCCTCCATCGCGGCCGGGGTGCTGGCGGGCACGGCGCTCGGCATCCTGGTCGAGGGGCGGGTGCACACCGCGGTCTTCGCGGTGATCGCGGCGGCGGTGGCGGCGCAGATGGCCTTCACGGCGGTGGACTGGCGGCTGCGGGAAAGCTTCCCCGCCGGCGCCCCGCGCCAGGCGCTCGGCGGCTTCATCGGCGGGGTCAGCGCGATGATGGGCATCGGCGGCGGCACGGTTGGCGTGCCGATGCTGTCGATGTTCGGCACGCCGATCCGCCGCGCCGTCGCCACCGCCAGCGCCTTCGGGGTCATCGTCTCGGTGCCGGCGACGCTGGGCTTCGTCCATGGCGGCTGGGGGGTGGCGGGGCTGCCGCCGGGCAGCCTCGGCTACGTCAACCTGATCGGCGTGGCGCTGATCGTGCCGGCGAGCCTGGTCGCGGCGCCCTGGGGCGTGCGGCTGGCGCATGGCATCCCGCCGCTGCTGCTGAAGCGCTGCTTCGCGGTGTTCCTCGGGCTGACGGTGCTGCGGATGCTCTGGGGGCTGTTCGGCTGAGCGGGCGGGCGGCTCACGGCCGCCAGGGCAGCGTCCCCGGCGGAAGCCGCCGCGCGAGCAGCCCGGCCAGCGCCATCAGCCCCGCCATCAGCCCGAGCGCCAGCAGGCTGACGGCGGAGGCCAGCGGCGACTGGCCGCTCTCCTGCAGGCCGAAGACCAGCACGCCCAGCGTCTGCGTCCCCGGCCCGTGCAAAAGGGCGGAGACCGTCACCTCGTTCACCGCCGTCAGCGCCACCAGGATCCCCCCCGCGGCCAGCGCCGGCGCCAGCGCCGGCAGGTGGATGGCGAGAAGCCGCCGCGCCAGCCCCGCCCCCATGCCGCGCGCCGCCTGGTCCAGCAGCGGATCGAGCCGCGCCGCCGCCGCCGCCGCGGGCCGCAGCGCCAGCGCCTGGAAGCGCACCAGATAGGCGAAGAGGATCAGCCCGAGCCCGCCATAAAGCGCGACGCCGCCCGGCAGCGACAGCACCAGCAGGATCGCCGCCACCGCCGTGCAGGCCCCGGGCAGCGCGTAGGACAGGTCGGACGCCGCCCCCGCCACCCGCACCGGCGGCGCCCGCAGGGCGAGTGCCGCCGGCAGCGCCGCCGCGGCCAGCAGCAGCGCGGCGCCGAGCGACAGCAGCAGCGAATTGCCGAAGGCCGCCGCCGTGTGCGCCCCCGGCGCCAGCGCGGCCGCGAAGTGCCGCGCCGTCAGCGTCTCGGCCGACAATTCCATCCCGATCGCCGGCACCAGCGCCGCCGCCAGCAGCGCCGCCAGCGGCACCAGCAGCACCAGCGCCAGATAGGCCGTCACCCCGCATAGCAGGGCGGCCGCCGCGCCCCGCGGCAGGGCCATCGGCGCGAAGGGCAGCCGCCCGGCGGCCGGCCCGCGCCGCGCCGCCAGCGCCTGCACCAGCAGCGCCGGCGCGGCCAGCCCCGCCAGCAGCAGCGCCAGCGCCGCCGCCTGGCCGAGCGCCGCCGGCCCGCCGGCCGAGAGCACCTGCCACAGATGCACGCTCAGCACCGTGTAGCGCGCCGGGATGCCCAGCAGCGCGCCGACGCCGAAATTGCCGAGCGCGGCCACATAGGCCAGCCCCGCCCCCGCCAGCAGCCCCGGCGCCAGCAGCGGCCAGACCACCAGGCGCAGCGCGGCCTCCGGCGTCGCGCCGCAGCCGCGGGCGGCCAGCACCGCCTCCCCCGGCAGGCGGCGCAGCAGGGCGGCGACCGAAAGCAGCACCAGCGGCGCGCCCTGCACGCCGAGCAGCGCGACCATCCCCGTCGGCCCATGGACCGGGTTCGGCGTGCCGATGGGCGGGGCAAGCCCCAGCGCCAGCAGCAGCGGCGAGGCCGGCCCCGCCGCCTGGATCCAGCCCAGCGCCATCACCTGCGGCGGCACCAGCGCCGGCAGGATGGCGGCGAAGAGCAGCGCGCCGCGCCCCGGCAGCCCGCGCAGCAGCAGCGCCCAGGCGAGCAGCCCGCCGAGCAGCGTGGCCAGCAGCGCGGCGCCGAGGGCGACACGCAGGCTGCGGCCCGCCGCGCGCCAGGCCGCGGGATCGGCCAGCGCCGCGGCCAACAGGCCGCCGCCCGCCGCCTCCGCCAGCAGCCGCCCGAGCGGCAGCGCCCCCACCCCCAGAAGCCAGAGCAGCGCGCAGGCCGCGAGCGCGCGCGGCACCGCCGGCACGGCGGCCGACCGTCAGCCGCCGGTCAGCTGCGCGAAGCGGCGCAGCGCATCCGCCTGCTCCCGCGCCGCGCGGGCCGGATCGAGCGGCATCACCCGGACGCTGCGCACATCCGGGAAGCCGGCCGGCGGCGGCACCTCCGGGTCGGCGGCCCAGAAACCCTGGCGCGCGGCCAGCACCTGGCCCTCGCGCGAGAGCAGGAAGTCGAGGAAGGCGATCGCCGCCGGCACGTTGCGCGCGGTGGAGAGGATGCCGGCCGGCTCCGTGATGGCGGAGACCCCGTCCTCGGGGAAGACGAAGCGCACCGGCGCGCCGCGCGCGGCCTCGCGGATCGGCAGGTAGTCGATGACGATCCCGAAGGCTCGCTCGGCGCCGGCCACCGCCTGCATCACCGGCCCGTTGCCGCCGCGCGCCTGCAGGCCATGCGCCACCAGTCGCTCGACGAAGGGCCAGCCCAGCGCCGGGTCCTGCAGCAGCGTCAGCAGGTGCACCGCCGCGGCGCCGGACACGGCGGGCGAGGGCATGGCGACCTGGTTGCGCGCGCGCGCGTCCAGCAGATCCGTCCAGCGCCGCGGCACGAAGGGCGCGCGCAGGTGGTGCATGATCCCGGTGGTGATCAGCTTGGTGCCGAACCAGGCGGCGTCCGGGTCGCGATGCGCGGCGGGGATGCCTGCCATGCGCACCTCCGGGCTCGGGCGCAGCCGGCCTTCCTCCTTCAGCGACTGGAAGGTCAGGCTGTCGGCCAGCAGCAGCACGTCCGGCCGCGGCTGGCCGGCGGCGATCTCGGCGCGCAGGCGGGTCATGATCTGGCCGGTGCCGGCACGGATCCACTCGACCTGCACGCCGGGGTGGAGGCGCCGGAAGGCCTCCACCGTCTGCGCCGCATCGGGCTCCAGCTGCGATGTGTAGAGCACAAGCGGCCCCGACAGGGTCTGCGTGGCGGCCGGCCTTCCCCCGATGGCCGCCGCCAGCATCCCCGCCGCGCCGATCCCGAAGCCGCGCCGGTTGTTCATCCCGCCCTCTCCCCGCCTGGTCGCCTCCCCCGGTCTAGCGAGGCTTCCGGCGGCCGGGCAGGGGGTGGGCGTGAAGCTTCGGCGACGGCGCTCAGAGCGGCGTCATGAAGTTGGACGCGGTGGAGGCCCGCGCGATGAGGGCCACCATCGCCGGATCCTCGAAGCCGCGCTCGGCGGTCAGCGCCTCGATCGGGCAGAAGTATTCGTGCGGCTGCGGCAGCTGGCTGCGCGCGACGGACGCGTAGTGCCGCGCCTTCAGCCCGTAGAGCACCCGCACGTCCCGCACCGGCAACACCAGCGGCTCGGCGGGCTCGTCGCGCAGCAGGCGGATCTGGTGCCAGCGCGGCGTCGCCTCCTCCGGCCCGGCCATGTCCAGCATCCATTTCAGCGGGCAGACCACCAGCAGCGAAGTGGTCGAAGGCGCGAAGCGCGCCCGCTTGTCCTGCAGGTTGGTCACCGACCCGCACGCCTCGATGCACAGGATGTCCGCCCAACGGTCATCCGGGTCCGGGCTGAAATGCAGCCAGAGACCGTCAGGGATGGTGCGGAAGGTGTTGCTGCCCGGGAACTTCAGGAAGGGCTGCGCGGGACTTGCGATGTCACCGGGCCTGGCGCGCATCCAGGTGCCGGGTTGGCGCCCGGTGCGCATCGCCCCCGGCGGGCGCTGTGGCCAGCGGCGGAGGCGAATGCGGACCAGTTCGTCGAGCGGCTTGGCAGTATGGACAGGCACGGAGACGCCCATAGGTTTAACCCTCCCCTGTGGATATCAACCCTACGTAGAGAAGACCAGTTATCAACCACAGGTTCAAGTCCTAATGTTAATGAAGGGTCTGAAGATTCGTCCGCAGGACTCGATGGCGCAGCGGGAGGACTCGCCGTCGCCGGCGCGACGACGATCATGACTCGCAAGGATTCTGGGTGCCTGTCGTTTTGACTCAACGTCTTCCAAGGCGGTCTTGAACAACACCGGCAGCATGCGTGCCCGCGCACCCGTTCCGGCTGACGGAACGTCCGTGATCTCCGACGAGGCGCGCCGGGCCGCCGGCAGGTGGGTCAGGCTTTGCCCGGGATGTTGGACGAAGCGGGCGACGCCGGGCCGGTTGGCCTTTGCCCGGGCGATGCGCGCATCACGCGCCGTCCTCGGAGCCACCTGCCTGCCCGTGCACAGCCGCCATGCAACAGGGCGCGGCGCGTTGGCGCCGGGACGCATCACGGCAGGCAGACCGGACGGCGCGGTGCGACCACGCATCGGGCGCGGCCGTGCCGCGCGCCGCGAGCGAACTCCAGCGGCAAGCCATGCGAGGCGGCGGGAAGGGTCGCAAGGGACTGCTGGCCCGCGCCGAAGCGCGACGCGCAGCCCTGCATCTCCCATCGCGGCTGCTCCCGGCCAGCCTGGCCGGGTTCTACGGCCGAAGGCGCCGCCGCCCGGCGCCGCGCGTCGACGCCGAGGTCAGCCGCGCTCGCCGACCGGCGTGTAGTCGCGCGCCGGCGCGCCGGTATAGACCTGCCGCGGTCGGCCGATGCGCTGCGCCGGGTCCTCGATCATCTCCTTCCACTGGCTGACCCAGCCCACGGTGCGGGAGACGGCGAAGATCGCGGTGAACATGCTGGTCGGGATGCCCATCGCCTTCAGGATGATGCCCGAATAGAAGTCCACGTTCGGGTAGAGCTTGCGCTGGATGAAGTAGTCGTCCGACAGCGCGATACGCTCCAGCTCCACGGCCAGGTCGAGCAGGGGCTCGTCGGTGATGCCGAGCTCGCCGAGCACCTCATGGCAGGTCTTCTGCATGATCTTCGCGCGCGGGTCGAAGTTCTTGTAGACCCGGTGGCCGAACCCCATCAGCTTCACGCCGGAATTCTTGTCCTTCACCTTTTCGATGAAGGCCGGGATGTTCTTCACGTCGCCGATCTCGGCGAGCATCTTCAGCACCGCCTCGTTCGCGCCGCCATGCGCCGGGCCCCACAGCGCCGCGATGCCGGCGGCGATGCAGGCAAACGGGTTGGCGCCGGTGGAACCGGCCAGCCGCACGGTGGAGGTGGAGGCGTTCTGCTCGTGGTCGGCATGCAGGACCAGGATGCGGTCCATCGCCTTCGCCAGCACCGGGGAGACGTGGTAGGGCTCGGCCGGCACGGCGTTCAGCATGTAGAGGAAGTTCGCTGCGTAATCCAGGTCGTTGCGCGGATACACGAAGGGCTGGCCCATCGAGTACTTGTAGGCCATCGCCGCAATCGTCGGCACCTTCGCGATCAGCCGGAACGCCGCGATCTCGCGCTGGCGCGGATCGTTGATGTCCAGGTTCTCATGGTAGAAGGCCGCCAGCGCGCCGACCACGCCGCACATCACCGCCATCGGGTGCGCGTCGCGCCGGAAGCCTTCGAAGAAGCGCCGGATCTGCTCGTGCACCATGGTGTGATAGGTGACACCCTTGCGGAATTCCTTCAGCTGGGCGGCGCTCGGCAGCTCGCCGTTCATCAGCAGGTAGCAGACCTCGATGAAGTCGGACTTCTCCGCCAGCTGGTCGATCGGGTAGCCGCGGTAGAGCAGCACGCCCTCGTCGCCGTCGATGTAGGTGATGGCGCTTTCGCAGCTCGCCGTCTCGCCATAGCCCGGGTCGAAGGTGAAGACGCCGAGGTCGGCATAGAGCTTCCGGATGTCCACCACATCCGGCCCGACCGAGCCGCGCAGCACCGGCAGGCGCGTGCTCCGGTTCGAGCCGTCGAGGGTGAAGGTGACGGAGCCATTCGGGGTGGTGGCCATCATGTGCTTCCTCAAGGGCCGGGGGCGGTTGCTCGCGTGCCCGTTATGATGCGGCGCAAGATACGGGCGGCGCGCAAGGCTTGGCAACGCCGCCGCCTGCCCGCCGCCGCCGCATATCCGCGTGCGCCACATCCCGTCTTCGCGGGTGCGGCATGGGGCGTTACGAGCCGGCGCCCCTCAGCGCGCCGCCGCCGCCAGGATGCGCGCCACCGCCTCCGCCCGCCCCAGCGCGAAGAGCACCGCATCGATCGGCGGCGACTGCGTGCTGCCGGTCAGCGCCACGCGCAAGGGTTGCGCCACCGCGCCGAGCTTGATGCCCTTCACATCGGCATAGTCGCGCAGCCAGTGCTCCAGGTCGGCGCGCTCCCAGGGCGCATCCCCCAGGAACTCCGCCAGGTTCGCCAGCAGCGCCTTCGCCTCCTCCGTCAGCAGGGCGGCGGCCTTGGCGTCGGGCAGCGGCGCGCCCTCGGCCACCGCGAAGACCGCGGCATTCGCTAGATCGTCCAGCGTCCGCGCGCGTTCCTTCAAATCCGGCATCAGGGTCCGCACCCGCGCCGCCGCCTCGGTCCCGAAGTCGATGCCGCGCTTCGCGAAGCGGCCCATCACCTCGCGCAGCAGCCGGTCGTCATCGGCGGCGCGCAGCCAGACCGCGTTGAAATGCTCGAGTTTCTTGTAATCCATCCGCGCCGCGGCGCGGCCAACATCGGCGATGTCGAAGATCGCGATCGCGTCCTCGCGCCCGATGATCTCGGTGTCGCCATGCCCCCAGCCGAGCCGCAGCAGGTAGTTGCACAGGGCTTCAGGCAGGATGCCCATCTCGGAAAGATCCAGCGCACCGACCGCGCCGTGCCGCTTCGACAGCTTGGCGCCGTCCGCCCCATGGATCAGCGGCACATGGGCGAAGGCGGGCCGCCGCCAGCCCATCGCATCATAGACCATGCACTGTCGAAACGTGTTGGTCAGGTGGTCGTCGCCGCGGATGATATGGGTGATCGCCATGTCGTGGTCGTCCACCACCACCGCGTGCAGGTAGGTCGGAGTGCCGTCGCTGCGCAGGATGATCATGTCGTCGAGCTCGATGTGCGCCACCCGCACCTCGCCCTGCACCAGGTCGTGGACCACGGTCTCCCCGCCACGCTCTTCCCCTTGGGGGGCGCGGATGCGGATGGCGGGGGCGACCGAGGGCGCCTGGCCCGGCTCCATCCCGATCCAGCGGCTGCCGTCATACTTGAACGGCCGCTTCTCCGCCTCCGCCGCCGCGCGCATCGCCGCCAGCTCCTCCGGCGTGTCGTAGGCGAGATAGGCCGCGCCCTTCGCCAGCAGCTCCCGCGCCACCTCGGCATGGCGCGCCTCGCGCGCCGACTGCATCACCGGCGGCTCGTCCGGCGACAGGCCGAGCCATTCCAGGCTGTCCAGGATCTGCTGCACGGCTTCCGGGGTGGAGCGCGCCTTGTCGGTGTCCTCGATGCGCAGCAGGTACTGGCCCTTGTGGCGCCGCGCGAAGAGGAAGTTCAGCAGCGCCGTGCGGGCGCCGCCGATGTGCAGATACCCGGTGGGGGAAGGCGCGAAGCGCGTGCGGACCGACATGCGGGATTCCTGGAAGGCGGGGCGCGGGGCCCGGTCCGGCGCATCTAGCCCAGGACGGAGCCCGAGGTGAACGCCCGCGCCGCCACGGCGTCCCCGCGCGCGGCACCACCACGATGAACAACTCTCCACGGAATTGCCATACGGCAGCCGGCAATTCAATCTACGCGCGAGAATGAGCCTCGCCCTGGCCCCGGCCGGCCTGACCGGACCGGTCGCGCGCCTGCGCGACGCGGCCTGGGCGGGGCTTGCCGCGCAGCACGGCCGCTTCGCCCCCTGGCTCAGCGTGGCGCTCGGCCTCGGCGTGCTCGGCTATTTCGGCGCCACCGAGGAACCCGATCCCGCCATCCTCTGGCTGGTGCCGCCGCTGCTGCTGGCGGCCGTCGCGTTCGGCCGGCGCGCGCCGCTCGGCGGCTGGCTGCTCGGGCTGGGCGCCGCTGGGCTGCTCGGCTTCGGCGCCGCGGCCTGGCACGCCGCGCGCATGCCCCCGGCCCTGGTGCTGCCGGCAACCGCCGTGCAGCTCTCCGGCACGGTGCAGCTGGTCGAGGCGCTGGCCGAGGGCCGCCGGGTCACGCTGCGCGCGCCGCGCCTGGATGCCGGCCCGCCGCTCGAGCGGACGCTGCGGGTGCGGCTGCGCGCCGAGGACCCGGCCCGCCCGGCCCCAGGCGACACGCTCGCGGTGCGGGCGCTGGTCCGCGCCCCCTCCGGCCCCGCCGTGCCGGATGGCTGGGACTTCGGGCGCGCCGCCTTCTTCTCGGGCCTCGGCGGCTCGGGCTTCGCGCTCGGCCCGGCGGAGGTCACGGCCGGCCCCGGCGGCGGCGCCCCCATCGCGGCGCTGCGGCAACTCCTCAGCCAGCGGATCGCGGCGTCCATCCCGGGCGAGGCCGGCGCCATCGCGGTGGCCCTCCTCACCGGCTCCCAGGCCGCAATCCCGGCGCCCGCCATGGCGGCGATGCGCGATTCAGGGCTGGCGCACCTGCTGTCCGTCTCCGGCCTGCACATGACGATCGTCATGGGCACCACCTTCGCGACGCTCCGGCTGCTGGTTGCGCTGGTGCCCTTCGTCGCGCTGCGGGTGCCGGGCAAGCCGGCCGCCGCATTGGGCGCGCTGGCCGCCGGCGCCTTCTACATGCTGCTGACCGGGGCGCAGGTGCCGATGCAGCGCAGCTTCGCCATGGCCGCGCTGGTCACGCTGGCGCTGCTGGCCGGGCGGCGGGCGCTCAGCCTGCGCGCGCTGGCGATCGCCGCCGCGGTCGTGCTGCTGGCCGCGCCGGCCGAGCTCCTCGGCCCGTCCTTTCAGATGTCCTTCGCCGCCGTCCTCGGCCTGATCGCGGGGCATGAGGCGCTGCGGGCGCGGCTGGCTGCCTTCCGCGCCGGCGGCGGCGCCTGGCGACGGGCGATGCTGGTGGTGGGGGGGCTGGCGCTCACCTCGCTGCTGGCCGGCGCCGCCACCGCGCCCTTCGGGCTGCACCATTTCGGCCGGCTCCAGCTGTTCGGCGTGCTGGCCAATGCGCTGGCCGTGCCGGTGACCTCTCTGCTGGTGATGCCGGCCGGGATGGTCGCCCTGCTGCTGGTGCCCTTGGGCCTCGACCAGCCCGCGTTCTGGGCCATGGGCCTCGGCATCGAGGGCATCCTGGTCATCGCGCGGCTGGTGGCCGGCCTGCCCGGCGCCAGCCCCATCCTGCCGCCGCTGCCGGGCCCGGCGCTCGGGCTCGCCGCCTTCGGCTTCTGCTGGCTTTGCCTCTGGCGCGGCGGGCTGCGGCTGCCGGGCCTGGCGCTGCTGCTCGGCGCGCTGGCGGCGGGGTTCATGGCGCGGCCGCCTGACGTGCTGGTCGCGGCCGATGCACGGCAGGTGGCGCTGCGCACCGAGGCGGGCGTCTTCCTGCACCGCCAGCCCGGCGCCGATAGCTTCACCCGCGACGCCATGCTGCGCCGGCTGGGCGCCACCGCCTGGCAGCCCCTGCCCGAAACCGGCGAGGCCGCGGATGGCGCCATCGCCTGCACCCCCGCCGCCTGCCGCTTCCGCCCCCGCCCGGACGGGCCGGAGGCGGTGCTGCTGCGCACCGCCCCGCCGCCGCGCGGCGCCCGCCGCGGCGAGCCGCCCGATGCCGCGACGCTGGCCGCCGCCTGCGGCCATGTCGCGCTGGTGGTGGCGACCGAGCCGATCCGCCGCGCCTGCACCGGCACCGCGGTGACGGACCGCTTCACCCTGTGGCGCAACGGCGCCACCGCCGCCTGGCTGGAGGGCAGTTCGGCGCGGATCGAGACCGCCGCCGCCCGCCGCGGCGACCGCCCCTGGGTGCCGGATGTGCGGCCCGGCCGGCCGGAGCCGCTGCCGATGGCGCCACGGGACCCCGGCGGGGCGGCGCCCACCGCGCGCGACTGACAGCCAACCCCGGAAGGGGGCGGCGACAGGGCGGCGAGGGATGTTGCGCGCCGGCCGGGGTCGCGGCGGCGCCACCCCGGCACCATCGCAGCGCGCCGCCTGCACATGCCGTGGGGGCAGGTCCGCGCCATGGCGATGCCCTCAACGGTCTTCCCCGGCGGCCGGCCTGGTCGGCAGCGTCGGGGTCGGTGCCACGCTCCGCGATCCAGCGACGGCGCCGCGCCCGCGGCGCGCCCCGCGCCATCGCGGCGGGGTCGACCAGGGCGTCCGACCCGCGCACCTTACGCATCGCCATCGGCCGGCCGGGGCCGACGCCCCGCCGCGCCGACCGCCTCGAACGATCGCCTGCGGGCCTCGATCTCCTGCCAGGACAGCGCCCCGGATCTTCGTGCAGGATCCCTCCGGCGCCGGCCGGGCTCAGGGGCTCGGGTCCGAGGGGCCCCACACCCCGCGCGCATCGCGGCTGAGCGCGAAGCCCGCGGCGGTCCAGCCCTGCGCGCCGCCGATCAGGGCGCCGACGTTCCGGTAGCCGAGCCGCGCCAGCAGCGCCGCGCCGGCCTGTGCCAGCGTCCCGTCCGCATCGGTCAGCACGATCCGCGTGGACAGGCGCGGCGCGATGGCGCCGACCATCGCCTTCAGGCACGTCAGCGGTACGGAAACCGCGAAGGCCGGGTGGCCATCCGCCAGGAAGGCGTCCTCCTCCCGCAGGTCGAGCAGCAGCAGTTCCTCCCCGGCGGCGAGCGTGGCCATCAGTTCTGCGGCGTGCAGCGGCAGCGGTTCGGCCGGCGGCCGGACGCCGCGCCGGGCCGAAGCCTGCCTGTCCGCCGCCACGCCCTGCAGGACGAGGACGAGGACCGGCCCGGCATCGCCGGCCAGCCGCAGCGTCTCGCCCGCACGCAGCACCAGCGCCTCGCCGGGGCCGAGCGGCTCCGGCGCGGTCGGCGCGGCGTCGGCACCGCCGGGCCGCGTCACCACCGCCTCCGCCAGGCCCCGCACCACCGCCAGCACGGCCGGGCTGCCATGCGTCTCCGAGACCACGCGGCCGGACGGCACCAGCACGGCGTGCAACGCGACCCGGCCATCCGCATCCTCATGCAGGCGGTAGCGCACGGCGCCGTCCGGGCCGGGCGGCAGGTGGTCGCGGGGGAAGAGGGGCAATTGCTCGGCGAGATCGGCGAGCAGGTCGCCGATCGCGTGCAGCCCGTCGAGGCTCGCCCCCTGCGCCCGCTCGACGCGGCGGACCTCCTCGATCAGCTGCGCGACGGCCTCGGCGCGGCGGGCCGAGGTGACGCGCAGGAGCCCCGGGGAAAGCTCGGTCCCGCCGGACAGCGGCCTGCGCGGGACGGCCGCGGCGCGGAAGCCGCCCGGCATCCCGCATCCGCCCGGCCGCAGGGCGACGATGGCGGGGTTTCCGGTGGCGGGCATGGCGGGCTTGAACATCGGGCCTCCTGGTCGGTTCGTGTGCCAGGGGAGTTAGGCCGATCGCCGGCCGCGCATCAGCATGATTCTATTGTAAGATTCAACGGGCGCCGCGGAATAAATCCGGATGGTCGCCGCCGGGGTCGTCATCCGGCACCACCGGTGGCCCCGCGGATGATCGCCGGGGGGCGCAAGGCCCGAAGGCGTGCACCAGCCGATGCCGCAAGACGCCGGACCACGACCGGCGATCACCTGATCGCCGATCCTGGCCTACACCCCTTCCGGGTCGAACAGGTAGCCCACGCCGCGCACCGTCCGCAGCGCCATCGGCCGCGCCGGGTTGCGCTCCACCTTCCGCCGCAGCCGCATCACCCGCAGGTCGATGGCCCGGTCGAAGGCCTCCGGCTCCTCGTCGCCCGAAAGCCGCTCCAGCAGCCAGTCGCGGTGCAGCGCGCGGTTCGGATGCTCGGTGAACAGCCGCAGCAGGGTGAACTCGCCCTCCGTCAGCTGGTCCTCCTTGCCCTCCGCCGTCATCAGCTTGCCCGACCGCAGGTCGAGCACCGCCGCGCCGATCCGCACCCGCCCGGCCGGCAGGCTCTCCGCCACCCGGTGCTCGGCGGTCGCGCGGCGCATCACGGCGCGAATCCGCGCCAGCAGCTCGCGCGGCTCGAAAGGCTTGGTGATGTAGTCGTCGGCACCGCATTCCAGCCCGACCACCCGGTCCACCACGTCGCCCGCCGCCGTCAGCATGATGATGCCGAGCGTGGGCGACAGCCCGCGCAGCCACCGCGCCAGCGCGAACCCGTCCTCGCCCCCCGGCAGGCCCACATCCAGGATCGCCGCGTCGGGCATGGCGGCGCGCACCGCGGCGCGGCAGGCCATGGCATCGCCCACGCCCTCGACCGCGAAGCCCTGTCCGGCGAGGTACGCGCAGACAGCCTCCCGCTGGAACGGGTCGTCCTCCACCACCAGCAGCGACGTCGCTTCCGCCGCCATCCCCCATGCTCCCTGCCTGGCGCCGGCGCTTGGCGCGCCGGAACCGCCGCAACGCGTCACCCCGGGCCAACAAGCGGCCCGGGGTCGGCAACACCGTTGCGCGGCGCGCAGATTGCGCCTGCCGCCCCCGCATGGTCCAGCCATGAGGCGGCTCATTCCGCGCGCCGCGGTGAAACGATCCCCCCATCTCGCGAAACACGCGCAACGGCAAGTCGTGGCAGGGTGACGGGCAAGGCCGTCGTACAAGAGCCGACGCGGCGCGGATCTGGCTTTCCCGCCCGGGCGGGGTCCGACGCCGGAGGCGTCCGACGGCGAGGCGGGGGTGGGGCGCGCAACGCTTTGCGGACTGCGCTTCGACATCCATGGGGTGGACCGGCGCTTCGCGCGCCCCGCCCACCCCGGCGGCGCACTGCGCCGGCGCTCGCCCCCCGACGGGGGGAGAGGGTAGATGCTTCTACGACACTCGCCTGTTTTTCCGCTGGTGCGATTGCCTGGGATGAAGGGATGGCCGCCTTGGACAGCCCGTTGCCGGATGCTGACGCCGACACCGCCTCGCCCGAGGCGGAGGCACTTGCCCATCTGCCCGGCCCCTGCGCGGTGTTCGACCGCGACCACCGGCTGCGGCTGGCGAATCCCCGCCTTGCCGACCTGCTCGCCCCCGGCCAGCGCATGCCCCCCCCCGGCACGCGGCTCGCCGGGCTGCTCGCCGCCATCGCCTTCCACGGCGCCGCCGGCCAGCCCGACCCCGCCGCCTGGCCCGACGCCCCGCTGCCCGCCCGGCATGGATGGCGCACCGCCGCCGGGCGGGAGTTCCGCATCGACCTCCGCCCCCTTCCCTCTGGCCTGCTGCTGAGCGCGGACGAGGTGACGGAGCCGCACGCCGCCGCCGCCGCCGCGGAGGCCACGCGCGCCCGCCTGGAACAGGTGCTGGACCGGATGTCCGAAGGCGTCCTGCTCTGGGACCATGAATTGCGCCTGGTCTTCGCCACCCGCCGCACCCGCCGCATCGCCGACATCCCCGATTCGCTCGCCGAACCCGGCGCGGAGCTGCGCGACCTGCTGCGCTTCGAGGACCGGCGCGGCGATTTCGGCCCCCCCGCGGCGGCCGGGGACGAGCTGGAGGCACGGATCGACGCCCGCCTTGCCGTGCTGACCCGCCCGGGCGGGGCGAGCTTCGTCCGCCCCGCCGGCGCCGGGCGCTGGCTGGAAGTGGCGGCCCTGCCGGTCGAGGGCGGCGGCGCCGTGCTGACCTATCGCGACGTCACCGAGCTCAAGCGCCGCGAGCAGCTTCTGTCCGAGGCGCGCGAGCAGCTGCAGACGATCCTCGACAGCATGACCGACGGCGTCGTGCTGCTGGACGCCGACCTGCGCATCCAGCTTTCCAACCGCGCGGCCCGGCATTTCTTCGACATGCCGCCGGAATTCGCCCGCCCCGGGGCTTCCGCCGTGGACGCCATGCGCCACCGCATCCGACGCGGCGATTTCGGCGCCCCCCCCACCGACCCGGCGGCCTTCGAGGCGGTGGTGCAGGCCCGCATCGCGCTCGCCCTCAGCCCCGGCGGGCCGCCAGTGCTGGCGCGCGCGGCCAGCGGCGACTGGATCGAGACCCGCAGCGTCGCCACCGCCGATGGCGGCCTGCTGCTGATCCATCGCGAGGTCACCGGCCTCGTCGCCCGCGAACAGCAGCTGCGCGCGGCGCGGGAGACGCATGAGGCGGTGCTGGAAGGCATGGCCGACGGCGTCGTGCTCTGGAGCCCGGAGTTCCGCGTGCGCCTCATCAACCACCAGCTGGCGCGCTTCTACGACATCCCCCCCGAGCTCGCCCGCCCCGGCGCCGATGGCCGCGACATCCTGCGCATGATGTTCCGCCGCGGCGACTATGGCCGCATCCCCGCCGATGCCGCGGCGCTCGAGGAAGCGGTCGCCGCGCGGCTCGCCGCGATCATGAACCCGGGGCCGGTGCCGGACCTGCGGCAATCACCGGCGGGCTACTGGCTGGAGATCACCCGCCGGCGGCTCAGCGACGGCAGCGTCCTCGCCTCCTTCCGCAACGTCAGCCGCCTGAAATCGCGGGAGGACGAGCTGAAGGTGGCGCGCGACGAGGCGCAGGCCGCCGAGGCCGCGCTGTCGGCCACCATCGGCCATATCGGCCAGGGCCTGCTGATGTTCTCGCCGGAGGGCATGCTGCAGGTCGCCAACCGGCGCGCCGCGGAGCTGCTCGGCCTGCCGCAGCACCTGGCCGAGCCGGGCAGCCGCCTGGACGAGATCGTGGCCTGGCAGCTCGCGGCGGGCGAACTGGCCGCGCTGCCCGACCCCGAGGGGAGGCTCGCCGCCATCCGCGCCGGCGCCGCCCCCGCCGCGGCGCGCTACGAACGCCGCCGCCCGAACGGCCGGGTGATCGAGGTGGACGTCTCCACCATGCCGGACGGGCGCAGCGTGCGCACCTACACCGACATCACCGACCGCAAGCGGCAGGAGGAGGCGCTGGCCGCCGCGCGCGACGCGGCGGAAGCCGCCAACCGCGCCAAGTCGGCCTTCCTCGCCGCGATGAGCCACGAGATCCGCACGCCGATGAACGGCGTGCTCGGCATGATCGAGGTGCTGGAACGCACCCCCCCCGGCCCCGCCCAGGCGCGCTGCCTCGCGGTGATCCGCGACAGCGCCGGCCAGCTGCTGCGCATCATCGACGACCTGCTCGACTTCTCGAAGATCGAGGCGGGGCGGATGGAGCTGGAAGCGGTGCCCTTCTCGCTGCGCGGGCTGGTGCAGGGCGCGATGGAAGGGCTGGCCGTCCAGGCCCGCGCCAAGGGCCTGGCGCTGACGGTCGAGGCGGCGGCCGAGGGCCCCGACATCGTCGCCGGCGACCCGGTCCGGGTGCGCCAGATCCTGTTCAACCTGGCCGGCAACGCGATCAAGTTCACCGATGCCGGCTTCGTGCGCATCCGCACCGCGACCCGGCTCGCCGAGGCGGCGGTGGAGGCGGTGATCGAGGTGGAGGACAGCGGCGTCGGCATGACCCCCGACCAGCTGGCGCGCCTGTTCCAGCCCTTCGCCCAGGCCGACAGCTCCACCACGCGGCGCTTCGGCGGCACCGGCCTCGGCCTGTCCATCGTGCGGCGGCTGGCGCGCGCCATGGGCGGGGACGCCACGGTCGAGAGCACGCCCGGCGCCGGCAGCCGCTTCACCGTGACGCTGCGGCTCGCGCCCGCCACCGCGCCCGGGCCCGCCGACCCGCCCGCCCCCCCGCCGCCGCGCGCCGCCCCCGCCCGGCTGCTGGTCGCCGACGACCACCCGGTGAACCGCGAGGTGCTGGCCCGCCAGCTGGAGCTGCTGGGCTGCGAGGCCGAGATGGCGGAGGACGGCGCGCAAGCGCTGGCGATGTGGCGGCAGGGGCGGCACCGGCTGGTGCTGGCCGACCTGCACATGCCGGTGCTGGACGGGCTGGACCTGGCGCGGGCCATCAGGCGGGAGGAAGCGGCCGATCCCGGCCGGCCGCGCACCCTGATCGTCGCGGTCACCGCCAATGCGCTGAAGGGCGAGGACGAGCGCTGCTTCGCCGCCGGGATGGACGGCTTCCTGCCCAAGCCGATCTCGCTGGAGGCGCTGGGCCGCACCCTGGCCCGCGCGCTGCCGGAGGATCCCGGCTGCGCCGCCGCGCCGCCCGAGGCGCCGCCGCGCGCGGAGGACTTCTTCGACCCCGCCGCGCTGCGCGGGCTGTTCGGCACCGACCCGGCGCGGCTGGCCGCGCTGCTGGACAGCTTCGCCGAGGGCGTGCGGCGGGACAGCGGGGCGGTGCTGGCCGCGCTGGCGGCGGGCGAGCTGGGCGCCGCCGCGGCCGCCGCGCACCGCCTGAAGGGCGCCGCCCGGCTTGCCGGCGCGCCACGGCTGGCGGAACTGCTGGCGGAGCTGGAGGCCGCGGCCGCGGATGGGGAGGCACCGGTGGCTGCCCGCGCCGCGGCAAGGCTGGAGGAGGTGGCGGCGCGCACGCTGGCGGCGATCCCCGGCGGCGGCTGACGGAAGCCGCGCGGCCTTCGACACCGGACCGG
>JAIYDD010000121.1 GCA_027487675.1 Acetobacteraceae bacterium | reverse complement strand
ATGCGCTGGAAGACCCGTTCAAGCTGTATCGCTGCCACACCATCATGAACTGCGCGCGGACCTGCCCGAAGGGGCTGAACCCGGCGCAGGCGATCGGCGAGATCAAGAAGATGCTGGCGCTGCGCGCGGTGTGACGTGCGCCGCACCGCCCGGCCTGCGAAGGCCCGCCCCGGCGACGGGGCGGGCCTTTTTCATGCGCGGCGGAAGCGGACGGTCAGGTTGTTGGCCGGCATCTCCGTGACCTCGGCCGGGCCGAAGCCGGCGCGCGCGGCCTCCGCCGCCACGTCTTCCAGCAGGCGCAGGCCCCAGCGCGGATCGCGCGTGCGCAGGCTTTCATCGAAGGCCTCGTTGCTGGGCGCGGTGGGAATGCCGGCGCGGCGGAAGGGGCCGTAGAGCAGCAGCGGCGCGCCCGGGGCAAGCACGCGCGCGGCGCCGCGCAGCAGGCCGAGCGTCGCGTCCCAGGGCGCGATGTGGATCATGTTGACGCACAGCACCGCGTCCGCCCGCGGCACAGGCCAGGCGGCGGCGGTGGCGTCGAGGTCCAGCGCAGCGCGGACATTGCGCAGGCCGGCGCACCAGGCATCGATGCTGGCGCGGTCCTCGGCCTCCGGCGCCGTGGGCTGGAAGGCTAGCGCGGGCAGGGCGGCGGCGAAGAAGGCGCAATGCTCGCCGGTGCCGCTGGCGACTTCCAGCACCAGGCCGGTGGGCGGCAGCAGGCCGCGCAGCACCGCCAGCAGCGGTTCGCGGTTGCGGGCGACGGCGGGGGCTTCCCGCCTCGGGTCCTCGGTCATGGCGGCATGGCAGGGCGAAGCGCGGCGTGGGTCAAGCGTGTCCTGGGGCATTGCCGCATGGCCTGGCTTCGCGACATGATGTGGCGCGCATCCGCCCGGTACAGGCGCGGAACGCGGGAGAGAGACGCACCATGCTCCGTCACAGCATCGCAGCCGGCCTGCTGGCGGCCACCTTGGCCTTGCCAGCCTTCGCCCAGGCGCCGGCCGCGCCCGTTCCCGGCTGGGCAGTCGGCCGGCCCGAAGGATCCACCCTCGCCCCGCACGCGCCGCGGCTGACGGTGACGCCGCTCGACCAGGTGCCGGTCGCCGCGCTACGGCTGCCGGCCGGCTTCTCGGCCGAGGTCTATGCGCATGGCATGCCCGGCGTGCGCACCATGACCGAGGGCCCGAACGGCACGATCTTCGCCGGCACGCGCGTGATCGGCCGCGTCTACGCCATCACCCGCAACGCGGACGGCACCACGCGCACGCGCGTCGTCGCGCAGGGGCTGACGCAGCCGAACGGCGTGGTGATGGTGGGCAACGACCTCTACGTCTTCGCCGTCAACCGCGTGCTGCGCTACGCGAACATCGAGGCGAACCTGGACAACGTGCCGGCGCCGGAGGAGCTGACCGCGGCCTATGGCCTGCCGACCGAACAGCAGCATGGCGGCAACCATCACTGGAAGTTCACCACCCTCGGCCCGGATGGCCGGATCTATACGAACATCGGCGTGAACTGCAACGTCTGCACCTTCGACCGCGACGTCTTCGCGACCCTGCTGTCCTTCAACCCCGATGGCAGCGGCAGGCGGATCGAGGCGCGCGGCGTGCGCAACAGCGTCGGCATGGCGCACCACCCGCTGACGCGGGAGCTGTGGGCGACCAACCACGGCCGCGACTGGGCGGGCGACGACACGCCCGACGACACGCTGATCCGCGTCCGCCGCACCGGCGAGGATCACGGCTTCCCCTATTGCGTCGGCAACTGGGCCGACCCGCAATACAATGCCGGCCGCAACTGCGGCGAGTTCCAGCAGCCGGCCGCGCTGCTCGGCCCGCACACCGCGGCGCTCGGCATGCGCTTCTACACGGGCACGATGTTCCCCGAGCAGTATCGCAACCAGATCTTCCTGGCCCGCCGCGGGTCCTGGAACCGCTCGCGCCTGACGGGCTTCGACGTGCTGGTCGCGCATCTCGACGCGCAGGGCAACGTGACACGGCTGGAGGAATTCATGACGGGGCTGCGCGACGACGCCAACCAGCGCTTCCTCGGCCGGCCGGTGGACGTGCATGTGATGCGCGACGGCGCGCTGCTGGTGTCGGACGAGCAGATGGGCGCGGTCTACCGCATCACCTATCGCCGGTGATGCCGGTGCGACTGCTGGCGGCGGCCCTGCTGGCCGTCGCCCTTCCCGCCGTCGCGATCCCCGGCGCGGCCGAGGCGGAATCCATCGGCCGCGGCAGCGACCGCGCGGCGCATTACTGCGCGAACTGCCATGGCGCGGACGGGCGCAGCCAGCAGGAGGGCATCCCCTCGCTGGCCGGGCAGCAGGCGGAGTTCGTCACGCTGCAGATGATCCTGTTCCGCGAGGGCATCCGCCAGGTGCCGGCGATGAACCAGTTCGCGCAGGGGCTGACGGACCGGGACATCGAGGACCTCGCGGCCTACTACGCGAGCCTGAGGCCGGGGCCGCCGGACGACCGCGGCCCGCGCGACGCCGCGCTGTTCGAGCGCGGCCGCGTGCTGTCGGCGCGGATGAATTGCGGGGTCTGCCACCTGCCGGACTATCGCGGCCGCAACCAGGTGCCGCGCCTGACCGGGCAGCGGGAGGAATTCCTGGCGCGCACCATGGCGGAGTACCGCGACGGGCTGCGCAGCGGCGCCGATCCGCAGATGAACGGCGCGGTCGCGGGGGTGGCCGATGCCGATCTCGCGGCGCTGGCGCATTACCTGGCGCAGCTGGAGTAGCCGGGCGCCGGGTTCCCCCGGCGCCCAACCGCGCCTCACGCGAAGGCCGGTGCCGCGGCGCGGCGCAGGCCGACCGCCTGCAGCGCCGTGAAGCCCGCCACCGCCGCCGCCTGCGCCAGCACGAAGGCGGTGCCGAGCGCCGTCGGCGCCAGCCCCGCCAGCGCCGGGCCGAGCGCCAGCAGCAGCAGGCTGTCGGCGATCCAGATCGTGTTCAGCACGATGACCGCGCGCACCGCGCGCGGCGCCGGCGCCGGTTGGCGGCCGAGCCAGCCGGTGAAGCCGGCCCAGGCGAGGCAGACCAGGCCGACGAGCGTCAGCAGCAGCGCCGGCAGGCCGAACAGGGCGGAGAGCGTGCCGGGCAGCAGCACCAGCAGCGCCCCCATGGCGCCGCTGGCCGCGGCATCGGCCAGCAGGCCGAGGCGCAGCAGGTTGGGGGTGGTGTCTCGCATGGCGATGCTCCTTTGGCCGGTTGCGATGGGCGCAGCCTCCACCCATCCCGGCCCGCGAAGCGATGACCTCGCAGGTCATCGCCGGCACACGCCGTCGCGATAGGATGCCGGCATGCACGCGATGCCACAGGCCAGCCCGATTGGTCCCGATGCGCCCGTGGGCGCGCTGCTGCGCGCCTGGCGGCAGCGGCGGCGGCGCAGCCAGCTCGACCTGGCGCTGGATGCCGAGGTCTCGCAGCGCCACCTGAGCTGCGTGGAAAGCGGCCGCGCCAGGCCGAGCCGCGAGATGGTGCTGCGGCTGGCCGAGCATCTCGACATCCCGCTGCGGGAACGCAACGCGCTGCTGCTGGCCGCGGGCTATGCGCCGCCCTATGCGCAGCGGGCGCTGGAGGACCCGGCGATGGCGCCGGCGCGCGCGGCGGTGGAGCGCATCCTGCACGCGCACATGCCGCATCCGGCGATGGCGGTGGACCGCCACTGGCAGCTGGT
>JAIYDD010000181.1 GCA_027487675.1 Acetobacteraceae bacterium | reverse complement strand
CGAAGATCTTCGGAGTAGGGCCGCATTCAGGCTGGCCTCCAACGCCCAGCCCGAAGCTTGAATCAGAAATCAGCCCGCGCCGGAATCCCGATTCAACCTAAAGACAGCGTGCTCTAGCACGGAGCACGAACAAACCAGCCGCTGCCAACGCAGCAACCCGCACCGTCGCACTCGGGTCCACGGAGAAGGTGTCCTAGCGACAGATCCGGGCAGGCCGCGCTCGGCTCAGCCCGGACGTCGATCGTCTGCACTGGCGCGCGCGGAAACCCGATGCTGTGCGTCGCCAAAGGCATGCACCTTGACGATGATCTCGCCCTGGGGCGTGCACCGCCCGGCGCTCGCCTTGGTCGTGGGCCGTGCCGCCACGGGACCCCGGGGCTTTCATCGCCGTGCTTCCGCCGTTCAGCCCGCCGCGAACAGCTCCTCCACCTCCGCCTCGGTCAACCGGAGCGCGCCCCCGGCCTCGGCGTCCAGCACGGCGGCGACGAGGGCGCGCTTGCGCGCCTTCAGCACCTCCATCTTCTCCTCGATCGTCCCGAGCGCGACGAGGCGATGGACGAAGACGGGCCGTTCCTGTCCGATGCGGTGCGCGCGGTCGGTCGCCTGGTCCTCCGCGGCCGGGTTCCACCAGGGATCGTAGTGAATGACGGTGTCCGCCGCGGTGAGGTTGAGCCCGACCCCGCCAGCCTTCAGGCTGACCAGGAAGACTGGGATCTCGCCCGCCTGGAAGCGTCGCACCGGCCCCGCCCGGTCGCGCGTCTCGCCCGTCAGTTCCTCATGCGCGATCCCTTCCGCGCTGAGCCGCTCCGCGATCAGCGCCAGCATGGAGGTGAACTGCGAGAACACCACCACGCGCCGACCCTCCGCGCCCAGCACCGCGAGCAGGTCCATCAGGCGATCGAGCTTGGCCGAGCCCGGCTTGCCGCGCCGCGCCGCCGCGAGCTTCAGCAGACGCGGATCGCAGCAGGCCTGGCGGAGCTTGAGCAGCGCATCGAGGATGACGATGCCCGAGCGCGCCAGCCCCTTCTCCGCGATCGCCTGCCGCACCTTGGCGTGCATGGCCAGCCGGATGCCTTCGTAGACGGCGCGCTGGCCTGGCTCCAGCTCGACCTGCTCCAGGATCTCGGTCTTCGGCGGCAGGTCGCGCACCACCTCAGCCTTGGTCCGCCGCAGCAGGAAGGGACGCACGCGCCGTTGCAGCGCGGCCTGGCGCGCGGGATCGCCGTGCTTCTCGATCGGCGTGCGGTAGCGGCCGCGGAACCCGGATTGGCTGCCGAGGAAGCCGGGTGCCAGGAAGTCGAAGATCGACCACAGCTCGCCCAGGTGGTTCTGCAGCGGCGTGCCCGACAGGCACAGCCGGTGCCGCGCGCGCAGCTGCCGCGCCTTCCGGGTGGTCTCGGCGTTGGGGTTCCGGATCACCTGCGCCTCGTCGAGGATCACGGCATGCCAGTCCTGCGCGCCCAGGGCCTCGCTGTCGCGGGCGAGCAGCGGATAGGTGGTCAGCACCAGGTCGTGCGCGCCGATCTCCGGGAAGCGCGCCTTGCGTGCCGGCCCGTGCAGCGGCAGCACGCGCAGCGTCGGGGCGAAGCGCGCCGCCTCCGCCGTCCAGTTCGGGATGACGCTCGTCGGGCAGACGATCAGCGCCGGGCGGTCGAGCCGGCCCGCCGCCTGCTCCACGCAGAGATGGGCGAGCGTCTGCACCGTCTTGCCGAGCCCCATGTCGTCGGCCAGCACGCCGCCGAGCCCGGCGCCAGCAAGGAACTGCAGCCAGGCCACGCCCTCGGCCTGGTAGGGGCGCAGGCTGCCGCGGAAGGCAGCCGGCAGCGCGACCGGCGGGATCGCGCCGCCGGCCGCACGCAGCTGCCGCCCGAGCGCGCGCAGCGCCTCGCCGCCCGCGAAGTCCAGGCCGGCGCGTTCCTCCAGCGCGGCGAGGTCGGCGGCATCCAGCCGGGTGAAGCCGATCCGGCGTGCCTCCGGATCGATGCCGCCGCCGGCGAAGATCTCGGCCAGCGCCAGCACGATGGGGCGGATGCGCGCCATCGGCAGCGCCAGCAGCCGGCCATCGTCCAGGCGGACCAGGAAGCTCTCGTCGTCGGCATGGTGCTCGACGAGGGAGGGTCCCTTGCCGCTCGCGATCAGGCCGAGCAGCGTCGGGACCAGGTCCAGCCGCTCGCCATCCACCACGACGCCGAGTTCGAGCTCCAGCCAGTCGATGCCGGAGCCTTCGCGCAGCCGCGCCTCGACATCGGCCTCGGGGCGGACGATGCGGATTGGGAAGTCGTCGGCGATCTCGACTTCCCAGCCCTCGGCGCGCAGAGCGGCTACCTCGTCGATCGCGATCCCGATCCAGTCGGTGCCGTCCGGCCCGTCCTCCACGACCAGGTCGTCGCCCGGAACATGCCAGGCCCAATCCGGCATCCGCTGCGCCAGCGGCAGGAGGCCGGCTTCCGCCAGCCGCTGCAGCGCCGCGCGCTCCGCCGCCGGATCGCGCTGGAAGCGATAGAGGCGGCCGGCTTCCGCGACAATGCGCGGCGGCTCGTTCGGGCGGGGCGGGACACGCAGCGGCCCGTAGCCGAAGGAGGGGCGCGCGACCGCCAGCCGCACCGCCGGGCCCGAGGCCGGCCGCTTCCAGCCGCGCGGCCCGGCCAGCAGATGTACCGGCAGGTCCGTCGTGGTCAGCAGCAGCCGCGGCACCGGCGGGCCGGACAGCGTCTCGGGCGGGTCGAGCGCGGCCGGAGGCGGCACGGCGAGGCCCGGCAGCCGCCTGACGAGCTCGGCGGCGACGCGCGGCGCCGCCTCGGCCGGGATCGGCGGGGCGGCGAGGAGGCGCGCGGCGAGCGAGCCCGGCATGCCCGCCTCGACCGGGCCAAGGCGGCCGCTCGCCGGCTCGGCATACCACGGCGCCGGCAGGCACAGGCCGACCAGCCCCTCCGGCAGGTCGAGCGCCGCCTGCTGCGCCCCGTCGGGGCGCAGCCGCCAGGCGATGCGGCCGATGGCGGGCGGTCCCTCGGTCGCCGGCATGCCCTCGGCCGCCGTCCAGCGCGCCCGGCCCGTGGCAAGGATGCGGCGGAGCAGGTCGGGCAGGTCGTCCTCGGGGCGGGGATCGGCCAGGCGGTACTGCAGGGCGGACAGGCGGCGCAGGATCCAGCGGTCCGAGGGACGCAGGTACGTCGCCGGCGTCTCCGCCAGGTGCCTGGCGAAGGGCCGCGCGGCGCCGAGGCTGCCATCCTTGCGCAGCGCCGCGCTCATCGGCGCGATGCGCAGCGTGCCGGTGCTGGCATCGACCACGTAGAGCAGCCGCTGGCGGATCGTCGCGGGATACGATTCCGGGTCGTCCTCCGTGGCGTCGTCGAGCCCGGCGAGCCAGGCCTGCACGGCGGGCGGCAGCGCGGGCTCGGCCGGGACCGGCGTGGGCAGGCGAGCCGGGCCTGCCGCCGTGCCGCCGCGCGCGGCCAGCAGCACCGCCGCGACATGCTTGCATCCGCCGCCAACGGGGCAGCTGCAGTCGCTGACGATGAACGGCCTTCCGCCCTGGCCCGGCAGGAATGCGATGCGCTGCCGGTAGGGCTTGGCCGCCGACCCCCGGGTGCGGGCCTCGACCGCCGCTCCACCCTCGAGCACCCGCAGATCCGTCACGCGCCCCTGCGCGAGGTAGAGCCGGCCGGCCTCGAGCGAGGTGCGGGAGACGACCCGCAGAAGGGTCGTGTCGTCCAGGGTCGAGAGGAAGCCGGCAGGGGCCTCGGGGGGCTCGGATGTCACGCTCGGAGCATGCCGCGAACGGTCGGTGCGGACCAGCAGGCGGCGCGACAGCGACCCGCGAAGATTTGCGGCCGCGGCGAGGGCGGCCCTGCCGCGGCCTGTCGGTGCCGGCCGACGCCGGGTCGAAGCGATCCCGGACGCAAGGGTCGTGCTACAGGACACCCTTCGCGGCCTGGCCGCGCAGCGCGGCCATCAGCGCCGCATCGGCCTGCCGCTCCGGCGACAGCGCCGCCGCGAGGGCGGGCAGCGCCGCGCCGGCGATCCGGTCGGCCAGCAGCGCGCCGGCCGCGCAGGCGGCCATGGTGCCGAAGCCCGACAACGCGCCGGCGACATAAGCGCCCGGGCAGCGCATCGGCCCGACCAGCGGCCAGTTCTCCTCGGTCATGGTGTAGAAGCCGCCGTAATGGGTCGCGGCGCGGGGCAGCCGGCCGACATAGGCAGCCACCCCGGGATGCAGCCGGCTCGCCGCGCGCAGCACGATGTCGGGGAAGTGCGGCAGCAGCGCGGGCGCGCGCACCGGCTCGGCGGCGGCGTGGTTGTAGGCCCAGCCGAGCTTGATCCAGCGGCCGCCCGGGCCGCCCTCCGGCCGGCAATGGATGCCGCCCGGCATGGGCTGCGCCAGCGCCGCGGTCGCCGGGTCCGCGGCCAGCAGCGCCCGTTCCTCCGCCGTCCAGGGCAGGCTCTGCGGGTCGAGGTCGATGGTGAAGGCCATGTCGCGGGGGATGACGCCGGCGCGGTCCTCGAAGGCCAGCTTCTGCTGCAGGACGTTCCGCACGGGCAGCGTCTCGCCCAGCATCGCGGCGATGCGGCCGATGAAGGGGCCGGCGGCATTCACCAGCACCCGCGCGGCGATCCCGGCCCGCGTGCCGTCCGGCGCCTCGGTCGCGATGCGGAAGGGCGGGCCCGGCTCGATCGCGATGACGCGCGCGCGCCGCAGCCGCCCGCCGGCCTCGCGCAGCGTCTCCAGCATGTATTGGCCGAGCGCCTGGCCGCTCAGGTCGCCGGCGCGGCGGATGTGCAGGATCGCCGCCGCGTCCGGCGCGAGGTGCGGGAAGTGCCGGCGGACCAGCGCCTGGCCGAGCAGCACGTCCACGCCATCGGGCACCGCCTCCCACCCCGCCTCCTCGCCCGGCCGATACGCCGCTCCGGCGCCTTCATGCAGGCGGATCAGGCCGGCGCCGGCGCCGGCATAGCCGGCCTCCAGCTCCGCCAGCAGCCCGGCCGGCCTGGGATCGCGCGTGACGAGGACATAGCCGCGCCGCGTCAGGCGGATGCGGTTGCCGGTGGTGCGCGCGATCGCCTCCATCAGGCCGGTGCTGAGATCGGTGAATTCCCGCATCACCGGATGCGGCCACCAGTTGCGGTAGTTCTCGCCCGACTGCGCGGAGGTCAGGCCCATCGGCTCGCCCTCCTCCACCAGCACCACGTCGCGGATGCCGTGCCGGGTCGCCAGGGCATGCGCGACCGCGATGCCGACGATGCCGGCGCCGACGATGGCGACCTCCGCCGTCTCCCGTACCGGGGTCATCGCGCGGGCTCCGCCCGCACCGGGGTCATCGCGCGGGCTCCGCCCGCACCGGGGTCATCGCGCGGGCTCCGCCCGCACCGG
>JAIYDD010000169.1 GCA_027487675.1 Acetobacteraceae bacterium | reverse complement strand
GCGGACAAGAACTACGACACGCAGGGCTTCGTCGCCGCGATGCGTGGCCTGGGCGTGACGCCCCACGTGGCGCAGCACACCAACGGTCGGCGCTCGGCGATCGACGGGCGGACCACGCGGCACCCGGGCTACGTGGTCAGCCAGCGCATCCGCAAGCGGATCGAGGAGGTGTTCGGCTGGGGCAAGGAGATCGGCGGCATGCGCCGGACCCTGTTCCGCGGCCTGGACCGCGTCGGATGGAGCTTCACGCTCCGGGTCGCCGCCTACAATCTCGTCCGATTGCCGAAGCTGATGGCGGCGGCTGCCTGAGCGGCGCCTGACGCCGCCCAGGCACCATAATCCGCCGTGACTGTTCGCCCAAACAGCGGCCAATCAGACGCCCAACACTCCCAGCGTCACCTCTCCGACCAAGCCAGAACAAGCCGGTAGCCGAGAATTTCCGCAGCCTGCTAAAGCACCGCCGAACGGCGCGCGCTCCAGCCGGGTGGAGCGCGCGCCGGCTCCGCGCGTGTCTGGTCACGGGCATTCTGCCTTGGCAGGGCCGAGCGGGTACTAGCGCTGCACCAGACCATCGAGAAAGGATGCCGCATCGTACGAGACACGAAGTGGCGCAGGTCGTCCCAGTTGCGCATCGTCTTAATCTGCATTCTCGCCGAGCGGCGGTGCAAACTCTCGGATTGCGGCGGATGCCGCCGCTCGGGCATCTCAGTCCCACGCGTCCGCGCGGAACGAGGAGGGAATAATGAAGCTGCACTATTTCGAGGGGTCGACCACCTGCCGTCCCATCGTCATCTTCGCGACCGAGACCGGCCAGAAACTGCAACTCGTGCCAGTGAACATCCTGACCGGCGAGCAGACGAGCCCGGCCTTCACGGCGCTGAACCCGAACCAACTCGTGCCCGTGCTGGAGGAGGCGGACGGCTTCAGCCTCACCGAGTGCTCGGCGATCCTGAAATACCTGGCCGACAAGGCCGGCCACGCCGCCTGGCCGGCCGAGCCCCGCGCGCGGGCGGAGGTGATTGCCCGCATGAGGGGAGGAAGCGTCAGCGCATCGCGGCGATGTCGACGATCTCGGCGGCCGGCAGGCCGCTGACGGCACCTGCAGCGGTGAGTGCGCCGGTCTCGAGGTTGATGCTGTGCAGCGCGCCGCTGGCGAGGACAAAGCTGCGGTTGCCGCCGGCGCCGTCGGAGAGGATGTCGAAGGCGACGCCGGGCGGGACGCTCAGGCCCAGCATGCCGCGCGGCTGCTGCACGCCATCGTTCGGCGGGTTCTGCAAGTTCAAGAGCCCGAGCAGCGGATCTATCGTGTAGAGCGCTGTCGCCTGCATCCCGGCGACGCTGTTGGTGTAGGCGCCCGCGACGACCCGCGGCGCCGTCTCCGCATACTGCGTGCCTGGCGCATATTTCACGTCGCCGTCGCGGATGGCCTCGCCGGTGTCCACGTTCACGCGCAGGTTCACCCCGCTCATGCCCATCAGCCGCAGGCGGTTGGCGACGGGGTTGAAGTCCATCACCACGCGCTCGCCGCTCTCGAAGGGCGTGTTGAGGCGAGACACCTCTGTGGCCCGTCCGGTCATCGGGTCGAGGGTCACGATCTGCCCGCGCTCCGTCACGCCGTAGAGCCGACCGTCCTGCGGGCGCTGGTCGATGCCGAGCACGCGGCCGTCGGCGCCAGAGATGGCGATCGGCGCGGCGGCCCGGCGCGTCTCGGCGTCAATGCGCACCAGCGCATTGTCCGCGGTGAGGCCGATCAGTGTGGCCGCCTGGGCAGATTGCGCGGCGGCGATCATGGCCGCGGCCGCAATGGCGTAGCGAAGCGTTCCGGACATCTGTCTCTTCTGCTCGTGCGGGCGCCCGATCGCTCCCGCTGCAGGCGCTACGGAGGAGCGCAACGACTGGATGCACCCCGGACGTCACGTGGCCGAAAAAATCAACTCCCTGTCGCCGGGGCGAGGCGTCCGATGAACTGGATGGGCCCGGTCGGGCGCCCGGTGGGTGAGCCCCCGGGGGGCTCAAGGGTGATCTCGATCAGCATTCCCGGCTCAGCCCGGATGGTCGTCGGGCGCACCGTGACGCGTCCGTCAGGCGGGATGAGGCCGAGCGAGGTGGGTGCCGTTGCTCCCTGCGGCAGCGCCCACAGTTCCAGCACACGGTCCGGCGGCGGCGGGCGCGTGTTGAGCGCGGCGAGCCGGATCGCCTCGCGGTCCGCCTGCACGAGCCAGGCTGGCTGGTCCCGGTCCGTCAGCAGGACCGTCATGTACTGCGGCGCGGGCGCGGGACGCAGCAGCAGCACCGCGGCAAGCCCGGCGGCGACCGCGCCGGCCCCGATCGCGCCAAGGCGCCAGGGCTCCAGCAGGCGCCGCCACCAGGGCGCGAGCGCGGCCGCCGAGGCGGTCGTCGCCGACGAGTCAAGCGCCGCCTCGATACGGGCCCAAAGGCCGGGGGGCGGCGCCTCGGGCGGGGCAAGGGCAGTCAGCGGGGCCAGCCGCGCCTCCCACCGCGCCACCGCCTCGGCAAAGGCGGGATCCGCCCGAAGCGCCCGGGCGACCTCTGACGCCTCGCGCGCCTCCAGCGTGCCGAGCACATATTCGGCGGCCAGCGCGTCGCGCGCCTTGGGATCGGCCGGGATCACGCCAGGCACTCCCGCAGCCGCAACAGGCCGCGGCGGATCCAGGCCTTCACCGTGCCCAGCGGCTGGTCGAGCCGCGCCGCGATCTGGGCGTGTGAGAGGCCGTGCACGAAGGCGAGCACCACGCCCTGGCGGTTCTTCGCCTCCAGCGCCTCGAGGCAGGCGCGCAGCCGTCGTGCCTCCTCGTCAGAGGCGACGCGGTCCAGCGCCTCGGGCGCGAAGGCGGCATCGCCGAGCGCGGGGTCGTCAGTCGGCACCTCGCGGCCGCGGCTGCGGGCGATGTCGAGCGCGGCATGCCGCACGATGGCGGCGAGCCAGGGCTCGGCCGCGCCGCGGGCAGGATCGAACTGACCGCTGCGGCGGGCGATGCGCAGGAAGGCGTCCTGCAGCGCGTCGGCGGCCGCGTCCCGGTCGCGCAGGATGGCGACCGCGATGCCGAAGAGCCGCACCGACTGCCTCTCGTAGATAGCACGCAACGCCGCACGGTCGCCGCGCGTGACCGCCGCGAGCAGCGGGCCAAGTTCCGCCTGGGCATCCATATGACCGCTGGTAGCACGCCCAGCCGATCGGGCAAGGCCGCGGCATGATGGTCCATGCAGTTCCTACGGCCGGGCCGTCCCAGCGGACGCGGCGCTAAAGGCGGGCGGCGAAGCAGGGTCCATCGGCACTCCTCTGAATGACAAGGCCGATAGCTGGGCGGCGGACTACGCCTCCAGTTCGCCAACGAGAGACACCTGGCAGTTCTGACCCTTCGATGGCACCGGCCTGCGAGCGGGCTGCAGGCTTCGCACTTGGCAAGCCGAGTGGGTCATCAGCGGCCTCTCAGCCGCCCGACGAACGTCGCGGCATCGTGCAGAACTGGTGCCGATCCGGCACGCAGCGGCGCCGCGAGCGCGGCGATGATGCCGATGTGGCCGAGGCCAGGGTACTCGACGACCTCGGCATGGACCTGCGCAGCTTCAAGGCGTGCGGCCAATCGATGGCTGTTGCCCGGCCGCACGGTGGTGTCCGCCGAACCCGTCAGCAGCAGCGCGGGTGGATCGCCTGGGCTGGCATGGAAGATCGGCTGCGTCGGAGGCATGCCCGCGGGATCGCGGTCGGCGTGGAACAGGTCTCGCAGATCGGCATCGGTCAGCGGCAGGAAGTCGTAGGGACCGGCAAGGCCGAGCAGCCCTGCGGGCCGTAGCGCGCCCGCCGCGGCCAACCATCGCTCGTCGAGCGCGAGCATGGCTGCCACATGCGCGCCGGAAGAGTGACCGGCCAGTACAAGTGGACCATTCGGGGTTACTCCGTGCCGCGAGCCTTCGCGCTGCAGCCAGGCGACGGCCTTCGCTGCGTCCTCCAGGAAGGCCGGGAAGCGCACCTCGGGGTAGAGGCGAATGTCGGGGACGGCCACGGCAAAGCCGCGGGAGACGAACGCCTCGGCCACGAACAGGAAGTCTTCCTTCCGGCCCGTCTGCCATCGGCCGCCATAGAAGAACACCACGATCGGCGTGCCCGGCGGTGCGCTGTCCGGCAGATACAGGTCGAGCCGGCGCCGCGGGCCGTCGCCATAGGCGAGGTCCGGCACCACCCTGTAGCCACTGCGAGGCACGAACGCGTTGGCAAGGTCGATCGGCGAACACGCTCCGCTGCCCACAGCCAGACAGGCGGGCAACAGCAGGGCAGTGAGCCGGCGCCGTGCCGGACCACGCCAGCTCGACGGCACGAGCGGCAAGCTCAAGGCGACCGGAGCCGCCTGCCGTCATCCCGGATAAAGACGCGCAGCGGGGTGGTCCCCGAACTCAAGCCGTCCTTCGCCCGCCAGCGGCCATTCTCGCACACCACGCCGCCAGCCACTGGCACGGCATCGAACTCGACCTCGTTCCGGAACACCTGGCCGTCCGGGGCAATAGCGGCGAAGTCCGTGACGCAGCGCGTGCCTACAATGACCGGGTCGTACCCCTCGATCATCCAACCGCCTCCGCCCGCGCTCTCGAAGCGGGGCACCAGCGGGAGCCAGTCCGCGGGGCTCTCTGGCGCCGCCATGGCATTAGCCGTCGTGAGCAGGGAGAGCAGCATCAGGGCGCGGCGCATGAACGTCTCCGATCCGTATGTCAGGTTCATACGGAACAGCAAGGCCAGCGGATGCAGGGGCCAAACGACCGTCTTGCATTTGGTGGTCGAACGAAACAGCCGCGCCGTGCCCCGGCCCTTCGGCCCATAAATGCGATCAGCGGACCCGGTTCATCGACCAGGAATGCGGGCAGGTGCTCGACGCCAGCTTACAGCAAGGCCACGAAGGCCGTGCTGCATGGTTTCAGCCTCGCCGACACCAAAGGGGGCGGACAGCACTGCCGGTCGCAAGGTCGTCCTGCCCGACTTCCTAAGCAGTTGGGGCGTGTGCCGGCTTGGAGGATCTGCGCCCCCCCCTCTGGCTGAGCTGGTTGGAGCGTCGCAACTTTTCTCTGCTGGCGACTGCATCTGGCAGCCGTCCCGCTCAGTAGCGCTTCCGTGCGCCTGTCTGGCGCCGATCGCAACCGAGGGAGACAGACGCCATGAGGAACTTGCTGGCCGGTATCGCTGCCGGCCTCTTGTTGTCGCTGGCCGGGCCGGCCGCCGCACAGGGAAGCGGGTCGGTGCGGCTGCCCGCCGCTGACAGCTTCATCCCGGCGACTACTTCGGGCCGCCTGCTCCTGACCGGCGGCGTGAGCATGTTCGAGGGCGCCTCGGGTGGTGGGCTGGTCCCCTGGGCGACGATCGGTGGATACGGCACGAGGGACGAGATCGGCGCAACGGCATTCGGGACCTTCATCCCACTCCGCGACTACCGGGCAACCAGCTACGGCGCACTCGTCGGCTTCTATAACAGGGTGGAGCTGTCCTACGCGCGGGCCGAATTCAACACGCAGCGCGTCGGGGGCGACCTTGGCCTCGGGAACAACTTCACCTTCGGCCAGGACGTGTTCGGCGTGAAGGTGAGGCTGTTCGGCGACCTCGTGCTGGACCAGGACACCCTCTTGCCGCAGGTCGCAATCGGCGCCCAGTATCGCGAGAACAACCGCGGTGAGGTCGTGCGCGCGGTGGGGGCGCGCCGCGACTCCGACTGGGACTTCTACGTTTCCGCTACCAAGCTCTTCCTGGACCAGAGCCTGCTGGTCAACGGCACCTTGCGTGCGACCCGGGCCAATGAGTTCGGCTTCCTCGGCTTTGGCGGCAGCAGAAACGATGACTACCAAATCATGCCCGAGGTCTCCGTCGCCTACCTCGTGAACCGAAACCTCGCGGTGGGCGCCGAATACCGGCGGCGACCCCTGAACCTCGACGTGTCCACCTCACGCGACGCGTTCGACATCTTCGCCGCATATGCGCTCTCGAAGAATGTCTCCGTGACGCTCGCCTATGTGGACCTGGGCGAGATCGTGGCGGCAGCCGCGCCGCGCAGCCAACGTGGAGCGTATATCTCGCTCAACATCGGCTTCTGACCTCTCATCGCGCCAAGCAGGAGCTATCCATGATCCACAAGATGATTCTCGGCGCAGTGGTGGCCTTGGCCGCCGCCGCAATTGTGCCCGTCAGCGCACAGCAGGCCACGGTGGTATATCCTACCGTATCCAGCCCTCGCGTGCTGGAGGATTTTGGCGGTGTCGAGGGTATCCGCGCACTGATGGAGGATTTCGAGCGTGAGCTGATCGCCAGCCCCGCAACGCGCCCCTTCTTCGCCAACCGTGACAACACCGCGCTCAAGGCAAGGCTAGTCGAGCAGGTCTGCCAGATCCTCGGAGGCGGGTGCAGCTATACCGGGCGAACGATGGCCGAATCGCACGCCGGCATGGGCGTGACGGAAGCGCAGTTTTACGCGCTCGTCGAGGCGCTGCAGGCAGCCATGGACCGGCGCCGGATCCCCTTCACCTCTCAAAACCGCCTGCTGGCGGTGCTGGCGCCGATGCACCGCGACATTATCGCACGCTGACGGCTACGTACCGGTCGGACGTCTCAGGTCAATTTGCGTGAAGGTCATCCCCGGCCAGGGCACCTGCCTTGGCCGGGGACGGAGCGGACTACGTTGCGGCAGTTAGAGCGCCTCTCAAAACCCCCTATCGGGCAGGCCAAGCCATTGAGATGGCGGAGCCCACAGGGGTTTTGTTTTTCGCTCTTAGACGTAAGGTGCGCGAAATCGCATGCTGTCCATGGCCTGACAATCATTTTGGCGACGTGCGGACGGTGAATTGGGAGCAGTACAACCGACGCTTGTCACCGAGCCTGCCAGCACGGTTACGAGCCCATCTGGGTGGCGCTGGGCAACGCGCTGTCGGGTCCTGCGGTGCGGCACCGTTGGTTCATGCAGCTCGCAGGCTCACGGCACCCTTCGCTTCGTCACCTGCACCGAAAGCGTCGCTGCGGCGAGGTCGATGGTCGTGTTCGACACGTTGCGCGCCAGCACGCGGACGGTGCTGTTGGACCAGGCGGTGGCGTCCAGCTCGAAGAACCTGCTGCTCGTCGCAAGCGATGCGCTGGCCAGGTCGCCGACCCGCGCACCCGGGACGCTGACGTCGAGCAGCGAGGTGGCGCCTGCAGCGAGGCTCGGCAGATCCCAGGATACCTCCGCCGCGAACTCCCGCCGACCCGAGCCGGAGAGCAGCCCCGAGAGCAGCGGCGTGCCGTTCAGCACCGCCGGTGCGGCCTCCGGCAGCCCGTAGAGCCGAAGCGATTGCAGATCGATCAGCCCATCAAAGCCAATCACCCCCACCTGCGCATAGGCCACGGACGCGCCAACGCGGATCGTCTGCCGGCGATTGAAGTTGGCATCGTCCATCGGCGCGCCGGCGTTCCACCCCTTGGCCGGCCCATTCCACTGCATGGTTGTGATGGAGGCGAGCACGTCGCCCGCAATGTCCTCGCGGACATTCCCCGCACCGTCGAACACCCGCACGAAAAGCCGACCGCCCGAAGCGCCGCTCGTCAGCCAATGTGCCAGGGCGAACTCCTTCGCTTGGGAGGTGTCGAGCATCCACCCCAGCCCGCGGTTCGCCGCCAACGTCACCGCGCGATCGGTCGGCGTCACGTCCGTCAGCCCGTTGAAGCAGAAATCCGCCATGAAGGTGGCAGTGGTGGTCGAGGTTGCGAGTGTGATCAGCCCCTCGACGCCAACCTCCGTCGCCGACTGCCGGAACGCCGCCGCCCGGATGTTCGGCACCGCCTCCAGCACCCGCAGCAGGCGCGAGGCCGGCGCACGGTGGCGGTTGATCACCGCATTGCCGCAGCGATTCGCCGTCGCCGTGTAGTCGATGCCGACCAGGTAGGTGTTGGTCCAGGCGATGTCGTACTCGCAATCCTGCGCCCCGGCCGTGTGCCGCGCCGCCAGCGGCGAGCAGGCCTCCATGCGCATGCCACGGGCGATGATCGCGGTGCCGCTGGTCTCGGTCAGGAGGGGGATGACGATGTTGCTGCCGGCCCGTCTCAGCTCGAAGTGGGGCCCGTCAACGACATTGCGGCCGTGCGCCTACCTTCGCCACGATGCCGGCCGCGTCACCCACCCGTCGCGGGTCTCCCTGGGCCATGTTCGGTCGCGCCGCAGCCAGGTCGAGGGCCGATACACTTCGCGTGGCTCTGGCGCGGCCTGCGCAGTCGAGGCGGGCGGGTCGTCCGAGGATGGCGAGGCGGCCGGTGGTGCTGGCCGTGCTGGCGCATGCTCCCCGCCGGCGCGCAGCCTCGCCCACCTTGGCTGACAAGCGCAACCTGCTCTCGCTCCGCATCACCTGCCTGACGGCCGCTGACGCGCAGAAGGCACTCGGCGCGGCCAGTCCGCTCGGCGCCACAGACATCACCATCGAGGCCGATCTGACGGGCGACATGAAGGATGGCGGCAAGCTCGCCTTCAGCGTCGCAGAGACGAAGGTTGCTGCCGCCATCAAACCTCTGACTATGGCGCAGACCCTGGGGAATGCCTTGGCGCCTGGCAGCTCGATCCGCGTGACGGTGGTGCTGGGCTTCGGCAAGGACGGCAAGGCTGACCTGGGCGCCCTCCTGCGGAGCTTGTTCATGCAATTGCCGGACACCGCCACTATCGAGGCGCGCTTCGCGCCCCTCTCGGCCTGACGCGATGGCATCGCTTCAGGTCCAGGCCACGCGTACAGCACCCTTTGCCCTGCGCGTGGTGCAGCGGCGCGAAGGGCTCGCCGCGATCATCTACCGTCGCCGTGTGAATGATCGAATGGAGGAGCGCTTCGACCGGGTGGCGGCGCTGTCACCTCTGGCTCTGACCGCGTCATCTGGCCTGCTGCGCTCGGCGCTGAAGGCAAATGGCGGCAAGGCGAAGCTAGAGCCAGGGCCCTATCAGCCGCTCGACGCGGATTGGGGCGCGCGCGTCGCAGGCTTCGCCATCGTGGCCAAGGGCCTGCGCGAAGCTCGCCGCCTGTCGAAGTCGGCGGAGCATTTCCGCGGTGCTGATGCCACTGAGGCAGCCTCCTGGTTTGGCCGCATGCAGGATGGCCGCGGGCTGCGCTGGGTGCGGGCGCTGCGCATCATTACAGAAGCAGTGAAGTAGGGTTGGACGAAGATGCCGGACGGCAAGAAGGCAGGACGGCCTCGGCTGTTGATCGAGGAGTGGCTTCCCGCCGCCGCGGTCGGCGTGGAATGCATCCGCGAGCGTAGTACCGGGCAGCAGCCACCCGACAAGCGCTTCCACGTGTGGTGGGCGCGCCGACCGCTACCAAGCGCGACCGGCTGGTGGCACGAACCAAACAGCTTACCGGCGACGGCAGAGCTGTTCTCATCTTCACCGGCTACTCCGACACGATGGTGTATCTGCGCGATGCCCTCGTCGGTGCCTTCGGCATGTCAGTGGCGTCCTATTCCGGTGAAGGCGGGGCGCTGCGGTCAGGGAACGGTTGGGTTTCCGCCTCGAAAGAAATGGTCACCAAGGCGCTCCGCGACGGCACCGTTAAGGTTCTTGTCTGCACGGATGCCGCAAGCGAGGGGCTTAACCTTCAGGCAGCTGGTGCCTTGGTCAACTTCGACCTGCCGTGGAACCCGTCGAAGGTCGAGCAGCGGATCGGGCGTATTGACCGCATCGGGCAGGAGCTGCCGGTGCTGCCCGTGGTCAACCTCTACCTCAAGCACAGCGTCGATGAGCGGGTGTACAAGGCGCTTGCGTCGCGCTGCGGGCTTTTCGAGACCTTCGTCGGGCCGATGCAGCCAGTGCTGTCACAGGCATTGCGCATGCTGATCGGCCGCGAGGAAGTTGACGAAGAAGCGCTGGCCCGAGCCGCGGACGAGATCCGCGCCAATCCAACCCTGATGCAGGCGTTCCCAGAAGACGAGCCCGTACCGATGGCTGCCGAGGCAGGCCTTGTCTCGGCGAGCGATACCGAGGCGCTGCTTGCCGCTCTGGACGGGACCGGTGTGCGCGTCACTGCCGAGAGCAATGCACTGCACCGTATCGGCGATGGCCCTCTCCGCTTGGTAACCCATCCGTCTGCGATCACAGCCACTCCGGAGGCCGCATGCGTCGATGGGCTCGATCCGCGGCAACACGCTATGTGGCGGCAGCTACACCGTAAGCGCGGCGACGAGGCCCGCCTTCCGGCGCGGGCGGTGAATATGCTTGGTCGGCCTAGGGCTGGGAGCTTCGAGCCGACGTTATGGTCCACGTTAATGACGACGCGAAGGGCGGC
>JAIYDD010000108.1 GCA_027487675.1 Acetobacteraceae bacterium | reverse complement strand
TTATTGATATATCCCGTTAAATTTGGGGAAGGTCCAGGAAACTCAGTTTCCTGGCGGGTGGGTGCGGGAGGGCAGCGCCCTCCCGCTGCCTTCTTCAGCCGGCGAATTTCCGCAGCCTGTTAGCCCGCGATCGTCCTGAGTGTGCGCGCCGCAGGTGGGCACGACGAAGGGCGTGGATCGCTGGCCCAGGTCTGGCGCGGTCCTTGCGCGCGGCTGCTGCGGCCGTGGCGCCCGGTTGTAACCATTCGGGCCCGCCGCACGACACTCCCTCATCGGGGTGGCCTTCCGCCACCCGGGGAGGCCTCGCATGGAACGCCTGCATCACCTGGTCCGGCGCGCCGCCTGCGGCGGGGCGCTGCTTCTGGCCTTCGGCCTGGCCGCGCCAGCCCAGGCACAGCCCGCCGCCGATGGCGCCGGCCTCGTCGCCCGCTGGATGCGCGTCTCCGACACGCTCGATGCCGGTGAGCCGAGCCCGCTCGCCCGCGCCGCGCTCGCCATGGCGATGCATGATGCGCTGAACGCCGCCGCGCCCCGCCATGCCCGCTGGGCCTCACCCGCGCGTGACGAGCCGCCGGCGGCCGGCGCCGACCCGCTGCTGGCGATGTCCTTCGCCGCCTTCACCGTGCTCGCGGCGCTGCACGAGCGCGACGGGATGCGCACCCATGCCGAGCCGCTGCTGCGTCAGGTGATCGCGGCTGCACCGCCCGCGGCGCGCAACGCCGCCATCGCGCTCGGCGCCGCCGCGGCCGCGACGGCGGCCGAGCGCCCCATGGCCGATGCCGCGCTGACATCCTTCGAGACCTCGGACCAGCCCGGCCGCTGGCGCCCGACGCCGCCGAATTTCCGCCGCAGCTCGATCTTCATGAACGAGCCGCTGCTGTTCCCCCGCCGCGATGCGCTGCGCATCGCGCCGCCGCCGGGCCTCGACAGCGCGCGCTATGCGCAGGACCTGGCGGAGGTGCGGCGCATGGGCGGGCAGGATTCCGCGGCGCGCACGCCGGCGCAGACCGCGACGGCGCGGTTCTGGGCGCTGCAGTCCAGCCAGCGCGGCTTCATGGAATTGCTCCTGGTGACGATGGACGCGCATCCGCCCGAGGGCGGGGCCTGGACCGAAGCCCGGCTCGTCTCGCAGATGGCCGCGGCGCTGGCCGACAGCTTCACCCTCGCCTGGGAGGAAAAGCGCGCCCATGCCGCCTGGCGGCCGGTGACCGCGATCCGCGCCGGCAGCGGCGGCGCGCCGGCCGACCCGAACTGGATCTCGGTCATCGATACGCCGGCGACCCCCGACTACCCCTCCGGCCACGCGGCGGATTGCGCGACCGGCGCGGTGCTGATGCAGGCGGCCTTCCCGCACGTCGCCGGCCCGGTCACCTATGTCGCTCTCGACCCCGTGGACCGGCCGCGCCGCAGCTACCCGAACTTCACGGCCATCGCGACCGAATGCGCGGAAAGCCGGATGCTGGCCGGCGTGCACTTCCGCTTCGCGAACGAGGCCGGCCTGGAACTCGGCCGCGCCATCGCCGCGCAGGCTCTGCGCGCCGTGCCGCCCCTGCCGCGCTGAACGCCGACCGGGGTCAGCGCCGCACGGCGCTGACCTCGATCTCCACGCGCCAGGCGGGGTCCACCAGCCCCGCCACCTGCACGACCGAGCGCACCGGCAGATTCGGCTGGTCCGGCGTGCCGAAGAATTCGCGGTAGCCCTCCATGAACCCCGCGAAGTCCATCCGCCCGCCCTGCGCCGGGTCGCCCACCAGGAAGACCTGCATCCGCCAGACGTCGCCAAGGCCGAGCCCCAGCCGCCGCAGCGTCGCCTCGATGCCGCGCAGCACGGCCACCGTCTGCCCGCGCGTGTCGGCCGGCGCGCCGCGCGGCGGCACGGCGCCCGACAGGTGCACCAGCGTCGCGCCGGCGGGAATCTCCACCGCCTGCGCGATCGGGAAGTCGCTGCCCGGGATCGGGTGGCGCGTGACGCCTTGCGCCAGCGCGCCGGCCGGCGCCAGCAGGGCCAGCGCCAGGACCGCGCGGATCATCGCAGCGCCCTCACATCCTCGGCGGTGACCTTCTCGCGGTAGTCGTTGCCCCAGCGCGTGCGGATATAGGTGGTGACGGCCGCCACCTGCTCGTCATCCAGGAAGCTGCCGACCGGCGGCATGGCGCGCTGGCCGCGGATGATCAGCGTCAGCGGATATCCCGCCGCCGCCAGCTTCGGGTTGTTCGCCAGCGCCGGATAGGCCCCCGCGCCCACCGCGCCGCGGCCATCGGGCATGTGGCAGCCCTGGCACATGGCGCGATAGACGCCCTCTCCGGCGCGCGCCTCCACCGTCGGGCGCGCCGCCCAGGGGTTGCCCCGCGGCTGCGCCAGCGCCACGCCCGCGCCCGCCACCAGCAGCGCCGCCATCACGGCGGCCGTGATCCGTCGGTTGCGCATGCTCAGCCTCCCACCACGCGGCGATGCAGGCGCTGGATCGCATCCTGCGCCGACAGGATCGCGCCTTCCTGCCAGGCCGGCAGGTGCGAGGCATGCTCGCCGGCCAGCACCAGGCGGTTGTCGATGCGCACCAGGTCTTCGTAGTGCCGGGCGCGCAGTTCCTCGGTCCAGTGCCCGGCGCATCCCAGCGTCCAGGGCACGCGGTGCCAGCCGACGCTGACGCCCGTCTCGAATTCCTGCCGGTATTGGCGCGGATGGATCGCGCTGCCCCATTCCAGCGCCTTCTCGATCCGCTGCGCCGGCTCCATCGCGCTCAGCTCGTAGGCATGGGCGCCGCCATAGGGGTAGGCGCCGAGCAGCACGCCCTTGCCCGGCGCGTTGAAGCCGGAGGAGGGGTAGGAGATCAGCGAATGCGGCAGCCGCGAATAGGAGATGCCGCCATAGATCGCCTCGTCCTCCTCCCAGAATCGCCGGCGGAACTGCAGCCCGACCTTGCAGGAGCTGTCGTAGTAGATCGCGTCGATCGCCGCGCGCAGCGGCGCGGAGACATCCATCTCCATCTGCCCCAGCACCGTCAGCGGGATGGTGCAGACGCACCACTCCGCCGTGCTGGTCAGCGGCTGCCCGCCCTGCGCGGCGTCCACGTGGTGCACGGTGACGCCCTGCTCGTCCTGGCGGATCTCCGTGACCTTGCGGCCGAAGCGCACCACTTCCGGCCCGACGTCGCGGAACATCGCCTGCGCGATCGCGTCCATGCCGCCGACCGGCTGGAACATCGTCATCTGGAACTCGTAGAGCTGCCCGTTCGACAGGAAGCGCCACAGGCCCGATCGCATGACGTCGCGCGGATCGAGCGGCTTCGAAGGCTCCGGCGCGCCGCCCAGCCCGCCGCCCGGATCCCTGGCGAAGCCGCGACGCTCGCTGGTCAGCAGGCTTTCGCGATAGCTGTAGTCGGCATCCAGCGCGCCCCAGCTGCGCAGCGCGGCCAGCAGCGCCTCCCGGTCATCGGGCCCGACGGGCGCGTCCAGCCGGCCCTGGTCCACCGTCTTGGCCAGCATCTCGGCCACCGCGCCGTGGAAATCCGCCTGGATCTCCCGGTAGCGCTGCGGCGTGCCGCCGAAGGCGTTGGGGTCGTGCAGCCAGGCGTTGTTGTTGATCTGCACGAAGGGCTCCAGCGCCACGCCGTGCCGCCGGCAGGTGTCGAGCACCGCCTGGTGGTTGTAGGGGATCCGCCACGGGCCCGGATTGAAATACTGCCCGCGGTCCAGCTCCGCCCGCTGCGTCGCGCCGCCGAGCTCCGTCACCGTGTCGCCGCCGCGGATCGTCCAGCAGCGGCCGCCGGCGCGGTTCTGGTATTCCAGCACCTCGACGCGATAGCCGGCGCGGCGCAGCTCGATCGCCGCCGTCAGGCCCGCGAGGCCCGCCCCCAGCACCAGCACCCGCGCGCCGCGCACCTCGCCTTCCAGCCGCGGCGGCCCACGATAGGTGGAACTGGCGGCCAGCCCCAGCCCCGTCATCGCATGGTACATCGCCGCGCTGCCCGCCACGGTACCGATCATGGCGAGCAGATCGCGCCGGCTCGCCCGCGGGCGCGGCCCTTCCTGGTCCATCGCGTCCTTCCCCAACCTGCCACGGCGCCAACGCCCGCGGCGGGGAAGGGCGCGGCGCGCGCGCGGCTTTGATGCCGCCGGCGCCGGCGCCGGTCAGATCGTGACCGGCACGCCGATCTCCGGCACCAGCACGGCGGCCGCGGCGCCGGCCATCTCCCGCACGAACGGATCGGGCGTCGGCGCCAGCAGCCCGAAGGTGCCGAAATGGCAGGGGATCGCGGTCTTCACGCTCGGCAGGAAGCGCTTCACCGCCAGCGCCGCGCGCCGGCCGTCCATGGTGAACCGGTCGCCCACCGGCACGATCGCGACATCCGGCCGGTGCAGCTCGTCGATCAGCGCCATGTCGGAGAACACCTCCGTGTCGCCCATGTGGTAGACCGTCGGCTCGCCCGCGAGCTTCGGCGTCACCACCACGCCATGCGGCAGGCCGAGGTCATGCGTCACGCCATTCTCGTCCATCGTGGCGGAGGAATGGAACGCCACCGTCAGCGTGACGGAGAACTCGCCCTGGTCGGTGGTGCCGCCGGAATTCATCGGATCGAGCAGCGTCAGGCCCTTGCGTGCCAGCCACATGCAGATCTCGTAGTTGGCCACGAGCTTCGCCCCCGTCCGCTGCGCGATCGCCACCGCATCGCCGACATGATCCGCATGCCCATGCGTCAGCACGACATGCGTCGCGCGCGCCGAAGCCGCCTCGACATCCCCCGAGAACACCGGATTTCCCGTCAGGAACGGATCGATCATCACGACCGACGAGCCGAATTCCAGCCGATACGCCGAATGCCCGAACCAGGTGAGCTTCACACCGGACCTCCCATCTCGCCCGCGCCGTCCCGGCGTCCCGGCCGCGCCATCCTCCGGCCTTCGCGCCCGGGCCACGAGCCTGCAAGCCCGGTGGCCTGCCGATGCCTCCCGTCCGTCGACGGAGCCGAGGAACGCCAGGGAAGGGACACTAGACCAGGATCGGCGTCGACCGAAGCGCCGATCAGGGCCCGGGCCCTTGCCCGGTCCAGGCCCGCGGACGCCGCGGCCTTCGGCGGTCATGCGCGGGCAGTGCGGCGCGGGGTGGGTCATGCCGCGCCCGGCGGGAGGCCGGGGCGCTGCCCCATAGGCGCGAACTTATCGCCCAACTGTGCGCGAGGTGGCCCGGGTGGAGGCGTTGCCTCCCCCGTCAAACGCCTTTGGCGTTTGACCCCGCCCACAACCAGAGCTGCCGCCCTGGACCGGCGTCAGTAGAAAGAACAAGCGAATAAGGGGGTTCCAAGGGGAAGCTGCCCCTTGGCGGGGTCGGACGCACTGCGTCCGACGGGGCAGGGCCCTTGGCGGAGCGCGAGGCGGAGCCTCGCCTCTGCCGCCGCCGCGATTCCGCAAGGCCGCCAAGCCAAAGTTGGCGCCTATGGGGCGCCGTCCCCGCTCTCCCGCATCGGGTCGCCGGCCCGCGGGGTGCGGCCGCGACCCGCCGCCCGCGACGCGCCGGCTCTGTCCCAAGGGATCGCCGCCCGCGGCGGGTGCGCGTATCCTCCCCCGCCATGCGCATCCTGGTCGTCTCGCCCACGCCGACGCATCCGCAGGATGCGGGCAATCGCGCGCGCATCCATGCCCTGCTGGCGGCGCTGCGGGGGGCCGGCCATGCCATCCATCTCTGCCTGCTGCTGCGGGAAGCGCCCTCGCCCCCCGCACTCGCCGCGATGCGCGCCGCCTGGGACGAGGTGATCGAGGTCCCGCACGACCGGGCGCGGGAGGCACGGAGCCTCGGCGACCTCCACGCGCTGGACGACTGGGTGCTGCCGGAGACGGAGGCGGCCTTCGCCGCGCTGGGCGCCCGGCGCCCCGGCTTCGACCTGGTGCTGGTCGAATACGTGTTCCTGTCCAAGGCCTTCGAGCACTTCCCGCCGGCGATCCCCCGCGTGCTGGACACGCACGACGTCTTCGGCGGGCGGGCGGAGGCGCTGGCGGCGCTCGGCCTCGAGAACCGCTTCTTCGCGACCACCGCGGCGGAGGAGGCGCGCGGCCTCGACCGCGCCGACCTGGTGCTGGCGATCCAGGCGGAGGAGGCGGCCCTGCTCCGCGCGCGCACGCGCCGGCCGGTCCTCACGCTCGGCCACCTGCCGGAGGCCGAAGCGCCCCCGCTGCCGCCGCGCCTGCCGGATGGCTGGACGCGGATGGGCTATCTCGGCAGCGCCAACCCGTTGAACACGCGGGCGCTCGGCCGTTTCCTGGCGGCGCTCGACCCGCCGGCGCTGGCCGGGGATGGCGGTGAGGTGGTGGTGGCCGGCGCCGCCGCGCGGGGCCTGGAAGCCGGCCCCGGCCTGCTGCCGCTCGGCCCGGTGCGGGACGCGGACGACCTCTATGCCGAGGTCGATTTGGTGGTGAACCCGCATGAGGGCGGGACGGGCCTGAAGATCAAGACGGTGGAGGCGCTGGCCCGCGGCCTCCCCGTCATCGGCACGGCGGAGGCCTTCGCGGGCCTCGACGCTGTGGCGCCCTTCCACGCCGCGCCCGACGCCCCGGCGCTGGCCGGCATCGCCCGCCAGGCCGCCGCCGACCCCGCGCTGCGGGACGCCATCGCCGGCGCCTCCGCCCGCCTGCACGCAAGCTACGCCGCCGGGGTGTCGCGCGCCCGCGCGATCCTGGCCTCGCCGCCGGCCATCGCGCGGCTGCTGGACCGGCCGCGGATGCTGGTGGTGACGGACGTGCCCTTCTGGGAACCGCGCCTCGGCAACCAGGCGCGCATCGCCGCCCTGCTGGAAGCGGCGCGCGGCGAGATGGGGGTCGATGTGTTCTTCGCCGGCCCGCTCGGCGGCGCCTCGGCCGAGGCGGCGCGGCGGGTGGTGGGCCCGGCCGGGCGCGTCTTCTGCCCGCACCCCGCCGACGGGCCGGCGGAAAAGCCCTGGGGCCTGACGCCCTTCGAGGCGGCGCGCTTCGACCCCGCCATCTTCGGCGCGCTGTCGGGCCAGCTGCTGCGCCACGTGCCGCAGGCGGTGATGATCCAGTACCTGCGCCTGTCCTGGCTGCGGCTCGCGCCGGGGATGCCGGCGCTGACGGCGATCGACATCCACGACGTCATGTCGCTCCGCCAGCAGAATTTCGCGCGGTTCGGGCGGGAGCACTTCATCCGCATCCCCGCGGCGGAGGAGCTGCGAATCCTCTCCGCCTTCGCCCTCGTCCTGGCGATCCAGCCGGAGGAAGCCGCCTGGCTGGAGGCGCTGCTGCCCGGCCGCGTCCTGCTGGCGCCGCATGTCGTGCCGGCGCTGCCGCGCGCGGCGGGCAGCGGCGGCGCCGGACCCGTGCGCGTGGGGTTCCTGGGCGGCGGCAGCCCGATGAACCTGGACGGCTTGCTCTGGCTGCTGGACCAGGTGTGGCCGGCGATCGCGCCGCTCGGCGCGGAGCTGCACGTGGCGGGCGGCATCTGCGCCGCGCTGGCCGAGGCCCGCCCGGGCCTGGCCGCGCCCGGCCTGGTGCTGCGCGGCGAGGTGGCGGACCAGCACGAATTCCTGCGCGGCCTCGATATCGCGGTGAACCCGGTGTTCTTCGGTGGCGGCCTCAAGATCAAGACGGTGGAATACCTGGCGCATGGCCTGCCCGCCGTGCTGACGGCCGAGGCCCTGTTCGGCGTGCCCGGCGCGGCGGCGGAAGGCGCGTGCCTGCTGGCGCCGGACCGCGCCGGCTTCGTCGCCGGGCTCGCCGCGCTGGTGGACAGCGCCGAGGCGCGGGCCGCGATGGGCGTGGCCGCGCAGGGTTTCGCCCGGCGGCATTTCGGCCCCCGTCGGCTGGAGGAGGCGATGCGCAGCCTGGCCGGCCTCGCCCGCGGCGTGCCGCCGCCCTTCCGCCCGGGGTGATCTGCGGTTTCGCTGGACTTTGGCCGGCCTTCGTGAACAGAATGGCAACATCAACCGCCAGGCCGTGCCCGGCGCGCCAGAGGCCCGCAGGATCGCCCCGGCGGGTCCGCCGCCGCGAAGCCGCGGACCTGCCCCGACCTGGCGGCGGCATCCGGCGTGAAGGGCGGCCCTGCCTCGGCCGCGCGCCGCGGCGCGTCGCCGCTGCCCGCCCAGGGATCCCCCGGCAGCCTCCGCGCCGGCGGCCGGGACGCGGGCGGGCGGCAGGCGGCCGGTCCATCCCGACCGGCGCAGGGCCGGGTCCTGGCCGTGCCCTGGCCCCGTCGCGCCGCCGCCCGCATGCCAGGCCATTGCGCGCCCGGCGGGGCCCCGGCGGCCGGGCCGGCATGGTCCTGCATCGTCCCGGGCCCATATCTTGCGGGTCACGCGGCCGCGAGGCCTGCGTCCGGTCTCCATCGCGTCGCGTAGCCCCTTCGGATCGCGACGATCCGAGGAGACGACGCAGATGCCGCATGACGGGCACGACCACAGCAGCCTCGCCCCATCCGCCGCCGACGCAACGCAGGAGCCCGTGGCTGCCGCGCACGACCACGCCGGCTGCGCCGACGATGCATGCCCACCCGGGATGGCCGGGCCGCCCGAGACCGTGCGCTTCGAGACCGCACAGCGCGGCACCGGCCGCGGCGACGTGCTGACCGCCACCGACCTCTTCCGCGCCGATCTCGTCACGCTCAACGCCTCCGGCGTCACCGGCTTCGTCGAGGTCGCGATGGCCGCCGGCGCGATGACGGTGCGGGTGGAGGCCGACGGGCTGGAGCCGGACCAGGTCCATATCCAGCACATCCACGGCCGCGTGGCCGAGGACGGCTCGGCGCTCAATTCCCGCGTGCCAAGCCAGGCGTTCGACACCGATGGCGACGGCTTCGTCGAGCTCGGCGAAGGCCTGCCGGCCTATGGCCCCATCCTGTTCAACCTCACCGATGGCGAAGGCGAGGGGCTGGACGGGTTCCCCACCGCGCCCGACGGGACGATCCGCTTCCAGGAGACCTACGACCTGACGGCCGAAGCCGGCTTCGGCGCCGGCTTCGACGCCGCCAGCCTCAGGCCGCTCGACCTGCGGGAGTTCGTGGTGCACGGGCTGTCGAACGACGGCTCCGCCGGCGCCGGCACGACCGGGGAGATCGACGGCACGGCCGGCTACAAGCTCGTGCTGCCGGCGGCCTCGGGCGAGTTCGTCGCGATGGGCTCCAGGCTGGCCGGCCGCAACGGCAATGACAGCATCGCCGGGGCGCGCGGCGACGATACGCTCGAGGGCGGCCGCGGCGACGATGAGCTCCGCGGCGGCTTCGGGGACGACGCGCTGCGTGGCGGCACCGGCACCGACCTGCTGCTCGGCCAGGCGGGCTTCGACGTGCTGCGCGGCGACCAGGGGAACGACACGCTGCTCGGCGGCGCGGGCGGCGACAACCTCGCCGGCGGCGCGGGCGACGACGTGCTGTATGGCGATGACGGGCCGGAAGCGGGCCGCGGCGACCTCGCGGCGGACCGGCTGAACGGCGGCGCCGGCGACGACCAGCTCTGGATCGGGGATGGCAACGACGTCGCCACGGGCGGCAGCGGCGCGGACATCTTCGGCTTCCGCTTCGCCGACCCGCAGACGCCGCTCGCCGCCGGCACAGGCGCGGCCTTCGCCACGATCACCGACTTCTCGGCGGCCACCGACACGCTGCTCTTCGACGTGCCGGGTCTTGGCGAGGACGCCGCGGGGGCGAACTTCGCGCCGGGCAGCGGCGGCGTGGCCGGCGGCGCGGCGGAGAGCTTCTTCTCCGGCGCGGCGGCGGATTCGAACGGCGAGCGCGTGATGGTGCTGACCGACCAGGGCTTCGCGAGCGGCGCGGCGGCCGTGGGCGCGGCGGTGGGCGAGGCGGCCGGCGACTTCGTGCTCTACTTCAACACCACCGTGAACGCCGCGAGCCTGCTGGTCGTCTCGGCGCCCGATGCCGCGACGTCCATCGCGCGCTTCACCGACGTGACCTCGCTGGCGGATTTCCAGGCGGTGGGCTTCGGCGCCGCCGACTTCCTCTTCGCCTGATGCCGGGCGCATGACGCGCCGCTGCCCGCCGTGCCTCGGGCGCGGTCGCGCCTTCGGCGGGATGCCGCAGGGGGGCGACGTCAGGCGCCGCGCATGAGCCGCGCATGACATGAAGGGGCGGGGCGGCCAGGCGCGCCGCCCCGCCCTGCATCCGCGGCCGGCGACGATCCCGCTCCCCGGGCCGGGCAAAGCCAGGCGCGGATGCGACCGCGGGGCGCCATGCCGGGCCGAGCCTGGTCGCGGCGGCGACCGGATGCCCGCGCGATGCCGCCATCCGGGGATCGCCAGGATGGCCGGAGGGTCCGCTGCCGGCCCGTCCCGGACCTCCGATGCGGCCTCGTCGCCCCCGCGCCGCTGCCGCCACCACGCCGCAACACCCACATAAAGTGCTAAATTTGATAAAAAGCCAATGTAACACAAGTCACCCGAAGCCGCCCGCCCCGCCACCGATGGCGCCGCGCGCCGGGCTGGGCTAATCCCGCGCCGACCGGGTCGCGCAGGCCCGACCCGCCCAGGACGCCTCCATGCCAGCCCATCGGGCCGCCTCCGCCGAGGCCGCCGCCCCGCCCGCCAGAAGGCCGCGCCGCGCATGACAAGCGACCTCGCCGGCGCGCGGATCCTCGTCACCGGCGCCGCCGGGTTCATCGGCTTCCACTGCGCCGGCGCCCTGCTCGCCGCCGGCGCGGAGGTGGTCGGCATGGACAACCTGAACGCCTACTACGACCCCGCCCTGAAGGAGGCACGGGTCGAGCTGCTCTCCCGCCATTCCCGCTTCGCGCTGCACCGCCAGGACCTCGCCGCCCCCGGCGCCGCCGCCGCCATCGCCGCGCTCCGCGCCGACTACGTGCTGCACCTCGCCGCCCAGGCCGGCGTGCGCTACTCGCTGACCGACCCGGCCGCCTACCTGAAGTCCAACATGGACGGGTTCCTGTCCGTGCTGGAGGCCTGCCGCGCGGCCCCGCCAAAGCACCTGGTCTATGCCTCCTCCTCCTCGGTCTATGGGCTGAACGCCGCGCTGCCCTTCTCCGAACATGCCGGCGCCGACCACCCGCTGTCGCTCTATGCCGCGACCAAGCGCGCCAACGAGCTGATGGCGCACACCTACGCCCATCTGTTCGGCCTGCCCTCCTCGGGCCTGCGCTTCTTCACCGTCTACGGCCCCTGGGGCCGGCCCGACATGGCCTATTGGCGCTTCACCCGCGCCATCCTGGCCGGCGAGACGGTGGAGCTCTACGCGGCGGCGGAGATGCAGCGCGACCTCACCTATGTGGACGACGTGGTGGCCGCCATCCTGCGCCTGCTGCCCTTGGCCCCCGCCGGCGATCCTGGCTTCGACGCGACGCGGCCCGACCCGGCCTCGTCCACGGCGCCCTATCGGGTGCTCAACATCGGCAACCACACCCCCGTGCCCCTGCCGGAGCTGCTGGCCACCATCGAGCAGGCCTGCGGCCGCCGCGCCAATGTCGTCCACAAGCCGCGCCAGCCCGGCGACGGGCTGCGCACCTGGGCCGCGGTGGACGATCTCGCCGCGCTGACCGGCTTCGCGCCCCGCACCAGGCTCGCCGACGGCATGGCCCGCTTCGTCGCCTGGTACCGCGCCCACCACGGCGCATGAGGACGCGCCGGCTGGCCCGCCTGCTGGTCGCGCTGCCCGCCACCCGCCTCGGCGGGACGGAACGCCACACGGCGGCGCTGGTGGCGCGGCTGGCGGCGCGGCCGGGGCTGGCGGTCGCGCTGGCGGCCGCGCCCGCGCTGCTGGACGCCCTGCGCCCGCTGCTGCCGCCCGCCGTCGCGCTGCACCAAGCCGCCATCGGCCGGGCGGAGGGCGCGCCGCCCGACGCCGTCCTGCCCGCCCAGCGCGAGGCCGCCGCGGCGCTGCTGGCCGCGGCCCGCCCGGACGCCGCGCTGCTGCCGCTGCCCTGGCCCGAGGCCGCCCCCGGCCTGATGGCGGCGCTGGCCGAGGCCGCCATCCCGCGCGTCATCGCGCTGCACCTGGCGGCGGACGCGCCGCCGCCCGGCCTCGACGCGCTGCGCCCGGTGCTCGGGCTCGATCGCGCCATCCTCGCCGCCGTCTCGGCGCCGGTGGCGGCGCGCGGCGCGCGGCATCTCGGCCTCGATCCGGGCGCGGTCGCGGTGGTCCCGAACCCCGCCCCGGCGCCCTCGGCCATGGAACGCGGCCTGGCGCGGCGGACGCTGCGCGCCGCGATCGGGCTGCGCGCCGATGCGCCGCTGCTGCTCTTCGTCGGGCGGCTCGAGGAAGCGAAGGGCGCCGACCTGCTGCCCGACATCGCCGACCGCCTGCCCTTCACCCTGGCCGTCGCCGGGGATGGCCCGTTGCGCGGCCTCATCGAAAGCCGCGCCGCCGGCGATCCGCGCGGCCTGCTGCGCCCGCTCGGCCCGCTGGCCGATCCGGCGCCCTGGTACCTGGCGGCCGATGCGCTGCTGCTGCCCTCCCGCCTCGAAGGCGCGCCGCTGGTGTTCCTGGAAGCCGCCGCGAATCGCTGCCCGGTCATCGCCACCGCCGCCGCGCTGGAGGCGCTGGGGCCCGCCGCGCCCGAGCTTGCCCGCATCGTCCCCGGCGCCGACCCGGCCCGGCTGGCCGCCGCCGCCGCCGCGCTGCTGGCCGACCCGCCCGCCGCCGCGCGGCTGGCCGAGGCCGCCGCCGCCGCCGCCGCCCGCCTGACCTGGGACGCCGCGGCGCAGCACTGGCTCGGCCTGCTGCGTGCCGCCATGGCGCGCGAAGGCGGCAGGCTCGCCGCATGATCGGCCTGCGCATCGGCGCCGCCGAGCTCGCCGAGATCGAGGCCGGCGCCCCGGCCCTGGTGCTCGCCCCGGGCATGGACCTGCCGGACAGCCCGCCGCTGGTGACGCTCGTCCTCTCCAACGGCGTGCTGGCGCGGCCCGGCGCCGTGCCGGCCCGCCTGCTCCCGCTGCCCGCCGGCACGCGGCTGCTCGGCGTGCTGGCAAAGGAAGAGGCCGCCGCCGCCCGCCTGCTGCCCCTGCTGCCGCCCGGCCTGCGCGTCCTGGCCGGCCCGGGCGGGCCGGCGGCGCTGGCCGGGCTGCTCGCCGGCCTGGCGCGGGAGAACGCCGCCGCGCGGCTGGACGCGGAGGCCGAGCGCGACCTGCTGCGCCGCGCCCTGGCCGATGCGCCCCCTTCGGCGCGCCTGGCGCTCGAACTGCCGCCGCTGTCCGGCGCCACCGTCTCCGGCGCGCTGCGCCAGCCGCTCGGCAGGCCGGCGGAGGGGCTCTGCACGGTCGAGATCCACCTGGCCGCGCTGCGGCTCACCGCGCTGCGCCCGGACGCCGCCGGTCAGCCGGAGGCCGAGCCCGGGCGCGCCGGCGCCGCATCCGCCGGTGCCGCCCTGGCCGACGCGGCGGCCGCCGCCGCGCCGCGCCCGGACGCCGCCGGTCAGCCGGAGGTCGAGCCCGGGCGCGCCGGCGCCGCATCCGCCGGTGCC